>NZ_CAUGKU010000014.1:0-54765 GCF_959600285.1 Veillonella magna | reverse complement strand
GCTTTTTATCAGGCAACAGTGCTGCGATTGCTGTGGACATGAGTGATAGCGAAGATATTGATAGCGAAGAAATTGATATTGCGGGCGTAGTTAATTTGGCTGAAGAAGATGCTAAAGGTACTGTTAGTGAAAAAGTTGTTAGTGAAAAAGTTATTAGTGAAGAAGTTGATGTTGCGGACGCAGGTAATGCTGATCAACGTATTTTGCAAGACAAAGATCAATGTGATTTGCAAAACAAAGATCAAAATATTTCGCAAAATGAGGGGCAAAGTATTCTGAAAACCGAAGATAAAAAAGATGGCTTAGGCGAACTTTTATCCGAACGCCCAGCCGAACGCCCAGCCGAACGTCTACCCGAACGTCTACCCGAACGCCTACCCGAACGCATACTTAAACTAAATAAAACTAAACTAGACATCTCTAAAGAAAGTACAAAGAAAGGTAGCGAAGCTATCCTTGTAGAGCCCCAAGAAAAATGTAGCGATGAAACACAAACGCTACACACTGAAGTAGTTGAGCAACAAAAATATTGTAGCAATGAAACGCAAGCGATGAACAACAAATCATGGCAGGTCATGATAGTTGCAGCCACTGATACGTTAAATATTAAGAGAATAATTCTCAATGATGTGGTATACTTAATGCAGATGTGCAACAGTAGGCAGAAAGGAGGACTCCGCTATGAAACAAGCTTGGGTACGGTGGTTATTGCCCCTAGGGATTCTTGTTCTTTGGCAAATAGCGGTGGATAGTGGTCGATGGTCATCCTATGTATTGCCTTCACCGATGGATGTTATTGACAGTGGATGGCAGCTGCTTCGCGATGGTACGTTGCTAATACATATCGGTGTTAGTTTGGGACGAGTAGCCGTCGGTTTTTTACTTGCTGCCGCTACAGCCGTTCCCTTGGCAATTGTTATCGGCTTATGGGAACCGGCCTATCGTGTATTGGGTGGGACTATCGAATTTTTTCGGCATGTACCGCCGTTGGCATTGCTACCGCTCCTTATTTTATGGCTGGGTATCGGGGAAGCCTCTAAAACCGCCGTTGTATTTTTAGCTACGTTCTATCCCATTTTTTTGAATGCGTTAACCGGTGTACGATGTACGGATGCCAAGCTTCTTGAGATGGGACGACAATACGGTTTGTCCTCATGGCAGTGTGTTCGGCGCATTCGGTTACCCTATGCAGTGCCATACATGTACACGGGATTGCGTATAGGCCTTGGTTATAGTTGGCGTTCACTAATCGGTGCAGAGATGATTGCAGCTGCATCGGGTGTTGGTTATTTAGTACTGGATGCGCAGGCAATGGCAAAGTCGGCCAGTGTAATTGTCGGTGTAGTGGTCATCGGTGTGTGCGGTAGTGTCATGGACTATGGGGGCCGACAGTTGGGAAAACGATTGTTGCATCGTTACCTGGGAGGTGACAAGGATGGAGTTGCATGAAGGAATACCGGTGATACGTTTGCAAGGATTGGGTAAAATCTATACCGGCTATTTGCAGCCGGCATTGGCACCTTTGACGGCAGCGATTCCTTTGGGTACGATTACCACAGTTGTCGGCAAGAGCGGATGTGGCAAGACGACATTACTTCGACTATTGGCTAGGCTGGAGCCACCTTCAATGGGATGGATTGAGTGGCAGGAAGGCTGGGAAGAGACGACGATGGCGATGGTTTTTCAGGAACCTCGTTTATTGCCATGGCTGACGGTACGTGAGAACATATCGTTTGCACAGTATGGCAATCACTCGGTTCAGGCGAATACGGTAGAACGGCTATTGCAGGAGTTGGGGTTAGCATCGGCAGCGGAGCGATTACCGGCAGAGCTGTCCGGCGGCATGGCACAGCGTGTGGCCATTGGTAGAGCGTTGTGCGCAAATACGCCGATGCTTCTCATGGATGAGCCTTTTAGCGCATTGGATTATTTTACCCGGCGCGAGTTACAGGAGGAGTTGCATCGTTGGCAAACACAAATGAAGAAGACGGTAATGTTTGTTACACATGATGTGGATGAGGCCTTGTTGTTAGGAAACAGCATCATTTGCTTGCGACCCGATGGTGAGCATAAGCAAATACGCAATCCATTGCCTTGGGATAAACGGCGCGATACATCGTGCACGGAACCGCTAAAGAGAGATATATTGCAGCATATAGGAGGTTTGTTATGAAACACAGAATACGAAAACTGATGGCGCTGTTATGTGTGACCGGAGCTCTTCTCATCTCCGGTTGCGGTAGTGATACGATGGGAACACAGACGGCTAAGCCGGCGGAGGTGCACCTTACCTATGTGAAAGCACCGTTAAATATTCCGTCGATTGTGGAAAAGCAGGAAGGTTTGTTTGAAAAGGCTTTTGCCGAGGATGCGGTAAAGGTAGGCTATTCGACGATTACGGAAGGACCGAAACAGACGGAAGCCATGGCCGCCGGCGATATTGATATTGCTAATGCGTTGGGGGGAACTTCGGCTATTTTGGCTAAGGCGAATGGTGTGGATTTACGCATTGTTAGCATGTATAGCCGTGCGCCGAAAGCATTCGTTATTGTTGCCAAGGATCCGTCTATTACATCGGTGTCCGATTTGAAAGGGAAAACCGTAATGGGACCAAAGGGAACTAATTTGCATCAGCTGCTGTTGATGGCATTGGCCGAAAAAGGAATGGATGCTAGTGACGTTAATTTTGTGTCCGGTGGTATTCCGCAAGCTGCGGCTGCTATGGAAAATGGCAGTGCCGATGCAGCTTTGCTGGCAGGACCGATGGCGCTTAAAGCATTGCAAAGCGGTGCCCATGTGGTGCGCGATGCCCAGGGACTGCTTAATGCGACAATTGTTATTGCCGTGCGCGGTGATTTTCTCGACAAGCATCCGGAGTTAGTAAAACGATTTTTGGCGACTCATTATGGCGTAGTGGATGCATACAAAAAGGATCCGACACAGGCCTATGCGCTGGCGGCGAAAGAAACGGGGCTTACCGAAAAAGAGGTAGCTACCATGGCACCATGGTATGATTTTAATCCGCAGGTAACGGAAGAAGATATTAAAGATTTGGAAAAAGCGCAAGACTTTTTAGTACAAGCCGGTTTGTTGGATGCCAATAAAAAAGTAGATGTAAAATCTATGTTTGTGGCGGTACAGTAGCTGTTTTCAAATGCAGCTTGCATCGTCTTGCGTGGGCAGTGTACAATAATTCTATGTAGCAATGAGTAGAGTGAGAAACGATAGAACAATTGATGGAACGATAAAGGCGGGAGATATATGGAGTATAACAGTATTGCAATCGGTCGGGCGGCACTTCGCTTAGCCATTACCGAATCACGCGAGGCGGAGCAAGAATTGCGAAAACAGTTGCATGAGCAGGGCATTCGATCGGTAGCCGTTGATTTTGGCGGACAATTTGTACCGTCCATCCCTAAAATTATTGAGCACGCCGTAGTGGCGGCTCAGCGGCAGCGCGTTGTAGCAGACAATCACATTGGGGAAGGTGCCGTTATCGGCGCTACACAGGAAGCATTGGAACAATTGAAGCGGAAAGCCATCGGTCTCAATGTGGGCGGTAAGATTGGTGTAGCTCGCTATCGTGAGCATCTAAGCGTAGCCATCTACGCCGGCGTAGGTATTTTGCATCTTAATGAAATTGCCGTTGCCATAGCCCATCGGTCGTTACCGGCCCATGAGGAAGAAAGCAAACACGAAGGTTAAACAACGTAGAGGTATTGCCACTGTCGGTCCGGTAGATGGGATGGTATCGTAGAACCGACAGATAGATTGGACTTTACTGCGAAAGAGAGTAGGAACACCCGTCGACAATTAGGCAGATTATATGTCGACGGGTGTTCATGTGTTCAAACACGTTTTGGGGAAATCGTGTATAATACATATCGTGTTGTATGTCTGTAAAAAGTAGGAGGGAATGTATGAAGACGTGTAATACTTCGTGGTGGCGACGCGTAGCGATAGGTGTAATGAGTGTGGCCATGGGAATAGTCATCGGTGGCTGCGGGAGTTCAGCGCCGACGAATGAAGGAAAGCTCCCCGTAGTGGCATCGGTGTATCCCGTATATGATGTGGCAAAGCAAGTGGGTGGCGATAAAATAGCGCTTACCTTGTTAGTGCCGCCGGGCAGTGAGCCTCATGATTGGGAACCGTCGTCCAGTGATTTGATGGCCATCGGTAAGGCCAAGCTATTCTTGTATAACGGAGCAGGTTTAGAGCCTACGGAAAAGATAGTGACAAAGGATGTATTGCGGGATGCCAAAGCGATTGAGCTTTCAAAGGCGGCCCGCGTATTGCCGATGCCGGATGAATCTTTCGAAGAAGAGAGGGCGAAGGAGAGCGCGTCACCGACAGTCGAAAAGAGCACGGATGGGCATGAGCATGATCACGGTGGCAACGATCCGCATGTATGGCTGGACCCAACGAATGTAATGTTAGAAACCGATGCGGTGGTAAAGGCGTTCAGCGAGGCTGATCCGGCGAATGCGGAGTACTATAAAAAGAATGGTGAAGCCTATAAAGAAAAACTGGCTAAGCTGGATGCGCAGTATCAGGACTGGGCACAAGGGGTACAGCAAAAAAATCTTGTTGTTACACATGAGGCCTTTGGTTACTTAGCTCATCGCTATGGATTGCACCAGCTCGGAATCATGGGTATCTCACCGGATGCGGAGCCAACTCCCGAAAAAATGGCACGCATCGTAGCTTTTGTTAAGGCCAATGGAGTGAAGGCAATTTTCAGTGAAGAATTGGTAAATCCTAAATTGGCAGAAGCGATTGCCAAGGAGGCCGGCGTTACGGTGTACATGCTCAATCCGGTAGAAGGCTTGACGAAGGAACAGATGGACAAGGGCGCAACGTACCTGTCGGTGATGGAAGAAAATTTGGCTACCTTGAAGAAGGCTATGCCGTAAGGTGTCGAGGACAGGTCTACAACTTTCTTCGGCATTCGTGTCTTGAAAATTGTAGAGCAGCGTGCATGGTTTGCCACGAAAGACGCTTGCCTAAGTTTACTTTGGTATGCTAAAATGTAGAAAAAGGTAGTAGTGTATGAAGGAGGACTTTATCATGAAACATATCCGCACTATCAATACAGAATCTTTACAGAAGACGGCTAAGACCGGTGGTTGTGGCGAATGCCAGACTTCCTGCCAGTCCGCTTGCAAAACAAGCTGCACTGTAGGCAACCAGGTGTGCAAACAGAAATAAGATAACGGCGAAAGGCTATAACATGATGCGATGCATTGTGTTATAGCCTTTTTTCATTAGAATGAACGAATATTTTCATGATAAACTTATATCAGATATGTGTCCCGGAGGACTAAATGTGATAGAATAAGTATAGATGTTTGTAAGTTTGATGGAGGTCTATTGTTACATATGCTAGAACTACAACCGATGATTCATAAATTCAAGATGAAGGATAAGTATTTCTGTCTTGATGTTAATAGCGGTATTATTCATGTCATCGATGAATTGACGGACCGTGTACTCGATATTTACGATGGGTCCAATCGCGAAGCTGTACACGAAGCGTTGGATGCTACGGAAAACGCGTCGGAGCTTGATGAGTTGATGGATGAAATCGATGAACTCATCAAAGAAGAAATGCTGTATGCGCCGATGTCCGAAGAGTTTAAACTGGTAGTGGAAGAAAAGCCTATCGTCAAGGCATTGTGTCTTAACATTGCTCACGACTGCAACTTGGCTTGTAAATATTGCTTTGCCAGTCAAGGCGATTACGGCGGAGTAAAACGTGAATTGATGAGTTTTGATGTAGCAAAGCGGGCCGTTGATTTCTTGATTGCTATGAGTGGTACGCGGCAACATTGCGAAATCGATTTCTTCGGCGGTGAGCCGCTGTTGAATTGGGATGTAGTTAAACAGACGGTAGAGTATGTGGAATCCATTCAGGCAGCGCACAATAAAATTTTTAAATTGACGTTGACTACGAACGGCGTATTGTTGACGCAGGATAAAATTGATTATGTCAACGAACACAACATCAGTTTGGTACTGTCTATCGACGGTCGTGAGGAAGTTCATAACCGCATGCGCCCCAGCGCCGGCGGTACGGATACATACAAGACTGTAGCCAAGAATTTGGTAAATGCCGTAAAACAGCGTGACGGTCGCGAATATTATGTACGCGGTACGTATACGCATAATAATTTGGACTTCACCAAGGATGTTATCGCCATGTCCGACTTGGGCTTTGAACACTTATCCATGGAACCGGTAGTGGGCAAAGAAGGGGAATATGTGCTTCGCGATGAAGATTTACCGATTTTGGAAAAGGAATATGAAAAATTAGCCGACTTGTATTTGCAACGTCAAAAAGACGGTTGGGGTGAAAAGTTTAATTTCTTCCATTTCCGCATGGATTTGTATCGCGGACCATGTATGGCAAAGCGTTTGCGCGGTTGCGGTGCCGGTCATGAATATATGGCGATTGTGCCGAACGGGGATATTTATCCGTGTCATCAGTTTGTCGGCCGTGACGGCTATGTATTGGGGAACGTGTTTGAAGGCTTGAAGAATTTTGATATTCCTCGAGAATTTAGAAATACCCATGTATTTACGAAACCGACCTGTGCAAAATGTTGGGCGAAGTTCTTCTGCTCCGGTGGGTGTCATGCGAATAATGAAACCTTTGGCGGTAGCATTAAGGAGCCCTATGAATTAGGTTGTAAATTGCAGAAAAAACGCATTGAGTGCGCCATTATGATTCAGGCCGAGCTTGATGAAATGAATCAGGATACGGCGGTTCAGGCGTAAGTACGTTACTAAGTGAGTCGACAGAAGTAAGGTTTTGTTGATAATAAGGAGAATATATGGAACGTAAACCGGTAGAAACAACGGGACAGGCTCGATGGGGCATACGGTTTACGGGCGTGGTACAGGGGGTCGGTTTTCGCCCCCTTGTTTCCGTTATAGCCCATGAACTGGGTCTTACAGGTTTTGTGTATAACGATGCTGCCGGCGTGTACGTAGAGGTGCAGGGGGATGAAACATTGCTCCGTGCCTTTGTAGAGGCTGTGCAGGCACGCAAGGCTCCGACGGCACGCATTGATGATACGGTGATTACCGTACATCCCGTAGCGGACGAAACGGCATTTCTCATTTTACCTTCACCGGCCGGTGATACAATGAGTACGTTTATCGGTGCCGATACGGCTCCGTGCGAGGCATGCCTAAAGGAGCTTACCGATCCGGAGGATAGACGTTACGGTTACAGTTTTATTAATTGTACTCACTGCGGGCCGCGGTATACGATCATTGAGAAAGCTCCGTATGATAGGCAGTTTACCACAATGGCTCCGTTTACTATGTGCTCTCCCTGTCAGGCGGAGTACGATGATTTACATGGACGGCGCTACCATGCGGAACCTACGGCGTGCGGTGTATGCGGACCGCGGTATTCATTGCTCGATGCACAGGGCAACGCCGTGGAATGTGGTCTTGATAATGCGGAAGAAGATGTGTTTGCTGTAGTGCGTAATCATATTGCCAACGGTGATATTGTGGCCGTCAAGGGAATCGGCGGTTATCATCTGGTGTGCGATGCACGCAATGCGAAGGCAATAGATAGGCTGCGCCAGAGAAAACGACGGCCCGATAAACCGCTGGCGGTTATGGCAGGATCGCTAGCTACGGCAAAGACGGTGGCTTGCATCAGCGAGGCGGAAGAAGCGGTATTGACCGGTCCGGAGCGCCCGATTGTATTGTTGGAAACCCTGCATGCTTCCAAGACAGCCTGTCGTCGTCGACCGGAACGAATGCGAGCCGGTGAAGAAACCATTATGGATGCGATAGGTCCCGGCGGGATAGCTTGGGAAGCAGTGGCGCCGGGCAATCATTATATTGGCATTATGCTGCCCTATGCACCGGTGCATCATTTACTGGTGCCGAAGGATGCACTGTGGGTAATGACCAGCGGAAACTACAGCGGTGATACGGTTATTTATGAGGATGAGGCGGCGCTGAGAACATTAACCGGCGTAGCCGACTGGTTCTTGGTTCACAATCGGCGCATTGTTTCTCCTGTGGATGATTCGGTCGTTGCCGTAGTGAATGATGAACCGTTATTATTCCGACGCAGTCGCGGTTATGTGCCGTTATCTCTTACGATGGCAGTGGGCGGACAAGCCCCTTCGTCAGAAAAAGAAACTGTGAAGCGTGATGCGCAGCCGTACAGGGTGCCGACCATATTGGCCATGGGCGGCGACTTGAAGCATGTCTTTGCTATTAATAAAGGACGCGAAGTATTGCCGGGACCACATATCGGAGACCTTGCCAATGAAGCGACAAACGAGGCTATGGAGCGTGCGATTGCTCGTTATGAACAGCTATTTACGTTAATACCGGATGCGGTAGTAGCAGATAAAAACCCACAGTATTATTCATCGCGCTACGGCAGAGCCTATGCGTCGGACAAGGGCATTCCTTATCTTGAGGTACAACATCATCATGCACATATTGCTGCCGTTATGGCGGAAGATCAATTGGAAGGCCCGGTATTAGGTGTTGCTTTTGATGGTACCGGCTATGGTGATGACGGCGATATTTGGGGCGGCGAGTTTATGCTTTGCGAAGGCAGTCGTTATGAACGCCTGGTGCATTTGGCAAGGACGCCCTTGCCCGGCGGCGAACGTGCGGTGGAAGAGCCGTGGCGGCAAGCGTTGTGGTATTTACGGCGCACTTGCGGCGAAACATTGTCCGGCCCGTACGAAGCTTGGCGCGAAGATCTCCCCTATGGTTGGGAACTGGTAGACCAATTATTTAAGAGCAAAATGCCGCAGTTGTGGACAACCAGTGCAGGACGCTTGTTTGATGCCGTAGGGTCTTTATTGGGCCTGGGCTATCGTCATAGCTATGACAGCCAGATTGCTATGGCACTGGAACAGCTGGCGTATAGCAAACGAGGCAATTTATACGATTTTTATTATGACGGCTCGGTGTTGGATTTTTATCCATTGGTGCGTCAGATTATCGAAGGACGCATTAAGGGTGTGGCACGGAGTACATTGGCGGCTTCCTTCCATCGCACCTTAGCCTATGGGATTACGGAAGTAGCCGAAGATTTGTGTAGCCGATACGGGATACAGACGATTGTTCTCGGCGGCGGTGTATTCCAGAACAGGCGGCTATTAGCGGAAATGGCGCGTATGGAGCCGACCTATCGAGTTATATTACCTAAAAAAATTCCCGTAAACGACGGGGGACTTGCTGTCGGTCAATGGTGGCTGGCTATGAAACAGTTGACGGAAAAGGAGTGATCATATGTGTTTAGCGGTGCCTGCACAGTTAGTACAGGTTAATGAATTTGTCGGGACCATTGCCCTCACCGGTGTTACCCGTGATGTGAATCTCATGTTGGTGCCGGAAGCCAAAGTCGGCGATTGGGTATTGGTTCATGCAGGTTGTGCGGTTCAGATTGTAGACGAAGAGGAAGCGAAGGCGACTATGGACGCTTTCCGGGAGTTGGAAGAACGTGAAGAAGCTTACTTTAGAGAACAAACTACAAGCCGCTAAGGCGTTATTGGAGGATATAAAATCCCTTCACACTCCGGGGGAAACGGTACGGATTATGGAGGTGTGCGGTACGCATACGGTAGCTATTTTCCGCGAAGGTATCCGTCAGATGTTACCGGAGGGTATCGAACTTATCAGCGGACCGGGGTGTCCTGTTTGCGTTACCGATCAGTCGTATATGGATAAGGCATTGGCCTATGCGGCGCGGGAAGATGTTATTATCGCTACCTTCGGCGATATGCTCAAGGTGCCCGGTACGGACGGCAATTTATGGGAAGCCAAAAGTGAAGGCGCGCAGATTCATATCATATATAGTCCGATGGAAATCGTTGCCTTAGGTCGTCAGCATCCGGATAAGAAAATCGTATTTTTGGCGATTGGTTTTGAAACGACGGTAGCGGTTATTGCAGCCACGGTTAAAATGGTGGCGCAAGCGGGCCTGGACAATGTATTCTTTCTGGTGTCGCATAAGCTGGTGCCGCCGGCGTTGCGGGCGTTGTTGGATCGTAAGGAACGGCAGCTGGATGGCTTTTTGTTGCCAGGTCATGTAAGCGTTATTATCGGCGAAGAGCCGTACCGTTTCTTGGCGGAAGAGTACGGCATTCCGTCTTGTATCGCCGGCTTTGATGGCTTGGAAATTTTAGCGGCTGTACGCGATATTCTATGGCAACGTAAGTCCGGTACTTATTACGTGGGTAATCAGTATAAGTCGGTAGTAGCTAAAACGGGTAATCCGGTGGCAATCCAATTAATGAAGGAATTGTATGAACCGGCTGACGATGTATGGCGCGGTATGGGGGTTATTCCAAAGTCGGGCTTGCGCTTGGCCGGAGAGTATGCGCGATTTGATGCGGAACGCATATTGCCGTTGGGTGACATGGGAGAAGCCACGCCGCCGAAAGGCTGCCAATGTGATAAGGTATTGCAAGGTTTGATTCGTCCCGATGAATGTGCTCTGTTTGGCAAGGAGTGTACTGCCGATCATCCGGTCGGGGCTTGCATGGTGTCGGCAGAAGGCAGCTGTGCGGCATGGTACAAGTATAGACGGACCAGCGGCGGCCAGTTGTGGGAGGATTGAATATGGGTGAAGTAATTCGATTAGTACATGGTAACGGCGGACGATTTAGCCATGAATTGATGGAGCGTTATATTCTGCCCCATTTTACCAACTCGCTGCTGGCACCATTGCATGATGGTGCACAGTTTACGGTGAAAGCGGGACGGATGGCGTTTACTACCGATTCGTATGTAGTGACGCCTCAGTTCTTTCCCGGCGGCAATATCGGCAAATTGGCCGTATGCGGTACAGTTAATGATTTGACGATGAACGGTGCCGTACCACAGTATTTGAGTTGTGGGTTTATTTTAGAAGAAGGCCTGGACAGCGATGTATTGGAGTCTGTCGTTACGACGATGGCGGCCATGGCCAAAGAAGCAGGTGTACAGATTGTCACCGGCGATACGAAGGTCGTGGAAAAAGGGGCCGTAGACGGAATTTATATTAATACGGCCGGCGTAGGGTATATCCCCGAAGGCATTGTCATCGGACCGGATCGAGTAACGGCGGATATGGACGTAATCCTCACTGGTTCCTTAGGTGATCATGCAGTGGCTGTTATGGGGACGCGGTACGGATTTACTTTGCCTGATAGTATTGTTACCGATTGCGCACCGCTTAACGGTATGTTGACACCGGTGCTTTCCGAATTCGGCGATGCGGTGGCATTGATGCGCGATCCTACGCGAGGCGGCGTGGCAACGGTGCTGCAAGAAATCGCTACACAGGCGCAGGTGGGCATTCGCGTACGTGAAGCGGCCGTTCCCGTACACGAAGATGTGGCGGCGGTTTGTCATATGCTAGGCTATGATCCGTTGTATTTGGCTAATGAAGGCAAGGCGATTCTCTTTGTAAAAAAAGAGGCAACCGAAGAAATTTTACATCGATTGCATCAGCATCCGTACGGTCGTGAGGCGGTGTGCATCGGTGAAACTATGGCGAAGAATGCCGGGAAGGTAGGTCTTGAGACGGCTTTGGGCGGCGTTCGTCTTTTAGATATGCTCGGTGAAGATCAAGTACCGCGTATTTGTTAACGGAGATCGGGTCTTTACGGTAGCTGTTTGTAAATCTTCACGGTGGCTATTCGTAGATTTTTATTTGAAATTTTGGTAAAATGTATAATAATTAATGAGGAGGGTGACGTATGAAAAAGAAAATTGCAGCTGCTATTATGGCAGTTACTATGTCCGTAGCCTCTACCGGCTTATTTATGACAACACAGGCGTTTAGTCTCGGTGATTTGGGCGGTATTGTTAAGGTAGCCGGTGTAGGGTTCCTCGTAGATAAATACGGCGAGCAGATTAACAGCTTTTTGAACTCCGTATTAAAACAAAATAACTTAAGTACAACGTACACGACAAAGGTGGTTCCTATCGTCAGTGTAGGCAATAAAGGCTATATTGGGGCTGCGCAGGTTACGGGACCGGCATCCGAGGTAGAACGCGTACAGGCGGTTGCTCAAATTGAGGCCAGCTTTAACAGTGTAGCACGTATTAAAGGTTTGGTGCCGATTGATAGTAAAAATCCGACCAACGCTTCCCGTATTCAAGGCGTAGGTGTATCGGCTATCATTGATTTGCGTATTTAACGGCGTAAAAGCATAGATCGGTACCGGTCTATGCTTTTATTATGATTGAGAAGTCACATATCCAGTAGGAGGGCTCTATGAAAAAACAGCTTTTGACATTGGTAACGGCCGCGCTGATGACAGGTAGCGTATGGGCGGCCCCGGATACCGTATTAGAAAAGACAAATAGTTTGGAAACAACTGTATACGGAGACGTTCAGATTGGTGCATTGGTGGATCGTGTAAACCAGTTGGACCAGACCGTGTATGGTGCTACGCGTTCGGGTACGCTTAACAGCAAGGTGGATGAGTTGTACCGTTCGGTAGCCGGGTCGGACAGCGGTGTGTCCATTACACAGGAAGTGGATGTATTAGAATGGAGCTATCAAGGAGCTGTAACGCAGGGTTCCCTCCTGGAACGACTCAATCGGTTGGAACGCAGTGTAACGGGACAGGTTGGTACCGGTTCGGTGCAGAGCCGGATTACGGCGCTAAAGAAGGCCATTGACGGTAAAGATGTTAAGCTGACACCGCAAATCGGTACCGTAGCGGCCGATCATGTGTTTAAGGTGACATTAAATGACCCGATTAGCACTAAAACCAATGAATTGGGCGATGCTTTCACCTTTACTGTGGCAGAAGATGTTATGGACGGCGATGTTCTTATCGTGCCGGCCGGTACGGTGGGAACCGGTCATATTTCAGAATTGAAACGGGCCTCCTCCTTTGGTCGCAACGGTAAATTAGATCTTCGTTTCGATAAGATTCCTACCATTGATGGTACAACCTTTGCCGCGTTACAAGGTGAAGATGCAAAGAAAAAGACCGAACAAGAGCTTAAAGCGGCCGGTGCATCGGTGGCCGGAGCGGTTCTCTTGGGACCGGTAGGTCTGGTGGGCGGTTTCTTTGTCAAAGGGAAAAACATAGAGCTTTCCGATGGAGCCGCTATCTATGTACAGCCGGAAGATATGGTGACCGTACAGGGAATTGTTATCGGCGGTGACGGACTTAATCATGCGAACGATACGTTGTCCATTACGCCGGTGACGGCACCGGTAGAAGAAACCACAATGGAAACGGGTGGTACGGTGTATGTGCCGGACGATAACGGTACGGTAGTCGGTGAGGTAGAAGAAACAGAACCGGTGGATACCGCAGCGGAGGATACGGCTGCTTCGTCATCCGATGCGGAGGAAGTAAAGGCAGAGACTACACATGTCACCGAAGATAGCCAGTCGGCGACAGCACCGTCTAAGCCTATCGTGGTAGTTAAGCGCAGCTAAAGGAGAGAAGAGACATAAATGATAGGTAAAAAGTGGCGGTATGCGATGTTAGCCGGGCTGATAACGGGAACCTTGGTTCCTGCCGTGCAGGCAGCTGACAGTAACGGCCTGGTGTATGAAGATGCGACGGAGATAACCGGTGAAGTACGCCCGGAAGCGCTGGCAGCACAGGATGGTGCGGATGGTGCGCTGATTCGCGTAGTGCGGCGGGGCAATCCGACCGAGACGGTACTGAGCACATCGGAACAGCCGATTAAGGTAGATGCGGATAGCATGTACTATGGGGATACAAGCGGCAATGTGATTGCCGTGGGCAAGGTTGACATGGTGCAAGGCAATCGCGAGATTCACAGCGATCGCATTGTAGGCAATGTAAAGACGCAGGATTATACGACGGACGGAACCTTTCACTATTTAGAAGATAAAGGGGCTACTAAGGATTTGACCGGTGAAAATTTATCCTTCAATACCGGAACAAATGCAGGTAGTGCTCCTAATGTGATGGGCTTTACGGCGCCGTATTTTATCAAAGGCGAGCATGTTACCTTTGACGGTGACATGGCAATTATTAAAAACGGTTGGGTAACGACTAAGCATGCTATGGCCTACAAGGGCGTACCTGATTATCGAATGGAAGGATCTCTTATTGAAGTGTATCCCGGCGATAAGGCTATCATTCACAATGCCCGTCTGTTTATCAAAAACGGTGAGGTTCTCAGTCGGTCGCGCTATGTGGTGTCTTTGCGCGGTGACCGCAAGAGTAAGGTGAATATCTTTTCGTTGATTCCCCGTCCTATGTACGACAGTACCGATGGATTTGGTTTTAAAGGTAATATTGAATATCCTATTGGGGCGACGGACGAAGCCTTTTTCCGCTACGAATGGTATACCAAGGGAGGCTTTAAGCCGAGTATCGGTTATCGTCACTTCCTGCCTTGGGGGACGGCGCAATTGGCGTATAGTCGAGAGTCGGCTACTTTGAATGCGCAGCAGGTATGGGTAGAAAAGAGACCGGAATTGTCCGTGGATACCCATGTGTACCATATCGGCGATACGCCGTTTACTATACGCGGTGGTGCCAGCATCGGCTACTGGAAAGAAGACTATATAAAAGGGTCTCATAATAAGATGTATGCAGAGGTAAGCCATGATACGTGGCATCCGTGGGACGGTATGAATTTACGCTTCTATGCCGGGTATCAGCGTGACCATTACGGCTATAACGATTATACTCGTACGGCCCCCTATTGGGGTGTATCGGCCAGTCAACATGTAACGGATTGGCTTACACTCTTTGGCGGTTACAAACAGTATAATATACCGCAATTTAAGGATTCGCCGTATCCGTTTGATACGATTGATGTGCATCGAAATGCCGTTCTGGGCTTTACCGTACGCTTGTCGCGCCTTGATTCCTTTACGGTTTCGACGCAGCGCGATGTACAGTCCGGTGAATTGCGGTATGTAGACTACACATGGTATCGCGATATGCATTCCTTTGAAGGCTGGCTGACATATCAGTCGAAGCAGAAGGAATGGAAATATATGGTGGTGGCTAAAGACTTCTAGGACTACTTGGTTGTAGTAGGATTGTAAAGACTGCTGCATATTCGGTACCTATAAATTGATGAGTAAATACTAATTTTGCAGGAAAGGTTTGGGGAGACACGTATGAAACGAATTCGTAAAGCGGTTATCCCGGCAGCCGGATTTGGTACACGTTTTTTACCGGCTACCAAGGCACAGCCGAAAGAAATGTTACCGATTGTCGACACGCCGACAATTCAATATATTGTACAGGAAGCATTGGATTCGGGAATCGAAGAAATTCTTATTATTACTGGTCGCAATAAACGGGCCATTGAAGATCATTTCGATACCAGCGTAGAATTGGAACAGCTGTTGCAGCAGCAGGGCAAGAAAAAACAGCTGGATATGGTTCGTGAGTTAGCGGACGTACGGGTTCATTTTATTCGGCAAAAGGCACCGCGCGGGCTAGGTGATGCAGTGCTGTGTGCCAAGGCATTTATCGGTGATGAACCGTTTGCGGTTTTGCTCGGTGATGACGTAGTATACAATCCGGAATATCCTTGCTTAAAGCAGTTGATTGATTGCTATAATACGCATGGCGGTACGATTTTAGGTGCTCAATTTGTACCGGAAGAAAAGGTAAGCTCCTACGGTATTGTATCCGGGACACCTATAGAGGAAAACTTGTATCGTGTGGAAGGGTTGGTAGAAAAACCGAGCCGTAATATGGCTCCGTCTAATTTAGCTGTATTGGGACGTTACATTTTGCCGCCGGAAATTTTCGATTTATTGGAAAAAACACCGCAAGGGGCAGGGAATGAGATACAGTTAACCGATGCATTGGCCAGCTTAGAAACACCGGTATATGCATTGGCGTATGATGGTGTTCGCTATGATATCGGCGATCGTTTGGGATATCTTAAAGCTACTGTGGAATATGCATTGCGTAATCCTATCGTAGCCGATGGCTTCAAAGAGTATTTAAAAGAATTGAATATAGATGAAATATAACGGCTGTAACATGTAGATGGCATGTGATACTACATGTTCTATGTTGATGGCTTTAATGAAAGGCTTTTACACTTTTTTGTGTGAAAGTCTTTTGTTTTTATACGCTGTGTAATATAATGGAAGAAACTGTATGTAGTGTTACATGGGAGGCAGTTATGAGCGTAAATGAAAAATTGCGTAATCCGATGAATGATCAGCTGTTTCGAGCTGTACTGACTTTGAAAAGTCTGGAAGAGTGCTATGAGTTTTTTGAAGATATTTGCACCGTTAACGAATTGAAAGCGTTATCGCAGCGTTTGCAGGTGGCACGCATGTTAGAGGATGGCGAAAGCTACGACACGATTGTGGAAACTACCGGGGCCAGTACGGCTACCATTAGTCGTGTAAAGCGATGCCTTGTTTATGGCGCCGATGGATATAAGACCGTCTTAGCGAGAATGAAGGATCAATAGATTGTAATTGGTGTGGGATTAGCTTATTATAAGGTACTTACACTATAGTATGAATAGCGAGGCGAGAGAGTTTATACGTGTAGAGGAGAGAGTACATGTTTGAATGGATGGGCTTGGATTCGGCATTGATAGTGCCTTTGCTATTATTTTTAGCCGGTGCTATTGCTGGATTTGTAGATTCTATTGTCGGTGGTGGCGGACTGATTTCGGTACCGGCGATGCTGCTGACGAATTTGCCACCCGGTGTGGCCTTGGGCAGTAATAAGTTAGCCAGCGTGTTTGGCGCCTTTTCGGCTATGATTAATTTTATCCGACAAAAGAAAGCAGATATAGGGTTAGTAAAGCGGTTGCTACCGTTTACCTTTGTCGGATCCATAGCCGGTACAATACTGGTTATTAGTATTCCACCGCTATACCTTAAACCGATTATTATTTTTCTGCTTATTGCGGTGCTCCTTTTTGTCTTATTCAAAAAGGACTGGGGGGAGGTAAGTACGTATACGAAAGCAACGGGACGACGGTTTGTGTTATTGGTAATGATGGCACTAAGCATTGGTTTTTATGATGGCTTCATTGGCCCCGGTACAGGTACGTTTTTGATTTTCGGATTTATTTTTGCCGGTTTTGATTTTTTATTGGCATCGGGGAATGCAAAGGTGTTAAACTTTGCCAGTAATCTAGGGTCTCTCCTTATTTTTATCGCCATGGATCATGTCAATTATGTATATGGTTTGTCGGCGGCGGTTGGACAAATCATAGGTGCTACTATAGGCTCGCGGATGGCAATTCGAAAAGGAACCGGTTTTGTGCGTCTGGTGTTTATCGTCATGACGGTATCGATGCTGGCTAAGTTAATGTATGATTATTTTGTAGGATGATGGGAAGGATACGCATGCCAAGTATGAGTGATAACCAAGTTGCTTTAATCAGCGGCGGCACATCGGGCATCGGCTTTGCAACGGCGCAGCTGCTGCTCAAGGAAGGCTGGAGCGTAGCGATTAACGGACGCAATGAGCGCGACGGTCAAGAAGCGGTGGTTAAGCTTCGTCGTTTATCATCGCGCGTACGATTCGTGCAAGGCGATGTAAGTAAGGTCATGAACTGCCGGCGCATCGTGGAAGAAACAGTTCGCTTGTTTGGTACGGTAAGTGCGTTGGTAACGGCTGCCGGGTTTTATGAAGAAGAATTATTGGACAATGTAACGGAACAGGCTTTTGATGAAATGATCGGCACCAATGTAAAGGGGACGGTGTTTTTATGCCAAGCGGCAGCCCCGTATTTACGGCGTAATCACGGCAGTATTGTTACTATATCCAGTGATGCTGGCTTGCAGGGGAACGTTGCTTGTTCGGTATACGGTGCTTCGAAGGGGGCCATTGTAAGTTTTACGAAATCATTGGCATTGGAAATGGCACCGCATAGTGTGCGCGTCAATTGTGTATGCCCCGGTGATGTGGAAACATCATTAGTGGCAAAGCAGTTGGCACACAGTGAACAGCCTTTTGAGGAGGCGATGGAAGAGATGGCTATGCACTATCCGCTGGGGCGCATTGCTAAGCCTCATGAAATCGGTGAGGTGATTGCCTTCTTGCTTAGTGAAAAGGCATCGTTTGTTACCGGTGCGGCGTGGACCATTGATGGTGGATTAACGAGTTGGTAATCGACTTGATAATGTAGACAAATTGCAGTAGGCGTACTACAATAGATATATATACACTGCAACAACAATGTGAAGATAGGTACAAGTGTCGGAGGAGAAGATGCAGATGGAAGAAATGAAAGGCATGATGATGGAAGAAACGGCCATGACGGCAGAAGAAAGAAATAAAGAAGTAGAAAGCATTTGCCGTTGGGCAGCCGCCAGAGCCGGCGTATTAGCTATGGCACCTAAGTTCAGTACAACCGCATTAATTGCTAATGATACGTACATGGTAACGCGTATTGCACAGGCCTATGGTCATTCTCTGACCTCCGGCGCTATTGTAGGGTTTTTAGGTGCATTGGGCGGGAGCGTAGTAACAGCGCTGTTAACATCGCTGTTGAAAAATCCGAAGGTAAAAATTCCTGTAGCGGTATGTATGTCCTATGCGATTGGCAAGGTGGCGGAAAAGTGGATTGGCGACGGTATGCCGATGCCGGCTGATTTTTCTGAATACCAAGATAGATTGGCACAGATTTTTGATCATATTAAAACGACTGTGGAATCGTTGATGTCGAATCCGATGAAGGATACGCCGTTAGGTGACGAACGGCGGGATATGCTCGGCGAAGCCGGTGTGAAAAGTGATGAATTCTTAGGGTTAAATGTGAATTCCTTGACGGATATGGTAGGCAGTACTATCGGTGCTGTAGCAGGCTTGTTCGGCGGACGTTCCGGTTTGGCTGCGCTGATATCTCAGCTTGGTGACTCGGCCACTGCTTTTGGCAATACAAAGCATGCATTGCGCGGTATCGGTGCGTTACTTTTATCCATTTCCGAATCTGCTGCTTATTTTGTGAACAGTGCTACCGTGTCCTCCATAACGGCGGCCAAGTCCGTAGTGTTTGATGCAGCCGGTAAAGTGGGCCTTAAAAAGGAAGACTGAATAAGCAGTGAGTGGACGCGGAATAGGAGTTGACGCAAATGAATCCGTTAAAACTGGTTAAGTATGTAAAGTTTTTTTCGTCGGCCAAGTTTTTAGATTTTATGGGTAAGATGGGGAAAAATGTAGTGTTCCTTCGCAAGGCGATGGTATTGTTTTTCTGCTTTAAGGATCAGGATACCCCGAAGTATGTAAAAGCTAT
This sequence comes from Veillonella magna, assembly GCF_959600285.1. Lineage (NCBI taxonomy): Bacteria > Bacillati > Bacillota > Negativicutes > Veillonellales > Veillonellaceae > Veillonella > Veillonella magna. The sequence continues at coordinate 35,547 of NZ_CAUGKU010000014.1, read as the reverse complement.
TATTGCCGGCGCATTGGGCTATTTGATTTTACCCGTTGACGGGATTCCCGATCGAATTCCCGGTTTGGGTTGGGTTGATGATGCGGCGGTTATCGCTTTGGCATTTAAGGCGGCCAGTCGTTATATCAAAGCATCACATCACGAACAGGCTAAAAAATATATGCCGTTCGGCGAGGATACGCTGTAATATAGACGGTACATATGCTGAAGTAATTCTCTGGAGTTGCTTCAGCATTTCTTTTGTCGATATGCCGGGATATGGACTGCTTTATTGACAGTCTATATAGAGTGCAGTAAAATGAACGTTGAATTATTTGTGTTTTAGAGAAGATGAAGAAAGGCAGGCAGTATGTTTACCACATCGTTACAAGTTCGGTTTTATGAGACGGATATGATGGAGGTAGCTCATCATACGAACCATTTGCGTTGGTTTGAAATGGGGCGTGTTGAATTCTTCCGCAGTTGCGGCATTAGTCTCTGGGACATGATGAATGAGGGAATCGTATTTCCTATTACAAAAGTCAGCTGTGAATATAAGGAACCGGCCCGCTTTGATGATATAATTACGGTGGAAGTGACGGTAGCAAAGCTAACGCGGGCACAATGTGTGTTTACTTATCGACTGGTACGTGAAGCAGACGGCGCACTTATCGCTACGGGGGAAACGCAGAACGTATTTATCGATAAGGAAACAGGCAAAATCATACGGTTGCCGGACGTGTTCTACAAGGCCATGGTAGCTAAGGCAGCGAAGAAGGAGGAGGCCCATGAACAAGGAGAAACAGATTGAGAGAAGCCGTTTGCCTATCGGCGTGTTTGACTCTGGTGTAGGCGGACTTACGGTGATGACTGTTATGCGTACCGTATTTCCCCATGAAGATTTTGTATATGTAGGAGATAACGCCAATAATCCGGTGGGCAATAAACCTAATGATGAAATCACCGATATTGCCGTTCGGATTGGTCGTTTTCTGGAACAGGTACCGGTTAAGCTAGCCGTAGTGGCTTGTAATACGTTTACAGTTGTCGCGTTAGATGAATTGCGTCGCCAATTGTCGTATCCGATTGTAGGTGTTTGCAAGGGCGTACATACGGCAATTGATATCAGCCCTCGCAAGTCCATTGCTATTATGGCTACCAAGGCGACTATTGATAGTCATAAGCACAAGGAATCAGCGCTGAAGTTTAATCCGAATGTGTCGGTATGGGAACAATCCTGCCCTGATTTAGCGCATATCATTGAAGAGGGGCATTTGACGGACGACATAGCGCGGGCGAAGGCTGAAGAGTATATTCAACCTATTTTGGAGGCCGGTGCGGATACGATTGTACTGGGCTGTACTCATTTCCCGTTTCTTAAACGATTGCTGGAGCGCATTACCGGTAATGATGTAGTGTACGTGGATCCGTCCTATGAAACGGCAACGGAAGTAAAACGTGTGCTAACGGAACAGCAGTTGTTAAACACTAAGCATACAACAGGCAAAATGGATTTATGTTTTACGAAGGATGTAGAGTTGGCATCGAAGATGGCATCTTGCTTGATTCCTCCGAAGGATTTTACGATTCGCAGTATTAAATTATAAGGAAGTGTTGCTATGTTTTTCTACACCTTAATCAATGTAGTCGTAACTATCGTCGTAATTATTGCGGCTCTCTACTTAGCGTTTCGCTTTTATGCGTGGCGCCAAGGCAACGAACGAATTGTTCTTATTACCAAACGCCGTACACCGTTTCAGGTAGAGGACTTGACCTTTAAAACGGTTACCTTAGTGTGCGATATTCCCTTTGTTAATCGCGGAAAGCAGAACGGGACGATTATGGATGTGTATCCGCGTCATCTGCTTCCTCAGGAACAGTTTGACAATGTGTCCATCGTGTCTTGGACGACGGATGCCAATCGCGAACGTCATGATGGTTATTGGGAATCTGTTATTATTGAACCTCGTAAAGGTGGTACTATTCGTTTGCGCGTCATCTTGGAAGGTAAGACCGGTAACATTCGCAAGGATGTAGTAGGCTTCCCGGATATGAGTATTGACATCGTATACCAGGTAGTGGGACGCAGTGATTGGCATATTAGTAAGCAACGAATTGTGTTGACTGCAGAAGAGTTGGCACAGGCTATGCGTCAGTAGAGGAGGAAAGACTATGGCAAATTTGGAATTAGTACCGATACATACTCGTATACTGACAGATAAGGACGATATTGTAGAAGCAATTGCTCATTATGCGAAGGATATTATCGGACCGGAAGATATTGTGTGTGTAGCTGAATCGGTAGTGGCCATTACGCAAGGGCACTTTACGCGACCGGAAGAACTAAAACCTACATGGCAGGCACGTTTCTTATGTCGCTTTGTACCGGCAGAAGGATCGATGAGCTCCGTGTATGGCATGCAGGCCGCTATGGAACTGGAAGGTAAGTGGAAGGTGATGGGTGCCTTTTTCATAGGTGCTATTGCTAAGCTGTTCCGAAAAAACGGTGTGTTTTATCAGTTGGCACGTCAAGCTTCTCTTACCGATGATGTAACGGGCACAATGCCTCCGTTCGATAAACATATCGTATACGGACCAAAGGAACCGAATCAGGTTGCCGAACGCATTGTACGCCGCACGGGATGCTACGGTGCCGTGGTAGCCGACGTAAATGATTTAAAACGTTCGGCGGTCCTTGGACATAGTCGCGGGATGGATCCGAAGAAGATAGCTCGTATTTTGATTGATAATCCGTTTGGTAACGATAGTCAGATGACACCGATTGTTGTCATTAAAAACTTTGCTGCCGTACAAGCGAAATAAAAGAGGCCCTATGGCCTCTTTTTGCGTAAGAAGAGAGTATATGAAACGAGGAGGCGCCAATGAAAGGACAACGAATCGGTATAGATGTGGGCGGTACCTTTACAGATGCCGTTATTTTAGAAGGCACACGGATTGTGGCATCCGCTAAACGTCGCACAACCAAACCGCGTTTTATGGACGGAGTACTGGCGGCGTTAGATGCAGTGATGGTGGGACGTAAGACAGAACATATAGAACGCGTTACCTTATCGACGACGGTCATTACCAATACGGTGGTGGAACATAAGGAAGAAGCGACAGACTTATATATTATTCCCGGTCCGGGGCGCAATATGTTGCATGCGTTTCCCGTAACACCGATTATTTGGAGCGGCTATACAGATCACCGCGGTGTGATGACGGCACCGACGATACCGAAGATAGAAAATCCGTGTGGTACTCGACGGGCTGCTATATCTGCAAAGTTTGCGGTACGGAATCCGCAGAGTGAAGAGAACGGTGCTAAGGTATTACGTGAAGTTGGCTACGAACAGGTGACGAAGGCGTCATCGCTCAGTGGTCGCCTTAATTTTCCGCGTCGCACGGTAAGTGCGTATTTCAATAGTGCCGTATATGGTGTGTTCGGTCAATTTATTGATAGTATCCAACAGGCACTTAAGGACAGAGGCATTACGGCACCGCTATATATTTTAAAAGCCGATGGTGGTGCATTACCGGTGATGCAATTGAAAGAGCGTCCGGTTGAAACTGTTTTTACCGGGCCGGCAGCCAGTGTGCTCGGCATGGAAGCGTTGGAAACAATACCGCAGGAACAAGCCGTTGCTCTTGATATCGGCGGGACGACTACGGACATTTCCTTGTGGGAAAACAGCCGACCGCTAATGGCACATGGTGGCGTGGCCATTCGCGAATACCCTAGTGCGGTACGCTCTTTTATGGTGCGCTCCGTAGGTATCGGCGGTGAATCGGCGGTACGTATTAGCCAAGACGGTTTGTTGACGGTGGGCCCGTTGCGATTGGGACCCTCGGTGGCGTTAGGCGGCAGTGTTCCTACTTTGGGGGATGCGCTCATAGTGTTGGGCTATGCAAGTTACGGTGATGTAACCGCAGCTAAGACAGCTATAGGCGAGTTAGCGGACGAATGGAATGCGTCGCATCAAGCGGATAGCGTATCGCCGGAAGCAATCGCACGTCGTATTGTAAAGCAGGCGGTGCAAACAATAAGAGACGGAATTATAGCCGCCGTGGACGAACAAAATAAGCGACCTATTTATGTCGTCAAGGATATTGTAGAAGCGAAAACATTTACACCGACAGTGGGGATTGCCGTCGGCGGCACGGCCCCTTCTTTGGCAAAGGCTCTTGAAAAGGGACTCGGTATTCCGGTTCAAATACCGTCAGCGGCAGCGGTAGCTAATGCAGTAGGTGCGGCGGTAGCTAAGGAAATTGTGGATATTACCGTACGAGTGGCTACGGAGACACACATGATGGTAATTCCCGAACTAGGAATACAAAGTCGTACTAGTTGTCGTAATTTAGAAGAGGTTCGGCAGCGAGCCGTGGAACATTTACTGGCCTATGCCCAAACGTTGGGAATCGCAGATACATCGTATGAGATTACCTATGAAGAAGAAGTACCTGTGGTGAAAGGTTGGCAGGATGTATTTTATAGTATTACAGTATGTTTGCAGTTACAGGCGGGGGTGACGGTTCATGTACAAGCCGAAGACTGAAGATATGCAAGGCAATCGAGTGGACAATGAGAGACATCCATCGATGATGGCAAGAGTAACCGGCGGGGACGGGAACGTGCCATTGGGATTGGTATTTTTTCCTGCCTTTGATTGGAAAATTTCTACCACGCATCCGGAACGACCGGAGCGATTATTATATACAAGGGATCAATTATTAGAGGAAGGTTTACTTGATCATCCATTTATTCGCGAATATAATCCTTTGGTTGCTTCGTGGCGATCCATTGAACGTGTGCATGTTGGTGCCCCATCGCTAGATGCATGGGTTACCGAAGCACATCGCGTATCGGCAGGTGGCGCTATTGCCGCAGCCGAAGCAGTGATGAGCGGTGAGGTAAAGAGGGCGTTTGCATTGGTTCGGCCGCCGGGGCATCATGCGATGACTATGGTCCATGGGATACGCGGATTTTGTACGATCAATATTGAAGCTGTTATGTTGGCGCATATTCGTCGTCATTATGGTATTCGAAAAATTGCCGTCGTCGATACAGATGTACATCATGGTGACGGTTCGCAGGATGTGTTCTATCACGATCCGGACACATTGTATATTTCCTTTCACCAGGATGGTCGGACGCTGTATCCGGGAACAGGATTCATGAGCGAGTACGGTGGTCCGCAGGCCATCGGCAGTACAGTCAATATTCCGCTACCGCCGGGAACGGGAGACGAAGGTCTACAAAAGGTATTGGAAGAATTGGTCATGCCTATATTGGCAGATTTTGGACCGGAATTAGTGATTAACTCAGCCGGACAGGATAACCACTTTAGCGATCCTTTGGCCAATATGCAAATAACAGCGAAAGGCTATGCCAAATTAGCGGATACATTGCAAGCGGATATTGCCGTACTGGAAGGTGGCTACTCTGTACAGGAAGCGTTGCCCTACGTAAATACCGGTATCATTTTAGCTATGGCCGGCCTCGATTACAGTGGTGTGGTGGAACCGGCTTTTGATGCGCAGCGGTATCGTCAAAAAGCAGATGTAACGGCATATATTGATGACTTGATTAAGCAGTGGCAACGCCAATGGCAGCAGCGTCGACAGATGCAGGCGGATTATCTTGTAGGTATGGGCGATTATTGGCATGAAACCCGACATCTCTATTATGATGAAACGGGTATTACAGAGCATCGGGAAGAGAAGATACGCCTATATCCGCAGCGCCTAGGGTGGCACAGTATATATTCATCCAGTCAAAGCGGTCCTTTCGGGAGTCAGCGTGTATATGCGATGTTTATTCCTTGGCAAGCAGATGAGATATGTCGAAGAGACGCTTATGATGAAGCGTTGCGTGCTAAAAAAGAGGGCAAGGCGACACGCTATGTAGTGGTAGACCCGATGAAGGATATACAGGAAGATATCTAGCTGTGGTATAATAAGAATGAAATAAGAAAAGATAGTAGGAGTGACATACATGCGCGTTGACGGTAGAGCACAGGCGGACATGCGTCCTGTAAAAATAACGAGACATTATACGATGCATGCGGAAGGGTCTGTCTTGGTAGAGTTTGGTAATACCAAGGTACTCTGCACGGCATCGGTAGAAAATAAAGTCCCTCGCTTTTTGAAGGGGGAAGGTAAAGGATGGATTACTGCAGAGTATTCCTTATTACCAAGGGCAACGGCTACTCGTACCAATCGAGAAGCGACGAAAGGGCGGCAGACGGGACGAACCGTTGAAATACAGCGCTTAATCGGACGGGCCTTGCGGGCTGTCGTGGATATGGAGGCAATCGGCGAACGTACCATTACCTTGGATTGCGATGTATTGCAGGCTGACGGTGGTACGCGTACAGCGGCTATTACCGGTGCGTTTGTGGCCCTGGTTGATGCAGTAGATAGCATTTACGGTGGCGTCGGTAAGTTCCCGGTAGAAGATTTTTGTGCCGCTGTATCCGTGGGAATCGGAGAGCAAGGACCGATTACGGATTTGTGTTACGCGGAAGACAGTGAAGCCGTTGTAGATATGAATGTTGTGCGCACCGGTCGCGGCAACCTAATCGAAGTACAGGGGACGGGCGAGCACGGCACATTTACCCGAAGAGAATTAGATACATTGATGGACATGGCCGAACAGGCAACAGAGGTGCTGTTTAAAGCACAGAAAGAGGCCTTGGGAATAACGGCTGACAAAATCGGTGCCGTATGTAATAAAGTAGTCTTGGCTACGCATAATCAAGGAAAAATTCGCGAGTTTAAAGCTGCGCTGTCCGAACTGGGCTTAGAGGCGGTTAGCATCGGTGAGTTATGCCAAGTCAATGAACCGGAAGAGACGGGTAAGACCTTTATGGAAAATGCCTTATTAAAAGCGCGCTATTATATGGAATTTTGTCGTCTTCCTTGTTTGGCAGATGATTCGGGTTTGGCCGTGGAGCCTTTACATGGAGCACCCGGCGTGTACTCGGCGCGCTATGCCGGAGAAAATGCAACCGATGAGGAAAACAATGAAAAGCTGCTCCGGGAGTTGGCCGATGTGCCTTTTGAAAAAAGTAAGGCTAAGTATATTTGTGCGTTAGCCTTGGTATATCCTGACGGTCGTTATCTGACGGCAAAAGGTGCCTGTGAAGGATTAATCCAAAAGGAAGCTAACGGCGAAGGCGGCTTTGGTTATGATCCGTATTTTTATGTTCCGGAGTTAGGTACGACGATGGCGGATATTTCTTTGGAAGAAAAGAATAAACGAAGTCATCGGGCATTGGCTCTGCGACTATTGGTGGATAAGCTACGTGCGGAGGATGCGACACATGAGTGAGGTGGTGCATCGTATCGGTATTATCAGCGATACCCACGGATATTTAAATCGGATTGACGAAGTGTTAGCTCATACGCGTTCTATGGGATTACGATTGTGGTTGCACGCCGGTGACTACGGTGATGATGCACGGTATATGATGGAACGAACCCGTGTTCCCGTCGTTGCGGTACGTGGCAATAACGATAGAGTACAGCCATTGGAACCGCGAGAACAATTGATTCCTTTTGAGGATACCTATATTTATATGACGCATGGTGACAGAATCAGACCGTATAACAGGGTACAAGAAATGATTACGTTAGCGCGCGGCATGGGAGCGACTCTAGCCGTAGCCGGTCACAGTCATCATCACGGTTCATTTGATGCGGGGGATTGTTTATTTGTAAATCCCGGTAGTCCGTCGTTACCGCGTGATGGATCGGGCGGAACATTTGCCGTTGCTGAATATGTAGACGGGCATTTTAAAGTAAAGTTTTATTATTTGCGCGATTTATGAGTAGGTAGGTCAAATAGATATAAGACCATGCTGTCAGGCAAAGAAGATAGTTAATATAGGATAGCATGTTGTTTTACAGAGATAGGGATTTATAATGACTGCCTGTCGTTTTATGAGTATATATAATTTTATAAATCGAAACTCTTGAATATATCGAAGAATTTCGCTATAATGAGTTTTGTATTGATAAGGAAGGTGTACATTACATCATGGAAACATCCGTTAAGCCTATAAAGAAAATGAAGCTCTATGGATTTAACAATTTGACAAAAACTTTAAGCTTTAATATTTATGACATTTGTTACACGCGAACAGAAGAAGAAAAGCGCCAATATATCGAGTATATTGACGAAGTGTATAATGCCCAGCGCTTGACGGATATCTTAACCGAAGTATCTCATATCATCGGTGCCAATATCTTAAATGTGGCCAAGCAGGATTACGATCCGCAAGGGGCGAGTGTTACGATTCTTATTTCCGAAGAAGAAGTACATAAGGAAGATGTTGTATGTCATTTGGATAAAAGTCATTTGACGGTTCATACCTACCCGGAAAGTCATCCGTATCGAGGTATCAGTACATTCCGTGCCGATATCGACGTATCTACATGCGGTCAGATTTCCCCGTTGAATGCGCTTAATTATTTAATTGACAGCTTTGATTCTGATATTATCAGTCTCGATTACCGCGTACGCGGTTTTACGCGAGATGTAGCAGGTAAGAAAATTTACATCGATCACCGCATCAATTCCATTCAGAATTATATTAATGCTAAAACAAAGAACCTTTATAATATGATTGATGTTAACGTATATCAGGAAAATATCTTCCATACGAAGATGATGCTTAAAGAGTACGACCTGAATAACTACTTGTTCGGCATTACCGAAGACGATTTATCCGCACGGGAACGCAAACATATTAAGCAATTGTTGAAGCAAGAGATGACAGAGATTTTTTATGGGAGGAATTTACCGACCTTAAAGCAATAAGCGATAGGAGGAATCAAACATGGACGTACGAGAAGAAGCAGTACAAAAGAAATTGGAATTGGGTGGCTTTTTAACCACGGGAACAAAGTATCCGTTAAAGGATTCTCATGATTTATCCGTTGCCTATACTCCGGGGGTTGCAGAACCGTGCTTGCGCATTAAAGAAAATGAAGAATTATCCTTTGATTTGACATGTCGCAGCAATATGGTTGCCGTAATTTCCGATGGTACCCGCGTACTCGGTCTTGGCGATATCGGTGCGGCAGCGGCTATGCCGGTTATGGAAGGGAAAGCGCTGTTATTCAAACGATTTGGTAATGTTGACTGCGTTCCTCTCGTTATCGACACCAAGGATCCGGAAGAATTCATTCATACCGTTAAATTGGTGCAGAAAAACTATGCCGGTATCAATTTGGAAGATATTTCATCCCCGAAATGCTATGAAATTGAAAACCGCTTAAAGGAAGAATTGGAAATTCCTGTATTCCATGATGATCAGCATGGTACTGCCATCGCTTGCTTGGCAGGTGTTAAAGCGGCCCTTCGTTTTGTAAAGAAGGACTTGTCCAAGGTTAAAATCGTAGTTAACGGTGCCGGGGCAGCCGGTGCTAATATTGCACGTCTTCTTTACTTAGCTGGTGCCCGTGATATTACCTTAATGGTAAGCTCTGGTGTACTTAATAAAAACTACAAACGCCTCGACTCCCTGCAGGCAGAAATGATTAAATTGTTAGGTCAGGAAGAAAAAACAGGTACGCTTGCGGAAGTGGCTAAAGGCGCTGACGTATTGTTAGGTGTATCGGCAGCCGGTGTATTCACCGAAGATATTCTTAAGAGTCTGGCTAAGGATGCTATCGTATTTGCTATGGCTAATCCCGTACCGGAAGCTATGTATGATGTTGCTAAGGCTTGTGGTGTGCGTGTTGCCGGTACCGGTCGCAGCGATGCTCCGAACCAGATTAACAATGTAAACGTATTCCCGGGCTTGTTCCGTGGTGCTATTGATGTACATGCGTCCAAGATTAACGATGAAATGAAATTGGCCGCTGCTGACGCATTAGCAGATTTGGTGGCTGATGAAGATCTTCGTGAAGACTATGTAGTAGCCAATGCATTTGACGAACGCGTTCCGTTGGCAGTAGCAAAGGCTGTTGCCGAAATGGCTATCAAAACAGGGGTAGCTCGTAAAGCACTCCCTGCCGAAGATGGCAACTATGGTAATTAATTGCTATAAAATATAAACCATAAAATATAAAATAGTGAAAGGCCACCGTGCAATCAATGATTACACGGTGGCCTTTCTGTATGCTTATAGGCTTGTATCACCATGCGGTGTACAGGCGCATGGGAACGGCTATATCAACTACGGACTTAAAAGTTTACATCTTTGCCGTAGTAAGCAGCTTTATAAATGTTCTTAATATCTTCTACCGATGGTTTGCGCGGATTCGTCAAGGTGCAAGCATCTGCTTCGGCGCGTTCACTCATGCGATCGAGGACTGCAAGAAAATCTTTTTCTTTAATGACGGTATTCGTACCTTCTTGAATTGTTTTCGTTAAACCAATGCGAGCATTGAGGTTCCAAATGGCATGCTCTAGGTTGTCGATACCGAGGATACCTTCCAAGCGAGCATATTTGCTAGTGGCTTTTTTATTGAATTGAATGATATAAGGAAGCATTAATGCATTGGCTTCTCCGTGAGTAAGATGGAACTCGCCGCCGATTTTATGAGCCATGCTGTGAACAATACCGAGTGAGCAGTTACTAAATGCCATGCCTGCCATAGTGGAGGCATCGTGCATCTTCTGACGAGCTACCATATTGGTCGGTTCTTTCACAGCTGTTTCCAAATATTCGAAAACTAATTGAATGGCGTGAAGAGCTAACGGGTCGGTATAATCATCGGCTGCGGTTGATACGTAAGCTTCGATAGCATGTGTCATAACATCCATACCGGTCTGTGCTGTAATAAGCGGAGGCATCTTTGCCGGAATACGATCGTCCAAAATGGCTACATCCGGTACAATTTGCGGGCTGACCAACGGATATTTGATGTGATTGTCCGTATCGGTGATTACACTGAAGGCCGTGATTTCCGAAGCAGTACCGCTAGTAGAAGGAATGCAAATCAGTTTAGCCTTTGTACGAAGCGGTGGGAAATTAAAGCGAACAAGCTCCATGAAATCATATCCCGGATGCTCGTAGTATACCCACATTACCTTAGCGGCATCCATAGGAGAACCGCCACCTAAGGCGATAATCCAATCCGGTTGGAATTCGGCCATCTTAGCACCGCCGGCTTTACAGGTAGTTATAGAAGGATCCGGTTCGACACCGTCGATAATTTGTACTTCCATACCGGCCTTTTCCAATTGGGTTTTCGCTTCATCAAGAAAACCAAAACGCTTCATGGAATGACCGCCCGTAACAATACTGGCACGTTTCCCTTCTAAGGTGGATAAAAACTCCAATGCATTGTTGCCATGGATTACCTGTTTAGGGATACTAAAAGTAGAATAAGCCATAATAATGAAACCTCCTAACTGTAAGTAGAACAAAAATCTACCTCAAGGCGTGTCTAGTCGTATCGCTATCAAAGCCGGTACAGCCGGAATTACACGCTTATGACTGTATGAGATAGTTATTATCTTATGACATCATTATAAATCAAACGCTTTCAATTATCAAGAAGGATTATGAGCAAATATCATTTTAATTATTCGTAAATGTATTGTACAATGAGTTTGATTAATAACGGATGACGTTTGTTGTGTCAGAGGTAGAGGTTAGGGATGCAGCGAACATATTAGGGACCCTATCGGGCTGTACAAAGGAGTGAGTTCTCTTGTTTAAAATTGTAACGAAACGACAGCTTCATACTAACATGTATCAATTCGATATTTTGGCACCAAGATTGGCAGAGTCGGCTTTGCCGGGACAATTTGTTATTGTCAAACACGGTGAATATGGTGAACGTGTACCGTTGACGATTACTGATTATGATCGTGATAAGGGAACGGTAAGTATTGTATTTCAGACCTTGGGTGATTCCACACAGAAGTTAGCAAAATTGGAAGCAGGCGATTTTGTTACCGACTTTGTAGGACCGTTAGGGAATCCTACAGACTTAACCGAATTGAATGATGAAGAATTGAGAGAGAAAAAAATTCTTTTCTTGTGCGGTGGCGTGGGCACGGCACCGGTATACCCGCAGGTTAAATATTTGAAGTCGCGCGGCATAGGAGCCGATGTAATTATCGGCGCACGGACAAAGGATATCATTATTTATGAAGATGAAATGCGGTCGGTAGCAGAGAATTTATATTTGGCAACCGATGATGGGAGCTATGGCTTTCATGGTAATGTTGTTCAATGTATGAAACAGCTTATTGCAGATGGCAAAGAGTACAATCACATTGTAGCGATTGGTCCGATGATTATGATGAAGTTTGCCACCTTGGCAGCTAAAGAGCTGGGCATACCTATCGTGGTATCTCTTAACTCTATCATGGTTGATGGTACAGGGATGTGCGGGGCTTGTCGCGTTACTATTGGCAATGAAGTGAAATTTACCTGTGTAGACGGACCGGAGTTTGATGGATATTTAGTTGACTTTAATAATGCTATGCAGCGACAAAGTATGTATAAGACGGAAGAAGGCCGTAAGCTGGTACGTGAAATGGATGCCCTCCATCCGAATCCGAATTGTACTTGTGAGGCCGATGTTCCTGTGGAGTCATTGGTACCCGGTGACAAAAGTAAACGTGTACCGGTGCGAGAGCAGGATCCCAAGGTCCGCGCCGGCAATTTTGAAGAAGTATGCTATGGATATAATGAACGAGAAGCAATTCTAGAGGCCAACCGTTGTCTAAATTGTAAAATCCCTCGTTGTGTCCAAGCTTGTCCGGTACATATTAATATACCGGGGTTTATAAGTGCCTTGAAGGAGGGCAACATAAAAGAAGCCGGGCGTATTATTTCTAAGCAAAGTGCCTTGCCGGCTATTTGCGGGCGTGTATGTCCGCAAGAAGAGCAGTGTGAAGGTGCCTGTGTAATGGGAATTAAATTCGAGCCGGTAGCAATCGGGAAGCTTGAACGTTTTGTGGCGGATACAAATCTACAAAATGGGGTGGTCTTTGGTGAAAAAGAAGCACCTAAGGGAATTAAAGTAGCCGTTATCGGTTCCGGCCCGGCCGGTCTTACCTGCGCAGGAGATTTAGCGAAAAAAGGGTATGATGTAACCGTTTTCGAATCCTTGCATAAATTAGGCGGTGTATTGGCTTATGGTATTCCGGAGTTCCGCTTGCCGAAGGACCGCATTGTAAATAAGGAAGTAGAAAATATTAAAAATTTAGGTGTGAAATTTGAAACGGACGTTATTGTAGGTCGTACGGTGACCATTGATCACTTGATGGAAAAAGAAGGCTTTAAAGCAGTCTTTATCGGCTCCGGTGCAGGGCTGCCAAAGTTTATGCACATTCCCGGCGAGCAGTCTAACGGCGTTTTATCGGCGAATGAATTCTTAACGCGGGCGAATTTGATGCAGGCGTATGATGATACGTATGATACACCGATTGCTATCGGTAAGGTATGTGTTACCGTCGGGGCCGGTAATGTGGCGATGGATGCAGCCCGTACGGCATTGCGTCTCGGGTCCGAGTCAAAGATTGTGTATCGGCGTAGCGAGGATGAGATTCCGGCGAGAGCAGAAGAAGTCCATCATGCAAAAGAAGAAGGCGTTGAATTTAATCTTTTAACAAATCCTGTGGAAATCTTGCATGATGATAAGGGATGGGTTACCGGTGTGAAATGTATTAAGATGCAGCTTGGTGAAGCCGATGCATCGGGTCGTCGGCGTCCGATGGAAATTCCGGGGTCGGAATTTATCATTCCTTGCGATACGGTTATTATGTCGTTGGGAACATCGCCTAATCCATTAATTCGCTCAACTACAAAAGGGTTAGATACACATAAATGGGGCGGTCTTATTGTAGATGAAACGACCGGAGCAACTACGCGGGAAGGAATTTTTGCCGGTGGTGATGCAGTAACAGGTGCGGCTACAGTTATTTTAGCTATGGGTGCCGGTAAGCAAGCAGCGGCAGCTATGGATGAATATTTACAGAGAACGGTATAGTTGACAATTCTTTTGTTAGGAACAGATGAAGGAGCGGTTGCTCTAGGAGGCTAGGTCTTGCGAATAGCCTCTACGAGCAACCGCTCCTTCATACTGTAATAACAAGGCGAATCGACTATAGAAGATAGGGCATGGCGAAATAGCCTCTACGAGCAAATGCTACTTCATACTGTTATGACAAGGAGCATCGATTGTCAGAGATAAGTCATTGCTAGGAAATGGGAAATAAGATGAAAAATAGCTTTAAAATTAAAAATCAAGTAAAGCTGAAAGGTATTAGACGTTTTTCAGATGAAAAGAGGATACCATAATCATAAGAAATGCCTAATGGCGCGGAATAGATGGTTTATGTAATAAAGAGAGGTGCTCCAAATGAATAATGCAGTAATTGCAGAGGCTATGACGATTAAACTAGAATTTCCTAATGGATTACCGCAACCGAAACCGTTCAAAGAGGGTATCCGTCGGGCACCGGATAGAGGGTTCCGTTTGACACAAGAACAAACGGAAATTGCATTGAAAAATGCGTTGCGCTATATTCCAGAAGAGTATCATGAAGAGCTGATTCCAGAGTTTTTGGAAGAATTAACAACTCGCGGACGAATTTACGGATATCGCTTCCGCCCGGAAGGAAATCTTCACGGCAAGCCGATTGATGAATACAAAGGCAAATGCGTGGAAGGCAAAGCATTTCAGGTTATGATTGATAATAACCTTGATTTTGCGGTAGCTTTGTATCCGTATGAATTGGTTACCTATGGTGAAACAGGAAGTGTGTGCCATGATTGGATGCAATACCTATTAATTAAACGGTACTTGGAAGAGGTAACACAGGATCAGACCTTGGTAGTAGCCTCCGGTCATCCGGTGGGATTGTTCCGTTCTAAACCGGAAGCACCACGGGTTATCATTACCAACGGTATGATGATCGGTATGTTTGATAATCTGAGAGATTGGGAAATTGCAGAAGAAATGGGGGTAGCCAACTACGGACAAATGACGGCAGGCGGTTGGATGTATATCGGACCGCAGGGAATTGTTCACGGCACATTCAATACGATTTTAAATGCCGGCCGCATGAAGTTAGGCATTCCGGTAGACGGCGATTTAACGGGTAAGCTGTTCGTTACCTCAGGTCTTGGCGGTATGAGCGGAGCTCAGGGTAAGGCTGCAGAAATTGCTAACTGTGTGGCTATTATCGCTGAAGTGGATTCGTCACGAATCCAAACGCGTTTGGACCAAGGTTGGATTTCAGGTGTATCCGAATCATTACCGGAAGTGATTGCTATGGCACAGGCTTCTATGACAGCCGGTGAAGGTAAAGCCTATGCATATCACGGCAATATTGTAGATTTATTGGAATACATCGCGGACAATGATATTCATGTAGATTTAATCTCCGACCAGACTTCTTGCCATAATGTGTATGATGGTGGCTACTGTCCACAGGGAATTACCTTTGCAGAACGCACGCAGATGCTGGCCGATGATCCGGTGAAGTTCAGAGAACTCGTAGATAAAACCTTACAGGCTCATTTCCGTGCATTGAAACGATTAACGGAAAAAGGTATTTACTTCTTTGACTATGGTAACTCCTTTATGAAAGCTGTATATGATGCCGGAGTTAAGGAAATCTCTAAGAATGGGATAGATGAAAAAGATGGATTCATTTGGCCAAGCTATGTAGAAGATATTATGGGGCCGCAGTTATTTGATTATGGCTATGGACCGTTCCGCTGGGTATGCCTTAGCGGTAAGCCGGAAGATCTTCATAAGACAGATATGGCGGCTATGGAATGTATTGATGTCGATCGCCGTTATCAGGATCGCGATAATTATAATTGGATTCGTGATGCGGAAAAAAATAAAATGGTCGTTGGTACACAGGCACGTATTCTGTATCAGGATGAAGTAGGTCGTGTACGCATTGCATTGAAGTTTAACGAATTGGTGCGCAAAGGTGAAATAGGACCGGTTATGTTGGGTCGTGACCATCATGATGTATCGGGGACGGATTCGCCGTTCCGCGAAACATCCAATATTAAGGATGGATCTAATGTTATGGCGGATATGGCTATTCAAACCTATGCCGGCAATGCAGCCCGTGGTATGAGTTTAGTAGCCTTACATAATGGTGGAGGTACCGGTATAGGTAAAGCTATTAACGGTGGTTTTGGTCTTGTTCTTGATGGTAGCCATCGCGTTGATGAAATTATTCGTTCTGCATTATCATGGGATGTTATCGGTGGTGTAGCTCGCCGTTCGTGGGCACGTAACGAACATGCTATGGAAACAGCAGTTGCTTTTAATAAAACGCGGGAAGGCATCGGTCATATTACAATTCCTTATGTAGCAGATGATGCAAAAGTTAAGGCTGCAGTAGCCAAAGTGTATCCTACGGCAAAAGTAGTAAAGGACTAATCTGAAATTGACGGAAGATAGTTGCGGATGGTATCTCCCAACTATCTTTCGTACAGTTATATCTAATGGATAAAGTGAGGATGTATGACACAACGATTATTGATAAAAAACGCATCGCAAATCGTTACCCCTAAAGGACATTCAGCCGTTCGGGGGGCGGATATGAAAGATGTTGCTATCTATGAAAATCAATCGATTTTAATAGAAGATGGTACGATTGTTGCTATTGGTGATAATCCGGCATGGGAGAAAGAAATTCCTACGGAGCGGCAGGTTGATGCTAAGGAAAAGACCGTTTTACCGGGATTTGTGGATTCACATACCCATTTTGTGTTTGGCGGTTATCGGGCCGATGAATTTCTATGGCGCATGGAAGGTATGAGCTATATGGACATCATGGAACGCGGTGGTGGCATTGCTAATACTATGAAAGCAACTCGAGAAGCGTCGGAAGATGAATTAATTACTCACAGTTTGGATTTCTTAAAGAAGATGTTAGCCTTTGGCATTACCACCGTAGAAGGCAAGAGTGGCTATGGCATGGATTATGATACGGAACTCAAGCAGTTGCGTGTAATGAAACGCTTGGAAGAGCTACAGCCGGTGAGTATTGTGCGGACATTTTTAGGGGCTCATGCGGTACCTCCAAGCTACAAAGATAGAAACGATGAGTTTATCGATTTCTTACTACGCGATGTTATGCCAACGGTAGCAAAGGAAAAGTTAGCCGAATTTTGCGATGTATTCTGCGAAAAAGGTGTATTTTCCATTGAAGAAAGTCGCAAATTGTTAACAGCTGCCAGAGAGCAGGGCTTTAAGTTAAAAATTCATGCTGATGAAATTGTTACTTTTGGTGGCTCTGAATTGGCCGGCGAGCTGAAATGTACGTCGGCAGATCATTTGTTGCATGCATCGGAGGCAGGAATCAAAGCATTGGCCGACAACGGAGTAGTGGCTACATTGTTGCCGACGACAGCATTTTGCTTAAAAGAACCTTATGCGGCTGCGCGTAAGATGATTGATTCCGGTTGTGCGGTGGCATTAGCGACTGACTTTAATCCGGGCAGCGGCTTTACAAACTCCGTACCACTGATGATTGCTTTGGCTGTTATTTATATGGGCATGACAGCGGAAGAAGCAATTACGGCATTGACGCTTAATGGTGCTGCTGCCGTAGACAGAGCGGATCGAATAGGTTCTGTTGAAGTGGGAAAACAGGCAGATTTGGTGATTCTGCAATACCCCTCTTATAAATTCTTACCGTACCACACGGGCGTGAATATAGTGGAAACGGTAATTAAAAACGGTGAAATTGTTCATCGTGCATAAGCCATGGTAATGAGGCGTTCTTCTCTGATATATCAGGGGAGAACGCTTTTTTATTGCATAACTTTAGCATAGTAGAGAGAATTATGATAAATTGTTATAGTGATTTTTATGAAAAATGACATTAAATTATGTAATATCATCGTATTTGTTGTTATAATAGGCGTATATGAGGGGCATAGGGAATCAAGAGAAAGATTATTTGACGAAATTATTTGACGCTTTCTTTTGACGGTATAATTTGACGATTGGTGTAAGCGATATAAGGAAAGTATTGCTTTGTGTATAGTGAGGGATAGGTATGGCATGTAAATTAGAAGCGCGCTTCTTAGGTACGCCGGTTATTATCAAGGATGGAGAAGAAGTGTTCTTCTCGTATAACAAAGTAAATGCATTGGTATATTACATTTTAGTGCGCGGTACGGTTATGCGCGATGAATTAAGCGGCATATTATGGGCAGACAAGCCCGATACCGTAGCACGTAAAAATTTACGTAATGCAATTTATGAAGCAAAGAAAATGCTAGGCTCGGAAACTTTTATTTCACCGCGCAAGGCCATTATCAAAGTGAATCCGGATGTAGAGTTTGATATTGATGTTAAGCGTTTTGAGGAGAATCCGGAAGAAAATCTTGATCTGTATAAGGGAGATTTTTTGCAGGGATTTTTCATTAAGGATTCGG
Organism: Veillonella magna; assembly: GCF_959600285.1. Classification (NCBI taxonomy): domain Bacteria; kingdom Bacillati; phylum Bacillota; class Negativicutes; order Veillonellales; family Veillonellaceae; genus Veillonella; species Veillonella magna. The sequence goes on along the minus strand of NZ_CAUGKU010000014.1, from coordinate 17,176 downwards.
TGGAATACGAGGACTGGTATCTGTCGGAACGCAACCGACTCAAGGGTCTGTATATGGACACAGTGCGCGCTAAAATCGAAGAAGCGGCGGAAAAGAAAGATTTTACCGTCATCGAACGTTATGGACAGATGTTACTCAACTATAATCCTTACGATGAAGGTGTATACGCTATTTTATTGCGCGCCTATTGTGAACAAGGTAAGATGCAACAGTCCATGGAATTATACGAATCCATGAAAGATATTTTTACACGTGAGTTGCATGCTTCGGTGCCAGAAGAAATTGATAGCATTATCAGGCAGGCGTTACAAAAAGATGATACACAGCCTGGATTTAGCAAGGGTGTTTCAGTACCAATCGGTCGTGAAACTGAGTTTGAAGAACTGAGCACGCACATGTGGTCATTTTTGCGTGGACGTACCGGTGAGGCTTTGATGATTATGGGGGATGCCGGTAGTGGCAAAACCAGTTTGAAGGATGCTGCGCTTAGCGTGTTGACTGATGAAGTGGCAGTTATACAAACTAATTGTTATCAGATGGAACGCAACTTCTTATTACATCCTTGGACGGGAATTATGGAAGGCTTGGTAGATTTATTGCGCTCACGAGGTACGGAGGTGCCTGATTTCGAATTGAATCGTATTTATACTTTATTCCCACAAATGGATATGAGTATTGACCGCGATTTAGGCCTTATGGAAATTAAAGATATTTTAAAATTCGATTCTCTGTTCCATACACTTTCGTCAGTACTTGACATTGCGTCGGCCGAGAAAAAGTTGGTCATTGTGTTTGAAGATATACAATGGATGGATCCACTCAGTTTATCACTGCTAAATAGTTTAATTTTGCGAAAACAGTCAGATCGCCTTATTTTCTTGTTGACCGGTAGGGATTCGCGGGAAAAGGATTTCCAGCATTTTGTTACTTCTGTAGCTATGTATAAGCGGCTGCATATTACTGTATTGAATCCGCTGACCAAAAAGGATATTCGGCGCTTGGTAGAATCCAGACATCTACCTATAGAGGTAGATGATAATCTTATACAGAGATTGCAGCTTGAAACAGAAGGAAATCTATTTTTATTAATGGAATGTTTGCATGCACTGGAATCTACGGGGCGCTTTGATAGCTTGACGAATAATATGCAGACTATTTTTAAAGCGACCTGTTTATCGCTGACAGAAGAACAACAAAAGATTTTAGATTTTATTTCACTTTTCTACGGCGGAGCCCCGTTAGCAATGATATCCGAGTACATGCAGATGGATAATCTCCAGCTGTTGGATCGTTTGGAGGTGCTGGAGGGTAAAAATTTAATTTCGCCGATTCCACAGCAGACGGAAGTCATCTATGAAGTAACGCAGCAGAAGTTGAAAGAGTTTATTCAAAAGCAGTTATCGCCGGAAAAATGGAAAATTTTACATGGTTATTTAGCCGGGTTATGGGAAAAGCGTTTGACGCATTCTAAACAGGATATATATATTTATCAGCACTTAGAATATCATTTTGAACAAGCCGGTGATCTTGTTATGATGGGACGCTATAAATTGAAGAGTTTAATGTATTATTTGAACTTCAGTCATGAACTATTCCCTGTGCTGGGAACAGCTGAACCGATGCAGACAGGTGGTGCCAGCTACTTTACGGAAGCGGATACGTTGCAATATTTAGAAAGTGTTGAGGCAATGATGGAACGTATTCGTCAGACGTACGGCGCGACACCGGAGGTGCGTAACCTAGAATTGGTATATTTACACCTTATCGGACGTTACTTTATTCGCGAAGGTAAATATGAAAAAGGCGTTCGCTATATTCTTGATCTTATTGAACAATCCCTGGAAATGAATAATCGTGATTATGCCCTTATGGGATATAAGCAGATGATTTATTATGATATTCAGATTGGCAATGCCGAGGAAATGAAAAACTATTTGGAAATTGCATTGGATTTGGCGGTGGAATGCAATTACCATAAGGAAGTAGGAATTTTGTTGCGCCTTAAAGGATTGAATATGATTATGCAAGGCGATTTTGTAGAAGCGGAACGACTTTTAAATGAATCTATTGCCACGTTTATGGTGACACAGACTGTGGCACGACGTTATGCACTTAATATTGCGGCTGCCTATAATTATATCGGTGAGATAAGGCGTGGTTCGGGACGGTTTGAAGAAGCTATTGAATATTATGATAAGGCGTTGGAGATTTGTAAAAATCAACAAGCGTACAGCTCTTGGGTGGTGTTCTCCTGTAATGCAGGTATTGCCGCTTACAGCTTGGGGCGATATAATAAGGCTAAGGAATATTTTGAACAGGCCTATAATTTCTTTAATCGTTACGATTTTTATTGGCGCCGTCCTATCGTAGAGTCGTATATGGCATTGCTAGCTATGAAGGAAGGGGACGAAAAGAAAGCTATCCAATTTTTAGATGATGCTATGGCTAAATTGGCTATGATGAATAATCCGCAAGAAATAGGTTATGTGAATATGGCCATTGCGCTTATTAAGAAAGAATATCCGTCTACAGAAATCAGCCGTCACTATCGTGGCAGTGCTTCTATGTACGGAGGTCGGGCATTGCGATATTTAGATGTCTATCGTGATACGCATGAACGTAAAACGATAGAATCTATGGTTAATGAATAACAAAATTGAGAGATTGGTTTTTATGTTTATTTATTTACCTCTTTAGTCAAATAAAAAACGTCCAAAGAAGGTCTACTATCGATGAATTATCGACAGTGAGACCTTCTTTTTATTTTTTCGTGACGAAGAGTCAAAAAAATCAAGCTTGAAAATCAAGTAGAATTTTGACACTTTTAAGGCTACTGCAAGCTATACTATTTACATAATATAAAGGATATACAGTATTCTATATATCCGCAGTAAGGTACTAGGTTTAGTGGTTTAGTGTAAAGGAGTTGAGCGTGTATGGAAATTTTGGCGAATCCTATAGTGATTTCGGTCATTGTTATGTCAGTGCTGTGTTTGCTGAAGATGAACGTCCTCTTAGCTATTGTGGTCGCCGGTATTGTGGCCGGACTTAGCGGCGGAATGTCGTTGCCGGATACCATAGGATCCTTGATCAATGGTATGGGTGGTAACTCAGAAACAGCTCTCAGCTACATTTTGTTAGGTATTTTAGCGGTTGCTATCGGACGGTCGGGACTGGCCGGCGTTGTATCGCGTAAGATTACGAAGGTAATCGGCGGAAAGAAAACAGCATTTGTATTCTTGATCGCCTTTATTGCTTGTTTCTCGCAGAACTTAATTCCGGTACATATTGCATTTATTCCAATACTTATTCCGCCACTGCTGATTTTGATGAATAAGATGAAGCTCGACCGGAGAGCCGTAGCTTGTGCGTTGACCTTTGGTTTGAAAGCACCATATGTATCATTGCCGGTTGGTTTTGGGCTATTATTTATGACAATTATTAAAGATCAGATGGTAGCGAACGGTGTTGATGTAGGCATCAGCGATATTTCAGCGGTTATGTGGATTGGCGGTGCCTCCATGTTAGTTGGCCTTGTGTTAGCGACGATTGCGTATAGTCGTAAGCGTGATTATGAGGACTTGCCGGTAATCGGTGCCGATGAAAATCCGGAAGATACACAGATGACAAAGGAATGCTGGATGGCATTATTGGGTGCTGCCGTTGCTTTTGTAGCACAGCTTTATTTTGAATCGCTTCCTATTGGCGCTATTTGTGGCTTGGCAGTTATGCTCCTTACCGGTTGCATTCGTTGGAAAGAAATGGATACGACTGTTGACGGTGGGGTTCGCATGATGGGCTTTATAGCTTTTGTTATGCTCATTGCAGCCGGCTATGCTAATGTACTTCGTGAAACACAGTCGGTTCAGAGTTTAGTAGCAGCTACTACTTCCGTTATTGATTCTAAGTTTGCCGGAGCTTGCTTGATGTTGGCAGTAGGCTTGTTGATTACCATGGGGATTGGTACTTCTTTTGGTACAATTCCGGTTATTGCTTCCATCTATATTCCGATGGGGATTGAAATTGGCTTCTCCGTACCGTCTATTATTCTCTTAATCGGTATTGCCGCAGCTCTTGGCGATGCTGGTTCGCCGGCATCGGACTCCACATTGGGACCAACATCCGGTCTTAATGCGGATGGACAGCATAATCATATTTGGGACACTTGTGTTCCGACATTTATATTCTACGATATCCCGCTCTTTATCGGTGGCGTTATCGGTGCCATTTTACTAGGCTAGGACAGATAGGAGGCAATTATGACTTACAGTGTGAAAGCGATTAAAGAGGTTGTATTAACCGGACATGACTTGACGTTGGAAGAGTTAGTAGCGGTGGCACGTTACGATGCAACGGTTCGTATTAGTGAAGAAGCAGTACAGCAGATTGTAGATTCCCGTGCTATAGTGGATTCTATTGTAAATAGCGAAGCCGTAGTGTATGGCATTACCACAGGTTTTGGATCCTTATGCCGCGTACATATTTCAAAGGAAGATTGCTCACAGTTGCAAGAAAACTTAATTCGTACGCATTCTTGCGGATTTGGCAAACCCTTTAGCCGTGAATTAACGCGTGCCATGATGCTTATCAGAGCAAATGCGCTAGTCAAAGGTTATTCTGGTATTCGCTTAGAAACACTGGAAACGTTAATTGCTATGATTAATAAAGGTGTTCATCCGTATATTCCCGAAAAGGGTTCATTGGGGGCTTCCGGTGATTTGGCTCCGCTGGCTCATATGGTGCTACCTATGTTGGGATTAGGTGATGCAGAATACGAAGGACAGTTATTGCCGGGAAAAGAAGCTATGGAGAGAGCAGATATACCTGTTATTGCTTTACAAGCGAAAGAAGGCTTGGCATTAATTAATGGTACACCGGTATTGACGGCGGTAGGCGCGTTGGCGTTGTGGGAAGGTATTTGCCTTCTCAAGTTAAGTGATGTGGCAGCAGCCTTGTCGCTGGAAGCTATGAGAGGTATCATCGATGCATTTGATGAACGTATTCATAGTATCCGTCCTCATAAAGGGCAGCTTGATACGGCACGTAACTTACGAACTTTATTAAAGGGGAGTACATATGTAACAAAGCAAGGTGAATTGCGCGTGCAGGATCCGTATTCATTGCGCTGTGTACCGCAAATTCACGGAGCTTCTAAGGATGCATTAGCCTTTGTTAAGGAAAAGGTTGATATTGAAATTAATTCTGTCACGGACAATCCAATAGTATTGCCGGATGGTGATGTAATTTCCGGTGGCAATTTCCACGGAGAACCGATGGCGTTACCGTTTGATTTCTTAGGAATAGGATTAGCGGAAATTGCTAATGTATCGGAACGCCGTTTGGAACGCTTGCTTAATAACTCTCTCAGCGGATTCCCGTCATTCTTGGTTAAGCATTCCGGATTAAACTCCGGGTTTATGATTACGCAGTATGCGGCAGCAGCTTTAGTAAGTGAAAACAAAGTATTGGCGCATCCGGCATCGGTAGATTCCATTCCATCTTGTGAAAACCAAGAAGATTTGGTTAGTATGGGAGCTCATGCAGCCAGAAAAGCCGGTGAAATTGTGGAAAATGTACGGCGTGTAGTCGCTACAGAATTATTAGCTGCCTGTCAGGCTATTGATTTGCGGGAGGAACAGGCAACGTTAGGTAAAGGCACTAAAGCCGCTTATGATGCTATTCGCAAGAGCAATGCATTTATCGATTACGATAAGGATATTGAAATGTTTAAGGAATTAGAAAAGATTACGGGCATTTTGGAAGACGGTACTTTGCTTGAAGCAGTAGAAAACGCTGTGATAATGGATGTATAGAAATAAAAAAGGCTGTAACGTCATGAGGGATAACCTCAAGGCGTTACAGCCTTTTTATTTTATAGTTCTTTAACAGGAAAACAAAGCACCGAATATAGATTATTGCTCATCGGTATCTGAATCACTAGCTTTAGTTTCGGATACATGTTGTGTTGTGTGATGATATAACGTAAACGCTAAGCGCAGAACCATAAAATCATGGTAGTTTCGCAAGTCATAACCGGTAATGCGACGGAGCTTTTGAATTTGGTATTGCAATGTATTTTTGTGAATAAAGAGTTCATCGGCAATACTGGAAATAGATCCGTTATGAGTTTCAAAGAGTTGTAAGATGTGGTAGAACTCTTCTAACTCTTTATCGGTTAATTGTCCGAGTACCTTTTCTTGTAGTTGTTGTTGGCGATATGTATTTTCCGGATTAAATAAAAGTTCTATCGTTAAGTCATCATAGTTAACGATGCATGAAACTTCCGGTCGTGCTGTGTAGGTATCTTGTACTAGTTGAGCATCGCGATAAGAGGTACGGAAATCACGGTGAACGCGACTTCCGATGGCAACAACCATAGAGGGATAGTTAAACTTTAGTTCTTCGATTTGTTGCAAACAAGGTAGGAGCTGAGAGGTAGTTTTTTCTTTATAGAGAAGAACCATCATTTGTTCGTGCTCAGTCCAAAGAATACTACTTTTTACTAATGGAGGGAGTTGTTCTATATACTGTTCTAGCAGACGACGAACATCTTTGAGAAAATTGAATTGAGATGTATCGGAACGAATGAGTACGATGCGTTTGTAATCGTCATCGGACCGCCAAAAGGAAAGAGTTGCCTCGTCCCAACGTTCGGCAAAGTTTTGCGGATAGAAAATTAAATCCTCCAGTAGCATACGATTGCGATCGACTTCGCGTTGTTTGACATTTCTAAATTCTTCTTCCAAAATTAGAATTTCTGTCATTTTACGAATAATATTGCCAAAGGTAATTACTTGTTCCGGTGTGCCTGTAATACCAATTACGGCAATGACTTCGCCATTTATATGGACGGGAAGGTTAATTCCCGGGCGGGTACCTTCGTAACTATCGCTTTCGGAGATGACCAAGACACGTTTTAATTGGTATACGGTACGACCGGCTTCATGGAAAGTACCGATACGGGCCGGATCTGTACTGGCTATTATAGTGCCATCGGAATCGATGAAGTTGATATCTTGTTTAATAATAGACTTCATACTTTCGACGATGTTTTGTGCTAAATGTGGGGAAACCTTCATAGGTGACCCTCCTTTGCTGTAGAAAGACTTATGTAATGGAGTATGCGTTTATTTGGTACGTATACTATATATACATGTAGCCATTATAACCTATGCTCGTATAGACCTCAAGAAAAAAGGGATCTAAGTAGGCAGAGTAATGCATAATTGATACATAGGACTATGTATGATGGGGGAGTTGCACAATCAGCAATAGCATATTTACTATATTTATCATTTTCGATATGGTATAATATATGCGGGAAAAAGGGTGTATTACAAACGCAGACTATTATAGTTTCAAGAAAGGATGTAACTATGAAGACCTATGATATTATCGTAGTAGGTACCGGCGGTGCTACTATTGTAGCTGACGCGGCTATTGCTAAAGGTAAAAAAGTAGCCATTATAGAAAAAGGAAAATTCGGTGGTACATGTCTTACTCGCGGATGCATTCCTACAAAGGTAATGGTTACCGTAGCCGATGCAGTTCGTGAGATAGAGGAATTGCCTAAAATTGGTGTAAAGGTAACTCCGGCTACCATTGATTGGGATATAATGAGTAAACGTGTATGGCATAAAATTGACGAGAGCAAAGGCGTTGAATCTTATTATGATGGTTTTGAAAATGTAGATGTGTATCGCGGCGCGGCGTCCTTCGTACGTGATAAAGTAATTATGGTAACGATGAAGGATGGTACGGTCACTGATGAATTGACGGCACCGATTATTGTTTTGGGTGTGGGAGGACACACTAAAATCAACACTATTCCCGGTTTGGAAGAGGCCGGTTATATGAGCAGTGAAAGTTTATTCGGTGAAAAATATCCGAAGGCACCTTTTAAACGACTTATCGTTATGGGGGGCGGTCCTATCGGAACCGAGTTTGCCCATGTATTTGCTGCGGCAGGAACAGAGGTAACATTGATTCAGCATAATCGTCGATTGTTACCCAAAGAAGATGAAGAGATTTCGGCACAAATTTATAAAGACATTACTAAATTGGGTATACGTGTTATCCTGAATCAGGAACCTGAAGAAGTGCGCGTGGAAAACGGTGAAAAAGTAGTTGTTATTCGTGATCGAGCCACCGGAGAGCTTCAGGAAATACGGGGTGAGGAAATTCTGATGGCTTCCGGTATTGTTCCGGCAACAGAAGAACTTCACTTAGAAAATACGTCAATTAAGACAAAGCGTGGCGGTTGGATTATGACCAATGAATTTTTGGAAACCTCCGTTGACGGAGTGTATGCGTTAGGTGACGTCAATGGGGAAGCACCGTTCCGTCATAAGGCAAATTATGAAGCTGATATTTTGGCCCATAATTTATATCATGCATCGTCTCCGGAGGATTTTAGATGGGCTCGTTACGATCTTGTTCCGGCCGTTACTTTTACGTACCCACAGGTGGGACATGTAGGATTGACGGAAGCAGAGGCAATAGAAAAGGGCTATGATGTAGGTACGGGGAAGAATTTTTATTCCGCCTCGGCAAAAGGGTTTGCCATGGGATTTGATCCGGGTGATGAGCATGATGGCTTTGTAAAAATTGTGGTGGATAAAGAAACCAATTATATTCTCGGGGTTCATGTTATCGGGCCGCAAGCATCCATTTTGTTCCAACCGTTTGTTAATTTGTTGAATAGTGGTGATACGCCATTGCAGGCAATTAATGAAGAAATAGGTTCCGCGTTAACGAAGAAGTTGCGCGCTAAAGGGTTGGTACGTAAAATGGATCCGCATTCGGTTATTACCGTAGGAGAAACTATGACACCACACCCGACATTATCGGAAATCATTATGTGGACACAGGTATACTACGAACATCGCTGGTAAGTCGTTATCTAATAGATAATTTAGGATGAATACCGGGTACGTTGTTCGTGACAGATACCTTGAAGTGGTATTGCTTATGTAAATTGATATATACGCTTACGGTTAGCGAAGGAGCTGATAGTAAGCGTATATTTTTTTATTCTCACTACTTGCAGTTTGTCGATAAAAAGAGTACAATAAACTAATCAATAAAATAATGATAATCTATTGAGAATAATGAACAACAAATAGGGAGAGGTATCTATGAGAGAATTTTTGATTGAGCAGTTTATAAAGAATCACGATATGATAAAGGTGCCAAGTGTTCGCACTCAGTATGGTAATGTAGCCAGTATCACCGGGGTGATTGTTAATTTATTAGTGTGCCTAGGTGAGTTGATTGTTGGCTGGCTCATTGGCTCTATAGCTATGATTAGCGATGGTATTCATAATGTGGCGGATGCCGGTGGTTCGGCTATATCGTTTTTAAGCTTTCGCTTGGCTGCGAAAAAGCCGGATCAAGAGCATCCGTACGGGCATGGCAGGATGGAGTATTTATTCTCTATCGGATTTTCTATCATTCTGTTTGTATTAGCCATTCAGTTGATGATTGAAGCCGTCAATCGTATTATGCATCCGGAAATTGTTGATGTATCGGCAGTAGCCATTATTGTTATGCTTGTAGCTATGGGATTAAAAATATGGTTGGCTTCTTTTCTTAAGTATATGGGAAACAGAATTGATTCCCCAATCTTACGGGCTAATGCATTGGAATGCTTATCCGATGTATGGGCTACAGCGGGGATTACGATCGGTTTGCTGGCAGGCAGTTTTCTAGAATATCCTATTGATGGATATCTGGGAGCTATCGTAGCATTGATGATTGGTCGTGCCGGCTATCATGTATTTAAAGAATCTACAAGTCGTTTGCTCGGTAATGAACCGACACCGGAACGAGTTCGTGAAATTGCTGATTTTGTACAAAGCTTTGATGGAGTATTAGGCGTTCATGATTTGATGATTCATGATTATGGTCCGGGGCATGAATTTGCCAGTATTCATGTAGAAGTGGATGCTAATCAAGATATCATTAAGAGCCATAATATGATTGATCATATAGAACGAAAGGCATTGGAAGAATTACATTTAAAATTAACTATTCATATGGATCCTCTGTTACGTGATGAACAAACTATGGCTATTTATGAACAAATTCGCAGTGTGGTGAAGGCGTATGACGATCGTATCAGTATTCATGACTTACGTGCTATTGAATCGGATGATCATCTGAATGTGTTATTTGATATGGTTGTGCCATATACGGAAAAGCAACGTAAGGATGAAATAAGTCAATCCATTAAGAGAATATTAGAAGCAATGAATCCGTACTATCATGTAACGATTAATGCCGAACATAGTTATATTGGCGAAGAGCGAATTCATGAGTAATAACTGAGATGTCTAAAAAAGAAGACCTTGTAACGATATGTAATTATCGTTACAAGGTCTTTTCGTATGTAATATGTGAATTTTTTTATTGTGTATTAAATCTTAAGTAGATAGTTTTGTAATGAGAGCGTATATATTGATGTACGCTTATGCATTACGGGATACATTCATTTTTACAGCATTGATATCTTCCGGATATCCGTTGCGAGAAAAGTCGGCAGCGGCCGTGAAGAGAATATCGGTGGAGGAGTTAAGTGCTGTTTCGGTAGAGTCTTGCAATACACCGATAATGAAACCAACGCCAACTACTTGCATGGCAATATCATTATTAATGCCGAATAAGCTGCAAGCGAGCGGGATTAGTAGCAAGGATCCTCCGGCAACACCGGATGCTCCGCAAGCACCGATAGTAGCAATAACGCTTAATAAAATTGCGGTGGCAATATCCACTTGGATATGTAACGTATTTACAGCGGCTAACGTCATAATCGTAATAGTAATAGCCGCGCCGCCCATATTAATCGTGGCACCCAACGGAATAGAAATAGAATATGTATCAGGGTTAACACCGAGCCGTTTGGCAAGGTCCATATTTACAGGAATATTAGCGGCAGAGCTGCGAGTGAAGAAGGCGGTAATACCGGATTCACGCAGACATTTGAATACCAGTGGATATGGATTGCGTTTTAAATAAGTGAATACAATAATAGGATTTACGATTAAAGCTACAAAGAACATACTACCTAAGAGTACACCCAACAGTTTAGCATAACCGATTAAAGCTTCAATACCATTGGTAGCAATAGATTCGGCCACGAGTCCCATAATACCAAAAGGAGCTAAACGAATTACCCATTGAACTACTTTAGTAACAGCTTCGGAAATATGGGATACCATTTCTTTAGTATCATCGGCAACACCGCGTAAAGCTAGACCAAAGAGCACGGCCCAACCGAGAATACCGATGTAATTACCTGTCATTAAGGCATGAACCGGATTATCGACTACGTTCTTCAATACGGTTATCAATACTTCGGCAATCCCTTCCGGAGGTTTCGCATCACCTGCTGCTTCTGCCAAATGTAATATGGTGGGGAAGGCAAAGCTTGCGATTACGGCTACGGCGGCAGATAAGAATGTGCCCAATACATACATGAATAAAATGTGTCGCATCCCCGTTTTTTGTCCGGCGCGATGTTTACTTACAGCAGCGACAACCAAGAAAAAGACTAATACAGGTGCAATCCCTTTTAAAGCACCTACAAAGATAACACCTAACAGTGATAACTCAACAGCCACCTCCGGTGCAAATAATGCGGCTGCGATACCTATGATTAAGCCGATGATAATTTGCTTAATCAAGCTCATGCGATTGAGCTTTTGTAAGAATGCTTTCATACTAATCACTCCTCTGTTCTACACATACTACATGAATACAATACATTATTGAGTTTCTACTCTGTGAGGACATATGTCATTATAAAACGGATAAGAAATATTGGCAAGGGGGAATTTGAAAAAATTGAATTTTTAAAATATAAAAATTTTTTTGTATGAATACTAGCAGAAATAATGGTCATGAATTATAATATAGGGAACAGAACGAGGGACAGCTTGTCGTGAGGAAACAAGCCTGTCCTTTGTAAACATGGTTAGGTTGATTGGAAAGCAGGTTTACTATGAAGGTGGAACGAGAACTATCGGCACGTAAGTTTACTTCTTATTCGGATAAGGAAGCTTTTGTGCAGGGTGTTTTTTCAAATGTTGCGAAACATTACGATATAATGAATACAATTTTAAGTTTTCATCAAGATGCATACTGGCGCCGTTTTGCGGTGAAGCAGTTGGGGCTACAGCCGGGAAACCGCTTGCTTGATGTGGCTTGCGGCACGGGCATGCTGACCAAGGAAGCGCTGCGTCAAGAGCCGATGCTATCGGTGGAAGCACTGGATTTTAGTCCGGAAATGTTACAACATGGCGAGCAGCGTTTAGCAAAAGCAGGGCTTTTGGATCGTGTAAATTTGGTAGAAGGTGATGCGATGAATTTGCCTTACCATAAAGATTCCTTCGATTGTGCTATGAGCGCATTTGCTTTGCGTAATGTACCGGATGTTATGCAAGCACTAAAAGAAATGAGACGTGTGGTTAAGCCGGGCGGGCGTGTTGTCACGTTGGAATTGGCAAAGCCAACTGCGTTTGGATTCAAGCAACTGTATTATCTATATTTTGAACATATTCTGCCTGTATTGGGTAAATTGAGTAAGGATAATTCATCGTATGCGTGGTTACCGGAATCGTTGCGAAGATATCCTCACCAGTCGCAGGTTTTGACTATGTTTGAAGAAGCCGGATATAAAGAAGCCACCTATTATGAACTGACCGGCGGGATTGTGGCAGTCCATGTAGGTGTTGTACCGGAAGAAGTATAGAGGTATTTAAGATGGTTCCTGTGATGGGAGCCATCTTTTTATAATAAAAAAGGCCCCGATGAACTGAACCCCAAATGTGTCTAACGAAAGGGGTTCAGTTCAGAAGGGCCTTTTAATTTATAGTGTTACTGAAGATAGAACGTAATTGATGCATTTTTGGTTACGGTCGTAGATCCGCCTTCAACAGGAGTTGCGGTACTCATCGAGGCAGCTAGTTTATACATGCGCGGAAGGTTGTCCATTTCATAGCTTTGTGTGCCACTGATAGATACGTTTTTTACTCCACCTACAGAACGTCCAAGAGCGGCAGCAATAATTTCGGCTTGATGGCGCGCATTCTTGATGGCTTCCGTAGTAAGCTGATCGTTTAATGCTTGGGTTATATCATTTTCAAAATTGAGAGAGTTGACATTGGTAGCACCGCTAGCTACAGCGGCATCAATCACTTTGCCTACTTTGTTGATGTCCGTAATTTTTACATTTACCGTGTTGGATACAGTATAGCCGGTAATAGTATTGCGGTTACGGGTATTGTTGGCGTTATAGTCGTAATTGGGATTAATAGAAATGTTGGAAGTTTGAATGTTATTTTTAGTAATACCCATGGCAGTTAGGCGAGAAATCAAGTCACTCATGACACGGTCGTTGGCATTTTTGGCCGTATTCACCGAAGCGTCTTGCGAAGTAATTCCCAATGTGAGCATTGCATAGCTAGGAGCCAGCGAGCGGGTTGCTGTACCGCTCACTTGGATTTCAGGTACGTCCTGTCCGGCTGGAGCGGCGGCTAACGAAGCACCGCCAAAAGTTGTTGTAGCTAATGTGGCAACAAGAAGTGCTTTGGCTGCTAATTTTTTTGTGATTGTCATTACAATTCCTCCTCACAACTGATATACATTACATATTGTAATAGTAGTATATCATCATTCTGTGAAGGACACATGAATAATTTTTCCTTGCATAGGAAACAAATTAATTAAAAATGCCTGTATGAATCAGAATATATAAGAAAATGTACACTTGTAGGATAACTTTTGCATTTATTTAGGTCTGTGTTACAATACTCTTAGATTAAAAATTGTCTATATAATTTAGAAATTGTCTATATAACAGATTTGGGAGGTCATTCTATGAATCCTATTGACATTTTATTAAATCATAAAAGTATCCGTGAATTTAAGTCGAGCCCGGTTCCTCCGCAGCAATTAAGTATATTGTTGGATGTAGCGAAGCGAACCGCTAGTAGCCAAGGAATGCAAAGCTTTAGCATTATTCGTATTGTGAATCCGGAGCTTAAGGCTAAAATTGCAGAAGTTTGTACACAGCCATATGTAGCGCGTATGCCTGAATTATTTATTTTTATTGTTGACGTATATCGAAATTCACGCATTGCTCGCGAACAAGGTGTATTTAATGATGCGGAATGTGATAGCGATCGCTTTTTCCAGGGGTGGACCGATGCTTGTTTAGCGGCTCAAAATATGGTAGGTGCTGCTGAGTTGGCCGGCTTTGGTACCGTGTATTTAGGCAGTATTCTTAATGATGTGCCAAAGATGATTGAACTGTTAGATTTGCCGGAGTTTACTTTCCCAGTAGTAGGTCTTGGTTTGGGTGTATCGGATCAAAAGCCTCAGCTTAAACCGCGTATGGCACGAGAAGCCAATGTGTTTGACGACACATATCACGTGTTTGATAATTATTTAGAATTGATGGAAGATTACGATGAAGAGATGACTGAGTATTATGATTTGCGTGATGCTAATCGTCGGATGGATTCCTTTACATTACAAATTGCAAAGAAATTACAGAATCCGCAATTAAGCCGTCAACATCTTATCGAGCAAGCAGAAGCACAAGGTTTCAAATTTCATTTGCCACAGAAATAGTGTAATTTTGTAAATGCAGTTTGTAATAGTTAGAAGGTATACAAGAGTAAAAGAATTATATGATTTATGATGTAGCAATTGTAGGAGGAGGTCCGGCAGGATTGTCGGCCGCACTGACAGCCAGAGTAAGAGGACAGTCCGTCGTCGTTTTTGAAGGAGCAAATTTTAGTGATAAATTACGGCGTGCCCCGCGCATAGATAATTATCCGGGTTTGCCAACGGTGAGCGGTGAAGTATTTATGGATAATTTACAAGCGCAGGTGTGTAATCTTGAACCGGTGATTGTAAAGAAGCGCATTCAAAGTGTATTTCCAGGTCGTCCTTTTGTCCTGATGGCCGCTGACGAAGTGTATCAAGCAAAGTCTGTCATTTTAGCTACGGGCGTGCCGGTGAGCAGACCGATTGCCGGAGAGAGCCGGCTGTTGGGGCGCGGTGTCAGTTATTGCGCCGTTTGTGATGGTAATTTTTTTAAAGACAAAGAAATTGCTATTCATATAAGTTCAAAAGCTGAATGGAGTAGTGTGCAATATCTATCAGAACTAGCTAGCACTATACATATATACCCTGTAGGTGAAGTGGCTGTACTAGTTCGTAAAAAATTAGAGAATCAAAATGGAGGTACTGGAGTAGGTACAAAGAAGTATACATTTGATGTAGCGACAGAGCGAGCTTTGCAGGAAATCATTATTCCGGTAAATTGTACACTTCATCTTGGCGATCCATGGCATGCTATTATAGGCGAGAAAAAAGTAGAAGCTATTGAAACAAAGAAGGGGCGTTTATCTGTTGATGGAGTATTTATTCTCCGCGAAGCAGATCCTCCTGATAAATTAGTAGAGGGCTTGGGTATGTCTAATGGAGCAGTGTCGGTAGGCCGTGGCATGGAAACAAATATTGTGGGACTGTATGCGGTAGGTGACATGACTGGACAGCCACTACAGGTAGCGAAGGCGGTAGGCGAAGGACAGATTGCAGCGCTCAGTGCGGTTCGTTACGTAGAGGAAGCATACTTAAATACGTAAAGTAGGGTTTGATAGTTAGTAAGCTTATAAAAAGAGCGGCTCTACTCTGAATCTGTAAAAGATATCAGAGGGGGCCGCTGTTTTATAAGTATCTTAATAAAATAGCAGGGAGAAAAGGAGTTGATAGTTTATTTTTTCAAGTAGTAATTTTACGTACATGGAACTTTACATGACAGAGAGCTTTGGAGATGGTGGAAGCTATAAGTTAATAAAACTAAAAATAAAATTAAAAATTTTTTCTAAATTGCAATATGAAATTGAACACTCGTTACATCCGTTAGCTTTCTAATTTCGTCAAGGAATGCCTCTCGTGGTGTACGGTAGCCAAGAATTTTTCTGGGTAATGTGTTACACCAATTTGTTGCCCGTTTAAGAGCGGCTTCAGACACAGTATGTATAGGAATACCTTTGGGAATGAAACGGCGCAACAATCCATTGTGTCTTTCATTAGACCCTCGCTCCCATGCGGCATAGGGATGAGCAAAAAAGATTTGGAGTCCCTCATTTTCTAGGTTGGTAATGGAGGCGAATTCAAGCCCGTTATTTGACGTAATCGTTTTACATAAACTCTTGCTATCTAAGACGTCACTACACCGACTTAACCAACTCTGTAAGGTAGTTGTAATATCTGCTGCCTTAGCTGAAGGAGACCTAAGCGTTACATAGGCTCGTGTTTTGCGTTCAAGTAAAGAAACGATTACCTCATCTTGCTTGTCTTTGCTGCCTCGTACCGTATCTAACTCCCAATGACCAAATTCTTCACGGCGTAAGATAGACGTATCTCGTAAATCAATGGACTTTCCCAAGTGCTTTTTGTGCTTACGTATTCTATCCTTACGGGTCGAACGGCGCACCATAAGTGGTAAATCAATAGGAGCTATTGGAAGTATTCCTTGGTGCACATAGTTATATAGCGTTTTAGCGGATACCATTGCATCACGTGCAAACAGGTGATTGCGTATAGCATAGCCAACAGCTGCATCCAATGACCATCTATCCTTTACAATTTTACTTTCTATCCAAGCCAAGAATGCTTCAATAGCACCGGCCTTCAAGGTATTGAAAGAACCTTTTCTAGATGCTTCGTAACTGCCCTGACCACGATCGGCCAAGTACATGAGTACTGATGTACCTTGCTTAATTTGTACTACGGTGCCACGTTTGATTTCAGTATGAATCGTTGTTCTAGAACGACCAAGTGCTTTGGCAATGGCTGATTTCGAGACATTAGCCTGCAGCTGCTTTTCAATGTAGAAACGTTCTTCATACGAAAGGTGTTTGTTTGTACGCAATGATGTGTTATGATTAGTGTAGTCCATAGTGATACCTCGTGTGTTGGTCTAGTTTTGTCACTTTAATCATAACACGGCGTAGTCACTATGGATTTTTTATGTGTTCAGTTTCATTTTACAATTAACCAAAAATTAAAAATTTTTAAAAAAGTAGTTGACGAATATTTGAAGACCATGTATTATATACAAGTCGCTTACGACAGACGGTTTTTGAAAGCGAAGGAAGAG
>NZ_CAUGKU010000013.1:0-58938 GCF_959600285.1 Veillonella magna | reverse complement strand
ATACGTGTATGTAGGATTTCTCATTTTGGCTTGTACTATTTATATACTAGCTCCAGTTCTTACGGTGGTGAATCGGCGGTAGCTATTGGTGTATCCGGTACGAATGACGATCGCGATATTACCTACAAGGTAGCCGCTACGTACGACAGCCGCGGTAAGTGGGGCTTGTCCGGTGGGATTGGCTTCTCCGTAGGATCCGGTCGAGATAATCCGACGAAGCCGGAACGCAAGACCATTTCCGAACGAGTTGATCGCTTGACGGCGGAAAATAAACAACTCAACGATAGAAACAGTCAATTGGAAGCGCAGATGAAGGCCATCAGCGATAAGAACGATCGACTGGAAAAAGAAATGCAGGAAATGAAGGCTATGTTCCGCCAGATGATGCCACAGATGCAAAAAGCCAATGGACAGGCTGCGTCTAATGAAGACGGCACAAAGGAAGAACAAAAGATAACGGCTACGGCGTAGTTGGCTAGCGTGTGTAACGACACAAAGTAATTAAAAAGAGACTCCTATATTTTAGTGGTCAGGTCTAAGGAATGACGTGCTTACAATATGGGAGTCTCTCTTCTTTCTCTTATCACATGAATTTGGTATAATAAAATATTATAGGCTGTATAAAATAATTATAAGTAAGGAGGTTTCCTATGAACTATTCATTTCCTGAAGAAGTAAGCCGTATTCCGGTAGAGCAGGTAGTGATGAAGAAATTGCGCAACTCCATGTTGTGGATGGCGTGGGGTGTGTTGACTACCTTCGTTACTATACTGGGGGCGTTGTTTAATCCGCAGTGGCTGGCGATGGCATCGCATAATTACACTTGGATTTTATTGATTGAATTGGGTGTGGTTATTTTATTCTCGGCCCGACAGTTAACGGCAAGCGTCACCAGCTTGAAAGCGATGTTTTTCATTTACTCCATTTTGACGGGGCTTACCTTGGCTGTGCTTAGTACGTATTATGGTACGACGGCTTTCTTTTATGCCTTCCTTGGAACGGTTGCCTTTTTCGGTACTTTTGCAGTGGTTGGTGCCGTGACAAAACGTGATTTAACATCCTTTTCTACGTACTTGGTGGTGGCTTTGATCGCCATGATTATTATGATGCTGCTCAATGCGTTTGTTTTTGAAAGCAGTGGCTTTAGTATGTTGCTCGGCGCGTTGGGTGTTGTTATCTTTACTATTTTTACGGCGGTGGATGTCAATCGCATTAAGCATATGCTGGTGCAGGTAGCTCACGAAGATGAAAGCGTGTTGGAACGTGTTGAACTTATCGGCGCGCTTAGCTTGTATTTGGATTTCATTAACTTATTCCTCTCGATTTTACGTTTTGTACGCAGAGACTAGCGGAAAGGACAACGAATGGACGAACGAGAATGGCAAACCTTTGTCACCGTAGTGGCGGAGGGAAATATTACGAAAGCAGCGGAAAAGCTTTTTTTATCACAGCCTGCTCTGAGCTATCGCTTGCGACATATGGAAGAAGCCATGGAGTGTCCGCTGTTGATTCGCACGAATGAAGGAATTGCGTTGACGCCGGAAGGTGAATTGTTTTATGACTATTGTCGTCGCATGATTCGGGAAAAGGAAGAGTTGCATCAAATGATGGGGACTCTTCAGGGCGAGGTGCAAGGGACGCTGAAGATTGCTTCCTCCATTAATTTTGCCGATTACCAGTTGCCGCGACTGCTCAACGAGTTTACCAAGGAGTATCCGAAGATTCGCATTCAGGTGAAGACGCGATGGAGTCAACATATTAATAAGATGTATAATTCCGGTGAAGTGATGGTCGCCATTGTGCGCGGTGAATATAAAAATTCCGGAGCTAGGGTCAAGCTGTTGGAAGAGCCGTACTGCTTGGTGTATAAAGAAAAGGTCAGCCATGAGGAGTTGGCGCGATTGCCGTTGATTCAGTATCACACGGATCCGTCCATTGCCATGGTCATCGATAATTGGTGCAGTGAAAATTTGCCACAGGAAACGATGGCTTCGATGGAGCTGGATTCCATGGTTACCTGTCGTCACTTTGTGCGCGAAGGGTTGGGCTGGGCCATTTTACCATACATGGGACTTGGCAGTTGTGCGGAAGAAAATATTTATGTGGAACCGATTTTTGACAAAAAGGGCAATCCACTGATTCGGCCGACGTACATGTATTATAACGAAACCAGTACTAAGCTGGCAGCGGTACGCACGTTTATCGATTACGTCATCGATTATTACAAGAAAAATCAAGTGGTACACTTGCCGGGATATAATGTAGTAGTAGACAAATAAGTATATGTAGCGGATGAATAGTAGATATGCCGTCAATTATGAAGGGTATGTGAAATCCGCAAATGAAAGACAAGTTAAAAGGGCTAACTCAAGGTAATGATGAGTTGGCCCTTTTGTTATGCGGTTTTTTAGGGGATGCAAAAAAGTAATGACAGTCATAAAAATAACCGTCATAAAAAATTTATGGAGCCTATAAGGGGTTTTAATTTTTCACATAAAGGCATCTTACCTATAATTAGATTGCAAGAAGGTTAGCACGCAGATGAGCGTGTAACATATAACGGGTGATGACCTACATCAGAAAGGACGATACGTATGAAACACTTAGTGAAGGCGGCTACGGCCGGTTTCGATGAAAAAAATGATGTGTTGGTTACGGTAGAGCCGATTGAGGCCGGTATTGAAGTGGAGCTTACTTCCAAAGTAATGCGTCAGTACGGAGAACACATTAAAGAATTCATCACGGCGACAGTAAAGGAAGCCGGCTTTGACGGCGTAAAAGTAATCGCTGCAGACAAAGCTGCTTGGGACTATACGATTAAAGCGCGCGTACTTGGTGCGTTAGAAAGGGGTAGTAAATAATGAGCAAGTTCGAAGAAGCAAAGAAACGGTTATCCCGCTCTATGATGTTCGTTCCGGGCAATACCCCGAAAATGATTAACAGTGCAGACATTCATGGTGCGGACAGCATCATGTTCGATATTGAAGATTCCATTCCGGTAACGGAAAAGGATACGGCTCGTCTTTTGACGGCAGAAGCTCTTAAGACACTGGATTTCAAAGGTGAAACGGTAGTACGTATCAATCACCCGACACAGACTCCGTATGGTTACGATGACCTTGATGTTATCGTACCGGCTAAACCGGATTTGATTCGTCTCCCGAAAACGGAAGATGTATCCGAAGTAGAAATCGTTGCTAAAAAAATTGAAGAAGTAGAAAAGGCTAACGGCTGGGAAGAAGGTACGATTAATATCATCGTAGCTATCGAAAGCGTAAAGGGCCTTTACAATGTTCGTGAAATCTGCCACGGCCCGCGTGTTGTAGCTATTGCGCTAGGCGCTGAAGATTACCGTGCAGACCTTCGCACGACGAAGAACAAACCGGCCGTAGAATTGTTGTTTGCTCGTCAGACAATTCTTCACGCTGCTCGAGAAGCCGGCATCCGCGTAATTGACACGGTATTCTCCGATGTTAAGGATCCGCAGGGCTTCCGCGAAGAAGTTGAATTTATTAAAGCCCTCGGCTTTGACGGTAAATCCTGCATTCATCCGAGCCAGATTAAAATTATTCATGATGTATTTACGCCGGATGCTAAAGAAATCGCTCATTCCGTTAAAGTCCTCAACAGCTATGCCGATGCACTGCGCAACAATAAAGGCGTTATTGCTGTTGACGGTAAGATGATCGATGGTCCGATTGTTGTACGTGCACAACGTGTTGTTGATAAAGCACGTGCCGCAGGTATTAAAGTAGAACTCGAGGAAGGAGCCGAATACGATGTTAAATAAAGCTGGTCGCGATATTCCGATGAATTTACCGTGCCTGGAAGGCCGCGAAGTATATCAGGGCGAATTTGCTCTTGCTACTAACGCACGCCGTGCAGGCCGTCCCGTACGTGCTACGCGCCCGGGTGAAAATAAAGTGGTAGCTTCCATTGATGAAGCTATCGAAAAGGCAGGTCTTAAGGACGGCATGTCCATTTCCTTCCATCACCACTTCCGTAACGGTGACTATGTTATGAAGCTCGTTATGGAACGCATTCATGAAAAAGGTATCAAGGATCTTACGATTTTGTCCAGCTCCTTGGCACCGTGTCATGAATTCCTTATCGATTACGTTAAGGACGGTACCGTAACTGCTATCGAAACCTCCGGTCTTCGCGATGCACTCGGTAAGTTCCTTTCCACTAATCCCGGCGTATTGAAACGCCCGGTAGTTATCCGCTCTCATGGTGGTCGTGCTCGTGCCGTATCCTGCGGTGAAGCACACATCGACGTAGCATTCCTCGGTGTACCGACTTGCGACCCGCGCGGTAATGCAACCGGTATGATGGGTAAAGCAGCATGCGGTGCTCTCGGTTATGCTATGGTGGATGCACACTTTGCGGACAAGACAGTTCTTATCACTGACAATCTTGTTGACTATGTATACCCGTACAGCATTCCGCAGACGGATGTTGATTATGTAGTAGAAGTAGAAGCTATCGGCGATCCGGCAGGTATTGCGTCCGGTGCTATCGGCATTACGAAGAATCCGGTACAGCTCAAAATCGCTGAGCTTGCTGCAGAATTCCTTGATCAGGCCGATATTATTAAAGAAGGCTTCTCCTTCCAGCTTGGTGCCGGCGGAGCTCCGCTTGCAGTAGCTAAGTTCATCGGTCAGAAGTTGAAGGAAAAAGAAGTAGTCGGCGGCTTCGGTGTTGGTGGTGCTACCGGCGTATTGGTAGGCATGCTCGAAGATGGTCTCATCAAAGCTATTTACGATACGCAGACATTCGATACTACCGCAGCAGCATCCCTTCACGATAACCCGAACCACATCGAAATGAGTGCTTCCATGTATGCCGATCCTTGGACGGATTGCATGACGAATTACCTTGATGTTGTGTTCCTCGGTGCTACGGAAGTAGACGTTAACTTCAACGTTAACTGCATGACCGACTCCAACGGTATCCTCATGGGTGCGTCCGGCGGTCACAGCGATACGGCAGCCGGTGCCAAGGTAACGGTTATTACTTGCCCGCTTATCCGCGGCCGCTTGCCGATGATTCGTGAAAATGTGCAGACTGTAATCACTCCGGGTACGTCCGTAGACGTTATCGTAACGGAACGCGGTCTTGCTATTAACCCGAACCGTCAGGATCTCATCGAAAAATTCAAGGATTCCAACTTGCCGATTTATACCATCGAAGAATTGCAGAAGATGGCATACGATCGCGTTGGCAAACCGCAGGATGTAGAAGTAAGCGACAAAGACGAAGATGTAGTAGCTATCGTTGAATATCGTGATGGCTCCATCATCGACGTAGTACGTAAACCGCTTCTTTAATCAATAGCAGTACCTTACAAATCAGTTACATTCGCGTGTTAGTTAAGCGCGGATTCCTACCCAATATATGCTGATACTTGTAATTCTCCGGTTACTTAGGCGAGGCAGTTGCCTCGCCGGGTACCCCTATAGCTATGCTGGTAAAACAGCACTGTAATTTCGCTCATCGATGCAGGTTTCGGACATGGAGCCCATCGATAACGTAATTTCACATTTAACAACACAAGGAGGATTTCCTACTATGTTCTTAGGTATTTTAGGCCTATTGATGATTGTCATCATCGTTTGGGCGTTGATTCAGTCCAAAACGAACCCGGTGCCTATTTTCGTAATCGTGCCGATTATTATGGCTGTGATTGCAGGCTTCGGTCCTACTGAGATTTATGGATTTATTAAAGCAGGTGTGACGAAAACTTGGTCCACAGCGGTATTATTTATTTTCTCCATTATCTACTTCTCGTTGATGGGTGACGTTGGTTTGTTCGACCCACTCGTTAACTGGCTCGTTAAAAAAGCAGGCTCCAACATCGTAATGGTTACCGTAGCTACGTCCTTGATCGCCGTAGTTGCTCACCTTGACGGTGCATTGGCATCCACGCTTCTTATTACTATCCCGGCTATGTTGCCGCTTTATAAAAAGCTTCACATGCGTCCAGTTGTGTTGGTATGTATCATCGGTGCGGCTATGAGTATCATGAACCTTGTACCGTGGGGCGGCCCGGTAGCTCGTGTTGGCGTTGTGCTTAATGCAGACGTTAACGAATTGTGGAAGTCTTTGATTCCGTTACAGGGTATCGGTCTCATCATCTTGGTAGCTTTTGCTGCTTACATGGGTATGGTTGAAAAACGCCGCGGTGCAGGTCTTGTACCGACAGGTAAAGCTGCTGAACTCGATGCTTCTATGGATTCCGTAGAAGAAGCGGCTAACCAGGCAGAACTCGACGCTATGAAACGTCCGAAGCTCTTATGGTTCAATGCTCTCTTGACTCTTGGCGTAATTGGTCTTCTTTGCTTCACGAAGATTCCTCTTTACGGTGCCTTCATGTTCGGTTTGGCATTGGCTCTTATCGTTAACTTCCCTGGTGCCAAGGCACAGGCGAAAGCAATTAAGATGCACGCTGATACAGCTGTTACCATGCCGATGATTCTCTTGGCATCCGGTGTATTCCTCGGTGTTTTGAGCGGCACGGGCATGATGAAAGCTATGGCTGAAATGCTTATCAACATCGTTCCGCAGGCATTGGGCGGTCATCTTCAGGTTATCTTCGGTATCTTGGGCTTGCCAATCGGTATGCTTCTCGGTACTGACTCCTATTTCTTCGGTCTCTTGCCGTTGGCTATCGGTGTAGGTAAACAGTTCGGTGTTCATCCGCAGGATATGTCCATGGCTATGTTGATCGCTAAGAACTACGGCGTACTTGTTACTCCGCACGCAGCAACTACGTTCCTTGCTTGTGGTTTGGCAGGTATCGAAATCAAAGAATTGTTACGTTTCTGCGCTCCGCGTTTGTACGTATTATCCTTGATTTCCCTCGTTTGCGGTGCAGCGTTAGGCTTGTTCGCTCTTTAATCAGAGGCGCGAGCAATTGCTTTAGGCAAACATAATTTAATTACACGTGACGTGTAGTATAGCTATAGAAATTACAAAAGGGCGATGCCAGTCGGCATCGCCCTTTCAGCATACCAGGGGAAGAAGAGAAAGCCGAGCGTATTCGATGTGGTTGGGGATTTGAATGCGCTCGGCTTTTGTTGAGTGTTAAGTGTTATGTGAGAGTGAATTGTGTTGTTAAATATAGTTGAGTTATAAGGGTAGGAGTCAGATGCTCCCGGTTGGTGCTCGGGTATACCGATGCACGAAGATAGCATGTAGTGTCATAGGCATCTCCTTTAACTTATATCATCTATAGCAGTATCTGTCGTAGTATCTATAGTAGTATTTAATTGGTTGCATCTGCATTAGTAGGATCCAGCGGATAGGATCTAATTGGTATCATCGTCAGTATCGTGCGATGTATCGTGAACAGCGCCGTAAAAGTTGGGGTACTGGGCTGCACGTGAACCGGAGGCGATATAACGATGTGAGTCGTGCAGTGGCTGTATAGCAATTTTCAGCCGATGAGTGGTTGCTTTGGGAGCTTCGGCAGCGGATTTCTTTTTTGTATGCCGAGCAGATTCAAAATTAGGGTATTGCATAGTAGTTACTGTCTCCTTAGCAGCCGATGGAGTAGGTTGTACAGGTGTATAGCTACCAGTACCGGCCGTATAGGTTATTGCATAATCGGGATGATTGTTGTTCGTAGTATCGTTGGTGAAAGTAGGCGAAGACGCCATTAGAAAAATACCGCGGTTGGCTTCGATTTGTGAACGGGCATGGGAAGCGAGATAAACAGCGCGATCATATATTGTTGAAGACGACATATGATGGTCCGCATCTAGCATAGAGTTGTTTCGCTTAGCGTTCATTGAAGCGGTTCGAGTTTCTACCGTAGTTGATGGGCGCGCGTCCCGAAGCAGGCGCTGCTCATTGGTAGTCCCTGTATTCGGTGCAAGCGGTGTCGGCGGAGCTTCTCGGGTAATCGCTCCGGATGCATAGGCACTGCCGATGCCGCCTAGTATTAGAGAGAACGCCATGATGCGTTTATATAAAAGAGTAGGGAATTTCATACTAACCTCCTCATGAAAGGCTCTTTCCTATTCATGATCCTCAAATAGGAACATAGGATTTGTGTACATCATTTATCATGTGATTAGTATAGTCTGTGAAAATGAACGGCACATGTAACGAAAATGAACGTTTAATGAAATTAAAGAGAGCGATTTAGAACGTCAATCACTAATATGACAAAAGCCCTCGGCCGAGGGAGAGTATAGGCTGGGGGCTTTCATCACACAGTTATATTTTATATACGAGTGGAGTTAGTTATGTTAAAAGAGTGTTAGTGTTGTTAAAAGTAGAGTGTTAGTTGTTATGTAATTTATTTACTAGAGTGTTGTAATGTAATTAGTTATGATAAGGGGATGGCAACGTATGTCGTTGCTATATTATTTTTCTTCCGAGGATGCTTTTGCTTCTTCCGAATCCGGTGTGGTATCGGTTGTTGCGTGATCATCCGTTGTATTGTTATCTACTACGGATGTATCTGCTTCAGTATTCACTGCGGAGCTATCTGTCGTGTTATCTGTGGTAGTAGTGTCTGCCGCGTTGTCCGTGGCGGTAGTGTTTGCTGTGTTATTACTGTCATCGTTACCTACCGGCTGTGTATTGCCGTCATATCCCGTTGGTGCCGGGGTAGCATCCGGGGTAATGGGTGTAATCGGAGTGGTTGCATTGTCGGAGGGTGAACTCACATCATTCGGCTGTTGTGATAGAGTATCACCCTTGGCACTGGTTTGGTATGTAGCTGTCGTGGTATCGTTAGTGAGCATGCCGTCGGTTGTTGCCGGGGTAGCAGCATAAGCACTGCCTAAGCTTCCGAGTACCATGGAAAATACCAACGCTTTTTTTGTTAATGATGTAGAAAATTTCATACAGACCTCCGTTATACTATCTTAAATATACACTATTTATGTAAGTACTCACGTGCGAGTGTTATTATCTGTATTAATGATAATAATCTAGCTTGACCGGTCAATGTAGTTGTTTGATATATCATGTGTACAGTATAGGGCGCTAAAATGAAGATAAGATGTGAGTTATATGAAATTACAGTGAAATTCACCTATGTATATAAATAAGATATTCTAATTAAAGGTAGAAATGCAGATTATCGGATTAATACATAATATATGAATAAAAAAGAAAAAAGATAATAACAATATAATCATAGGGCTAAGAATTATAACGATATAGTTCCGGGGATTGACAACACATGAATATAAATTTGAAATTCGGTAAAAGAAACAGATACTACAATAGGAATAGATGTTGTAACAAAGATATAGCATAGATACAACAGAGATATAACGTAGATGTAATAGAGATGTAACAGAGATGTAACGTAGATGTAACGTAGATATAACAGGGATTGCTGGTGCGTAAAAATAAAAAAGGAGCCGAAAGGCTCCTTTTATTTTAAGGTTAATTTGGCGAATCACCGGGATGTATGTAAATGTCGTTATTGGGAAACGATGGCCAAGGTACATTTCCGGGATTGCTGTTAAAGTTAGGCATCGCCTCTTCTTTAGGTATGTCACCGTGAACCGTAACAGAAGGGGTGGCCCATTCCAGTTGCATGGTACGCCAGTTCAATCGATTTACATAACCATTCAATCGCCACGTGTCTGTTTCCAGATCTTTAAGGCGATCGCCGTGACTGTTACTGATGTGCTCCAAATTGGTGATGCGATAGTCAAAACTGTCATGGTTGGAGAAGTCGTAAGCTGACTCCACATGGCGGCGCAGTTCGTCGACTTGAACCTGCAGAAAATAAATATACCAACTCATACAGGCAATGATAATAAGTGCGATAATAAGTAAGCCGTGTGTACGCATCCATGAACCTAGTGACGACAGATAAGGGGGAAGAGCCACCTTCATAATGACCTCCGCCGATTATTTCGATTCAGCCAAGCCCGGTAACGGTAACTTCGAGGTAACGAAATCAAGCCACAAACGGGATGCGTGGGAGAGGTAATGACCTTTCTTCCAAATAACGTACAAGGTATGAGTGATTTCCGGTTTTACTAACGGTCGAACGACAACATTAGTACCGATTTTTGTATTTTCACCCTTAACCGGGCACAGACGGCTCGGCAATAAAGCGACTGCAAGGTGAGCGCCTACCGTTTGTAACATCAAATCGCGTTGACTGGTTTCAAAAACGATGTGTGGCTGGAAGCCGGCATGTTTACAGGATTTTACGATTTCGTCATGCAAATTGAAGTCATCCTTGTGAAGTACGAAGGATTCTTCGGACAACATGTCGAGAGAGATTTCTTTTTCTTTGGCAAGCGGGTTGTCACGCGGCAAAATAACGGACAACGGATCGCTGGTTAAGTAGAACGATTCAAACTCTTTCGGATTCGGTTTTGTACAGATAATACCGATATCGATAAGACCTTCCTGTACGCTGATTTCGATTTTTTTGGAACCATGTTCGTACAATTCCAATTCAATTTGCGGATAGGCGCGTTTAAACTCACCGAGAAGCTGCGCAAAAATCGGTGCATCCGTAATCGGAGGTAAACCGATGAGGATAGAGCCCTGTTCGAGACGGAATTCATTTTCGAAGTCAACCTTCAAGTGTTCAAACATGAATACAACACGTTTGGCATGGGTAAGGAAAATCGTACCGCCATCGGTTAATTCTACGGATTTAGCATTACGCATGAAAAGAACAACGCCGAGTTCATCTTCCAGCGCCTTGATGGTACGGCTGATGGCCGACTGAGAAATATGTAAATTTCTAGCTGCTTTACTGAAACTTTTTTGATCGGCTACTTCTACGAAGTATTTTAAATGATGAAAATCCATGGTACACCTCTAACCCTTCAAGAAATACACGCTCATATGATATGTATTATTTAACATCTAATACTTGATTGATGTCTAATGCATAGCATGTATGAGCTTAAGTCAATTAACTATGAAAAAATGTAAAGTGATTATCTCACAATTAGCAAACTATCTAGCCTCATTGGTGTTGCTATCTTACCCTTAGGATTGTATAATGAGGACATGAGGCTATATCGATTTGTTATTTTAGGAATAAATTGAGTCCTCCAAATGCAAAAGGGTTTTAATAAATATTATATTATTACATTTTTGCAATATAAGCAATCCTTTTACTAAAATATGAACTCTCAACATGAAAATTTATCTTAAATTTTCGTGTTGAGGGATTATTCACATGTAAAAGCTTGTTTCTTATATGTTCCTTGTGCCCTTTTAAATGCTATAGTGTATACAGCATCTTCTATTGTTTTTGATGCTATAGAGTATACAATAGATTATAATGGGTGCACAGGGCTTGCTGGGGGGGAAAGAATTCCTGAGATAATAAGGGTAAGCAAGTGTACAATCAACTCATTCTTTATGCTTAAGGAGGCTTTTTAAACATGCGTAAAATGAAAACAATGGACGGCAACCAGGCTGCAGCTCACGTTGCCTATGGTTTTACGGAAGTTGCTGCCATTTATCCGATTACTCCGTCTTCTCCGATGCCGGAACACGTGGATACTTGGTCTGCTACAGGTCGTAAAAACATTTTCGGCCACACTGTACAGGTTGTGGAAATGCAGTCTGAAGCTGGTGCAGCAGCCGCTGTACACGGTTCCTTGCAGGCAGGTGCTTTGACGACGACTTTCACGTCTTCCCAGGGCTTACTGTTAATGCTCCCGAACCTTTACAAAGTTGCGGGTGAATTGTTGCCGGGCGTATTCCATGTAGCAGCTCGTGCTATTGCATCCCATGCGTTGTCCATCTTTGGTGACCATCAGGACGTAATGGCAGCTCGTGCCGCAGGTTGCGCTATGCTTTCCGAAGCATCTGTACAGGAAGTTATGGACCTCGCTCCGGTAGCTCACTTGACAGCTATCAAAACGCGCGTACCGTTCGTTAACTTCTTCGATGGTTTCAGAACTTCTCATGAAATCCAGAAAATCGAAGTACTTGATTATGAAGAATTAAAGCCGTTGGTTGACCAGGAAGCATTGGCTGCATTCCGCAAACGCGCATTAAATCCTGATGCGCCTGTAACTCGCGGTACTGCCGAAAACCCGGATATTCACTTCCAGCATCGTGAAGCAAGCAATCCGTTCTACAAACAGGTTCCTGAAGTTGTAGAACATTACATGGGCGAAATCAATAAGCTTACTGGCCGTAACTATCAGCTGTTCAACTACGTTGGTGCTCCTGATGCTACTGACGTAATCGTAGCTATGGGTTCCAGCTGCCAGGTAGTAGAAGAAACTGTTGACTACCTCAACAAGCAGGGCCGTAAAGTAGGTATGATTAAAGTTCATTTGTTCCGTCCGTTCGCAACCGATCGTCTTTTGGCTGCATTGCCTAAGACTGTAGAACGCGTTGCCGTACTTGACCGTACGAAAGAACCGGGCGCATTGGCTGAACCGTTGTTCCTCGACGTACAGGCAGCTCTTGTACAGGGCGATGTAAACGCTAAAGTATTCGGCGGCCGTTATGGCTTGAGCTCCAAAGACGTTATCCCGGCAGACATCGTAGCTGTTTTCGATAACATGGTAGCTGCTGAACCGAAACGTTTCTTCACTTTGGGTATCGAAGACGACGTTACCAACTTGTCCTTGAAACGTGCCGAAGGTGTTTCCATTTCTGCAGAAGGCTTGACTGGTTGCAAGTTCTGGGGCTTCGGTTCTGACGGTACTGTTGGTGCTAACAAATCCGCAATCAAAATCATCGGTGACCACACTGATATGTATGCACAGGCATACTTTGACTATGACTCCAAGAAATCCGGCGGCGTAACGATGTCTCACCTTCGTTTCGGTAAGACTCCAATTAACAAACCGTACCTCGTAACGGAACCGGAATTCATTGCTTGCCATCGTCAGTCTTATGTACATGAATACGACTTACTCCGCGGTATTAAGAAAGGCGGCACGTTCCTTCTTAACTGTACTTGGGGGCCGGAAGAATTAGAAGAAAAACTCCCGGCAAAACTTCGTCGTACCATTGCTGAAAAAGAATTACATTTCTACATCATCAATGCAGCTAAGATTGCACAGGAAATCGGTTTGGGCGGTCGTATTAACATGGTTTGCCAGGCTGCGTTCTTCAAATTGACGAACATCATTCCTGTTGACGATGCTATTGCTTACTTGAAAGACTCCGTTGAAAAGACCTATGGTAAAAAAGGTCAGAACGTTGTTGATATGAACAACGCTGCTATCGATAAAGGCGTTGACGCTCTTGTTAAGATTGATGTACCGGCTTCTTGGAAAGACGCTACCGACGAAGGTGCTGCTGCCGTTAAACCGGGTTGCCAGTCTTGCCCGAGCTATGTTGAAAATATCTGCAAACCGGTAAATGCTCAGGCTGGTTATGACCTTCCTGTAAGTGCATTCAACGGTTACGAAGACGGCACATTGCCGGCAGGTACTGCTGCTTACGAAAAACGTGGTGCAGCTCTCTTCGTTCCGCATTGGATTAAAGAAAATTGTATCCAGTGTAACCAGTGTGCGTTCGTATGTCCGCATGCTACTATCCGTCCGGTATTGGCAACTGCTGAAGAAGTGGCTGCAGGTCCGGAAAACTTCGAAGCTATCCCGGCACTTGGTGCAAAAGATCTTCAGTTCCGCATTGCTGTTTCCCCGCTTGACTGCTTGGGTTGCGGTAACTGTGTAAACATCTGCCCGGCTCCGAAGGGTAAAGCTATCGTAATGAGCCCAATCGACGGCGAAATGGAATTTGCTGAAACTTGGGATTATGCAGTTAAATTGCCGAAGAAAGAAAACCCGATGAAGAAATCTACCGTTAAAGGTAGCCAGTTCGAAACTCCGCTTCTCGAGTTCTCCGGTGCTTGCGCAGGTTGCGGTGAAACTCCGTATGCTCGCCTTGTAACTCAGCTCTTCGGTGATCGTATGGTTATTGCCAATGCAACAGGTTGTTCCTCCATCTGGGGCGCATCCATGCCGGCATCTCCGTACACTACGAACCAGGAAGGTCATGGTCCTGCATGGGGCAACTCCTTGTTCGAAGATAATGCTGAATATGGTTATGGTATGTTCATCGGTTCCCAGAAGATTCGCAAACAGCTTGCTGAAACAGCTGCTCGCGTAGCTGAAGGTGCTTCCGACGAATTGAAAGCAGCTCTTAACAACTGGGTAGAAGGTGTAAATCAGGGCGAAGGCTCTCGTGATCGCGCTAACCTCGTTGTAGAACTTCTTGAAAAAGAAGCTAATAAGACTGCAGATATGCAGGAAATCCTTGACAAGAAACAGTATCTTGTTAAACGTTCCCAGTGGATCTTCGGTGGTGACGGCTGGGCTTACGATATCGGTTTCGGTGGCTTAGACCATGTTCTTGCTTCCGGCGAAGACGTTAACGTTCTCGTATTCGATACCGAAGTTTACTCCAACACCGGTGGTCAGTCCTCTAAATCTACGCACGTAGCTGCCGTTGCTCAGTTCGCTGCCAGCGGTAAACGTACGAAGAAAAAGGATCTTGGCATGATGGCTATGAGCTATGGCTATGTATATGTAGCTCAGGTTTCCATGGGTGCTGATAAGAACCAGTTGATGAAAGCTATTACCGAAGCAGAAGCTTATCCGGGACCGTCCCTCATCATCGCTTACGCTCCGTGTATCAACCACGGCATCAAAGGCGGTATGGGCAATGCTCAGGAAGAAGCTCGTCGTGCAGTGGCTTGCGGTTACTGGGATCTCTATCGTTACAACCCGGCTCTCAAAGCAGAAGGTAAGAACCCGTTCAGCTTAGACTCCAAAGAACCTACGGAATCCTTCCGTGACTTCTTGATGAACGAAGTTCGTTACGCTTCCTTGAAGAAAGCAGCTCCGGAAATGGCTGAAGAACTCTTCGCTAAGACGGAAGCTGATGCTCAGGAACGTCGTAAGACTTACATTCGTCTCCAGAAAGGTTTCGATGAAGTTAAATAAGAAATTCCATATATCGTTTGAATGATATAGTGGTAGTATAAAGAAGGCAACAGCCTGTGGACGCACAGGTCTGTTGCCTTCTTTTTTATTGGTTCTGCGATTTGTTATAATACATGTAAGGGGAAAGATGGAGAAAGGACGTGACATAGATGAAAGCTAATTCAAAAGTAAATCGATTACGCCGGATGCTGATTGCCATGGTATGTACAACTTGCATTGGATACGGTGCGGTAAGTGCCGCTATTATAGAAAAATCACAGCATCTTGAAACTGTTCCCAACGATGCGGTTATTCATATAACTATGAATGGAGACGGAA
Organism: Veillonella magna; assembly: GCF_959600285.1. Taxonomy (NCBI): domain Bacteria; kingdom Bacillati; phylum Bacillota; class Negativicutes; order Veillonellales; family Veillonellaceae; genus Veillonella; species Veillonella magna. The sequence continues at coordinate 43,699 of NZ_CAUGKU010000013.1, read as the reverse complement.
CTATTTTGTCACAAGGTACAGCAACAGAGGTTGATGGACATGACAGCACGATAGAGGCAGTGGTTGGTGACAAGGTGGCAAAGGATACCGGCGATAAGATTGCAAAGGATACCGGCAATAAGACTGCAAAGGATATCGGCAATAAGACCGCGAAGGATACCGGAGATATAAAGGCAACCAACAGTGAAAAGGCTATGATGGTGGTAAAGACAAAAAACGGTTGGGGTCTTGTAGATGAACGGGGACGACAGCTAGTAGCACCTACATATAAGACGGTGGCACAGTCTGTTGATGGCGATATTATTTTTTCGCAAAAGGGAAAGGACGCTATTGCTGTATCGTTAGCGCCTATTCGTTTGAGCCATGATGAACCGGCTGTGGGCGAAGGCGTAAATCCTTCAGACAGTTATGTGGTGTTTAAAAATGATAAGAAGCGCTACGGGTTTAAAAGAGAAGATGGCACTGTTGCCATTGAGCCTACATTGAAGGAAGTATATACCGGCTTTAGTGAGGGTATTGCTTTTGTCAAAAACAGTCATGGCGACAAGGTGGCTATTGATGGGCAAGGTAAAGAATTGTTTGCGGTAGATGGTGACTTTTTCTCTCCGTACCACGATGGACTGGCAGAAATTCAGCGTCGTACATCGGGTTTTAATTTATTAGGTGCCGTGGCCGGTATTATGATTGGTAATGTGTTTGGCGGAAGTGACGGACATCATATTTATATTGGTGTAGGCCGGTACTCGGATGATTATTTCAATGGCTTTGTTGTGAGCCGTGATAATATTAAACGTGGTTATATCGATCGGGAAGGGCATTGGATTACTAAGAAACAATGGGAGTATGTATATCCGATGATGCCATTTGGCACGGTTGTTATCAACGATGATCGTCAGTTGGGGACCATCGATCGCAAGGGGAATATGCTCATGCCTTTCGGTGATTACGAAATGGAAGAAATTACGTTTGCTAAACCGTATTTTGTATTAAAGGATACGAATACGGAAAAGCGGGGCATAAAAAATTATATGGATGGTTCGGATGTGTTGCCGTTCTTGTATGAAAAAATAAATTTATGGGATACGGATCGTTTCGTAGCGACTACGGCTACAGATAAGCGAGTATATGCGCTAGAGCCGTCACGTCATGAAGTATTTACTTTGTCGAAAAAAGCTGAGTTTGGTCCATATATCAACGGCGTAGCTTGGGTTTACAAAGATACGGCACTGGGTGGCGATGAACATGAGTATAAATTAATCGATGAAAATGGAAAGGTATTACTTTCCTTGGACGATAAAGCGATTGATGATGTGGGAAGCTTCCACGGTGATTATGCAGCGATAAAGAAAAACGGCAAATGGGGAGCCATTCGCCGTGACGGTACATGGGCAGTAGAGCCGGTGTACGATGATTTATATATGTTGCAAAGTGAAAATAAGCTTACCGTTAGTCGTCGCTAGCTTGTTCCCTTGTGGCAGCTGTCAGGGTAAAAAGATTTGGTCGGATACTATGCGGTGAAATTGTAAGACAAGTGCTAGAATAACAAGCTGTACACGACAACCGTTTGCAAAAAAGATACGAACGGAGAAGATGCTATGAAGAGGGCGACTTGAGTACTAGCGTTAGAGTACAAGCCGTACATGACAGCTGTTTTCCAAAAAAGAAGGATATGAACGGAAGAAACGCTGCGTAGCTCGCGTTTCTGAGTTCATATCCTTCTTTTACTTCATATTCTTTTTTACTCTTTTTTATTTAATATGTTTGCTTCCGCGTTCAGTCATTGGTTTGCCTTCTTTACAAAGCGGGCAATCTTCCGGATGATAGGTAGGTACGGTCAGGTGAAGCAAGGCTTCTACTTTATCGTTGGGAATACCGAAGTCTGCCGTTCCGCCACTGCGGTCGACGAGAAGACCAACGCCTACGATATCGCCACCGCTTTGGTTGACAACATCAACTACTTCGCGAACGGAACCGCCGGTGGTTACAATATCTTCGACGATAAGAACGCGAGTGCCCGGTTCGATGCGGAACCCGCGACGCAATGTCATGACACCTTTTTCACGTTCCGTAAAGATAGCGCGGGTACCTAAGGCTTTACCGACTTCGTGAGCCAAGAGAATACCCCCGGTCATAGGTCCGATAACGAGTTCTACATTTTGGTCGGCAAAGCGACGAGCCAATTCCTTGCACAACGTTTCCGTATATGTCGGATGCTGGAGCACGTTAAACTTTTCTACGTACATAGGGCTGTGCAAGCCGGAGGTCAAAAGAAAGTGACCTTCTAAAATAGCTTTCGTATCGATTAATAATTGTTTTACTTCCTGTTCTGTCATCATGGTTTAACAGCCTCCATTTCCTCAAGAATCATGCGAACGGCTTCACGGGGGTTATCCGCTTTGGTAATCGGTCGTCCGATTACGAGACGAGAAGCTCCGTCTCTAAGCGCACTGCTTGGCGTAGCGATACGCTTCTGATCATTGGCCGCAGCAAAGGCGGGACGTATGCCGGGAGTGACGATGAGAAAGTCATCGCCGCAGGCTTCACGAATTAATTTTGCTTCCAGCGGAGAGGCTACGACGCCATCGACGCCGGCATCTTTCGCTAAGAGAGCCAGTCTACGCACTTGATCGGCAATGGGAAGTTGACCGCCGATTCCGGACCAAGTTGTATCGTCAAAGCTGGTTAATACGGTAATAGCTAACAGCTTCGGACGTTCCACACCGAGTTCTTCGGCAGCTTCGCGCGCAGCATCGGCAGCTGCTTTAAGCATCACTGCACCGCCTTGTCCGTGAATAGTGATGAGGTTGGCCCCCAGACGTGTTAATGATTTAACTCCTTGCGCCACGGTATTGGGAATATCGTGGAGTTTTAAATCAAGAAACACGGACTTGCCGCAATCCCGTAAATAAGCAACGGTGTCTTCGCCGGCGGCGTAGAAAAGTTCCATGCCTACTTTGTAAAAACTAACCGCATCCCCTAATGTATCTACAATGTTTTTCATTTGTTCCATTGTCGATACATCGAGGGCCACTATGAGTCTGTCATCTGCCATAGCATATCCTCCTATTAGGCTCTCTCTATATTTATATCCTTACAATTTTTGCATAAAATCTTTGTAAAGTCAATATACAAAAGAGGGAGGTATGATATAATACTGACAAGGATGTAGAGGTGATATGATGGTGATGAGATGGGAGGTTTTTTCATCGCTATCATGAATGAGTGTGGTGGGATAGCATATCGTAGAATAGAAAGGAATATATATGTTAAACTTTGTAGCAATAGATTTTGAAACAGCCAACAAATTGCCAAACAGTGCTTGCTCGTTAGCGGTAGTGACTGTGGAGGATGGTGAGATTATAAAACGTGGATATAGCTTGATTAAGCCGCCGACGATGCAGTTTGATCCGGAATGTATTGACATACATGGCATTTTACCAAAGGATGTAGCGGATAAGCCTACCTTTGACAAGCTGTGGCCGGCAATTTATGAAAATCATTTAAAAGATAAATTGATTATTGCACACAATGCCAAGTTTGATATCGGTGTTATGCGGGCAATGCTTGATGAATACGGACTGGAATGGCCGGAGCTGGATTATACTTGTACGGTTAAAATCTCGCGACGCGTATGGCCTGATTTGGAAAATCATAAATTGAATACATTGGCAGCTTTCTTGGGAGTAACCTTTAAACATCATTACGCACTGGATGATGCGGAAACTTGTGCCAAGGTAGCCGTTGCAGCGGCCAAGGAGCGAGGCGTAGATTCTATGGAAGCATTGTTGCATGCTATTAAGTTGGAGCGTGAAAGCTTTGTGACGGAAGAAAAACGAGCACAACAGCAGGCCAAGGATGTGGGCGAGCAGATGTCTTTCTTTTAAGACAGGCATAGTACGTACCTGTGGTTAGTAGAGGTGATAATAATGCATATGTATGATTTACTGATAAAAAAACGTGACGGGGAGGCGTTGTCAGCAGAGGAAATTTGCTACATGATACACGCATACGTAGCCGGCGAAATTGAGGAATATCAGATGAGCGCTATGCTGATGGCTATCTACTTTCAGGGAATGACAGATGAAGAAACGGCGGCTCTTACCAAGGCTATGGCCGAGTCGGGAACGATGGTTGATTTGTCGGCGATTGATGGTATTAAAGTCGATAAACATAGCACCGGCGGTGTCGGTGATAAGACGACTTTTATTGTTGGCCCGTTGGTGGCAGCCTGCGGTGGCAAGGTGGCTAAAATGTCCGGTCGCGGTCTTGGGCATACAGGAGGCACCATTGATAAGATGGAATCTATTCCTCACGTACGCATTGCGTTGGCGCAAGATGAATTCTTTCGTATTGTAAATACCATAGGTGTTAGTATTGTGGGTCAATCCGATACGCTGGCACCGGCGGATAAAAAATTATATGCGTTGCGTGATGTTATCGGAACGGTAGACAGTATGCCTCTCATTGCATCCTCGGTGATGAGTAAAAAGCTGGCTTCCGGTAGTGATGCCATTCTGTTGGATGTTAAGGTCGGAAGCGGCGCATTTATGAAAACCGTTGATGATGGCTTGGCTTTGGCACGTTTAATGGTACATATTGGTGAAGCTAACGGACGTCGTACCGTAGCGTTATTGACAGATATGGATTGCCCGTTGGGACAGGCGGTAGGTAACGCAAATGAAATGCGCGAGGTCATTGCCACATTGCGAGGTAAGGGACCGGCCGATTTAACGGAAGAAGCATTGCTGATCGCAGCGAATATGCTCTATCTATGCGGCAAAGGAAGCTATGAAGAGTGTCAAGTTAAGGTGAAAAATGCACTGAGCGATGGTAGCGGGTTAGAAAAATTGGCGGCCATGATAGAAGCGCAAGGGGGCGATGTGTTCGCCGTCGAAACAAAGGAAGCGGTAACAACTGCGCATGAAGCATATGTGTACGCATCTAGCAATGGGTATGTGACACACATGGATGCGGAAGCAATCGGTCTTTCCGCTGTTCATCTTGGTGCCGGTCGACTTAACAAGGGAGATACCATTAACTATCGGGCGGGCATATATGTCTTGAAAAAGATAGGCGATGCTGTTCAGGCCGGTGAAGCGCTGGCGAAGCTGACTTCGGATTCTAAGGAAGGATTAGTGGATGCGTGCAAGCGGTACGCGGCGGCGGTAACTATCGGCGATACACCTGTACAACGGGCGCCATTGATTTTGGCACGTGTTACGAAAGATGGCGTTGAACGATTTGATCGAGGGCAAGATATAAGGGAAGGACAAGTAGCTGACGGGTTATCAAAAGAGATAGATAGCGATGAATTGCTGCGGCAGGCAAGAATGTCACGCGAACAAGCATATGTACCGTATTCACACTTTCCCGTAGGTGCGGCGGTGTTGACGGAATCGGGTGCGATTTATGGCGGCTGTAATATTGAAAATGCATCGTTTGGTCTTACAAATTGTGCGGAACGGACAGCTATCTACAAGTCTGTAGCCGATGGGCATACACGTTTCAAGGCATTGGCGGTTATTGCGGATACGCCGGATGTGTGTGCACCGTGCGGAGCTTGTCGACAGGTAATCAGTGAATTTGCAATTCCGTATATTATCTTAGCAAATATGGAGGGACGTGTAGCAACATACACGGCGGAAGAGTTGTTGCCCCTTTCATTTACGGCAAAGGATATAAAACAGAATAAGCAATAAAAAGAAGAAGCTGTAACGAAATGAGATGTTTCACTCGTTTCATTACAGCTTCTTTTTATTTTACGTGTGAATTTACCGGTAAGACCTTAGAAGGCCGGTAAAATAGCACCTTTGTATTTGTCTTCGATGAATTTCTTTACTTCCGGAGACTGGAGTGCAGCCATTAATTTTTTAATTTCCGGACGATCTTGGTCACCGCTGCGTACAGCTACGATATTAGCGTACGGGGAATCTTTATCTTCCAAGGCAAGTGCATCTTTCAACGGATTAAGGTTGGCTTCCAATGCAAAGTTGGTGTTGATAACAGCAACCGTTACATCATCAAGACTACGCGGCAATTGTGCAGCTTCTAATTCTACAAACTGAAGATTTTTCTTGTTGTCTACTACATCTTCTTTAGTAGCCGTAATATTTTTGGGATCCTTTAAGGAAATGAGGCCGGCTTTTTGCAAGAGAAGAAGTGCGCGACCACCGTTAGTAGGATCATTAGGAATGGCTACTTTAGCACCGTCCGGCAACTCTTTCAAATCTTTGATCTTAGACGAGTATACGCCCATCGGTTCGACATGAACGGAACCGGCAGATGCTAAGTTTTCATTGTGTTCTTTGGCAAATTTTTCCATGTACGGTACATGCTGGAAGAAGTTGGCATCCAGCTCTTTATCGTTAAGAGCCATATTCGGTTTTACATAATCAGTAAATTCAATTACTTTTAAGTTGATGCCTTCTTTAGCAAGAATTGGTTTTACTTGCTCTAAAATTTCAGCATGGGGCACCGGAGATGCTCCGATAGTTAAGGTTACTTGTTTCTGATCGCCACCGGCTGATGCGGTTTTGTCGCTGCCACAACCGGATAATAATAGGGCCCCACCAAGTACAACCGTGGCGGCTAAAGCAAATAATTTTTTCATGGGAATCCTCCTTCTTTCTCATAAAAAAAGCGATGACTGCGTGTGCCGAGTCATCGTTGTATGTACAAGTTTATCTCTCGGTCTACACCGCAGGAATTAGCACCATCGAATGGTTGCCGGATTTCATAGGGCCAGTCCCTCCATCGCTCTCGATAAAAAATATGTTGTTCTCCTATGGACAGTAGTATATCGTGAAAGTTAAGGTTTGTAAAGAGGCAAATGAGAGAGAGTTACAACATCTAAAAAAGAATATGATATAATTAAGAAAAGTAACAAGAGGGAAAGTCGTTGTAAAGCAATTAAAATCGGGAAAACGATGAGCCGTTGGAAGCGGTAAGATAGACGTAGTTTGCGGAAGCAATGCATATGCGGATATAGGCTAGGAGGTATGTATGGGATTCTTTGACTTTTTTAAATCATCAAAGGCAGCTAATGCAGAAACATATTCACCGGGAAGTCGCATTGACGGGATAACATTAATTTTTACGCCCTCTACCGGCACTATTGAATATCAAGGGCGGTATGGTATGCGCGGTTCGTTTCAAAATCGAGATGTACGAACGGTAGAATATAAGGCAGTAAGTAATACGCACGGAGTGCTTCTCATACAAGGGAATGAGGGGACTTTGTTTACAACGGATGTGTTGCGTCGCGGTGTTTGTGACAATGCGAAAACTTGGATAGACGCACGGTTGCCCAGTGCAGAAGAAATCGCACCAAAAGCAAATGCAGCAACTGAGATAGATGGGCAGCAAGGCGAATCGGCAACGGTACACTCAGCGTCATTAACGTCTGCTGCATCAGTGGCTGATGGGGAAGACGTATATGAAGAGTTAAAAAAATTAAAGGAGCTCTATGATCTTCATATTCTAACCGAAGAGGAGTTTGAAGCGAAAAAAGCGGTACTATTAAAGAGAATTTGAAAAAGTTTAAATTAGGTCTTTACAAGACAGGGCATTTCCGTATATAATAGTCGATGTCATGAGGACCACTAGCTCAGCTGGCAGAGCACCTGACTCTTAATCAGGGTGTCCAGGGTTCGAACCCCTGGTGGTCCACCACACTGCTTATTCGCGAACTTTCTACTTCCTCTACGTTGGGGAGTGTAGGGAGTTCGCTTTTGTAATTATAGGAGATTTCGATTTTATCATCGTAAATAACAATTTCCCGGATAAAGGCATCAATGATTTTGCGGCGGGCGCTCTCGGTTCTGAGGTCGCCTGCTATTATTTTTTCTAGGAAGAACATGATGTGTTCTTTCGTTACATTGAATCCTCTACTGGTTAGTTGTAACTCAGATAGCCGGCTTTCTATACCACTAATTTCCTTGTCTACTGCCGCAATGCGATCTTTCAATCCTTCGGCGCTTACTCCGGAGGCAATGGCATCAAGGTAATTATCCATTTTCTTTTTTGCGACGGTTAACTTTTCAGTGAGTCGTTCTTTTTCGATAGCATCATCATTTGTATTCAGTTTTATACACTGCTCAGCAATTAGTTCTATCATTTTAGGATGTTTGAGCAAAGCCACGGTGTGATCAATGACAAAGTTTTCTAATACTTCCTGCCGGTGATTTTTGCCGTCGCATGTATTGTGCTTGCGACGGTTCATGCAGGTGTAATAATAATATTTTATTTTGTGACGATTAATGGCGGAGGATCCAATATAATTGGCACCACATTTTCCACATCGCAACTTGGCACATAAAAGGTATTGCTCACTTCGTCCGCCCGTCTTTTTAAAACGGCGTTTCAGAGAGGCCTGAACTTGCGCAAACATTTCCGGAGAGATAATTTGTGGCAGTACATCCGGAACTCGAACATCTCGCCAAGTCAGCACACCGGTGTATTTTTCATTAGCTAACATAACCTTGATAGTCGATTGAGTAAACTGCTTACCGGTATTTTGACGATAGCCGGCTTGATTTAGTATCTCGGCAATTGATTTTTTAGAATATCCTTCGAGGTATTTTTCAAAGGCCAGCTTCACAGCCCCGGCATTATCATTCAGTAATAATCGTTTGTCCGGACTAAGCTTATACCCACACGGAACTGTACCGCCGGCCCAGCGACCGCTCAATATGTTTTCGGTCATGCCTCGTTTTATTTTCTGCGCCAGTTCGGCCGAATAGTATTCTGCCATGCCTTCGAGTACCGACTCCATTAGGATGCCGGATGGATCATCGCTGATGTTCTCCATCGCTGATAATACTTTGACGTTGTTTTTCCGGAGGCGGGCTTTGTAAGTTGCACTGTCATACCGGTTACGGCTGAAGCGGTCAAGCTGATACACTATGACATAATCGAATGCCTTGGAGGCACTATCACGTATCATTCGTAAAAATTCAGGCCTGTGAGCCGTTTTTGCGCTCATAGCACGGTCAGTATAAGTGCCTATGATAGTTATATCCTGACGGCTTGCAAATTCCTTACAGACGCGAATTTGACCTTCGATAGATTCCTCTCGTTGGTGATCGCTCGAATATCGTGCGTATATAACTGCTGTTTTTTTATTTTTGGACATAAAAAACACGCTCCTTTTTAGGTATAGTAAACTTAGCCCGGAGCGTGTATAATATAAGTTGTTTGGACTTTCTTATGCACGCCCTGTGCTGATTAAGTTCTCCCTCACCCCGTTGCAGCGGGGTGGGGGATTTTTTTGTCAATCTATCTCATCCCGTTGAGTGGGCGGGGATTTTTTATCTTCTCAAGAGGTATCTAGGATATCGAAATTGAGACGGAATCGGCAGAGATTCATATGAGGTCAAATCAATATCTAGCGACTCTATAAAGTCTAAAAGAAATTCATAGACTGTTTCTTTTTTAAAATATGAGAAGGGCCATTCGTTAACAATTTCATCTAGCGCTAAAAAACATATTGTTTTTATAGCATCGTCAGGAATGTTTAATTCCTGTAATATTCTATTTAAATCTTTTCTTTGGAACGGATATAATTCAATTTTATTGATCGGATAAACAAAGTCATTAAAAGATAGCCCTGAAATAGTGCAATAAAAGTATTTTGTGAAGCTTTTTAATGATTCTTCCCATTTTTTACGAGACATTTGAAAACTATAGAGGGAACTCATGAGTCCTGAGGCATGATGCCATTCTTTTTCTATAATCGACTTTTTAAATCTGAGTTTCAAAAGGTCACACATTGCCTCATAATCGGATTGATAATTTCCATATTCCTTTAATTTAGTCAGGAAAAAATATAGCTCTTCATCTTGTATATCGAAAAATGCAGATGACTCACTCCATACAAAAGGTTGGTATGCAGTTATTAACTGTAATCCTAAATCAGTAGGAGCATATGTTTTCTTATATCCTAAGTCTACCTTAGTGTTTAAGGTATTCAGCCGATCTATTAATTGCTGTTTTGTTCCAGAAATCTTTAGATTATGATGTTTTAAAATATCTTTTAGTTCTGAAATTTTAAGAGAGCTATAGTTATTTTCTAAATATAGATAATTATCTTTTAAGAGTAGTTTTACTGTTTTTTTCCAATGATAGCCATATTTATCTTTAAAAGATTGAGGCTTGCTAACGTCAAACCTTTTTCCACTAATTGCATTTGCTATGCGAGCTAAGTATATTTTCTCCTTTATTTCCTTAGGAAGAGGCGGATATGAATATCTTGCCGCGTGCCCCTCATAATCCTCATAACTTTCACAATTATCAACATCAGGCTCATTTGTGTCCGTGATATCTGTATTTTGTGGGGGACTGGATGACATAGTTGATGAATTTTTAACATACCAGCTCGCAAGTTTGTATATTAAGAAGAGCGTAATTATTACCAGGATGGGAGTAAACACAATACAACCTCCTTTTAATCAACAATGTGATAATAAAAGTTAATTCCATCGAGACGGGTATCTTCCTCTAATTCGTGCCGAACTAAACTCTCGATAATATTAGTCTCAATATCAATAGTGTCTAAATCTCCTCGTTTAATATGTGTCAGCTCATGGACGATTGCAGCCCGTCTTTTTTCTTCGCATAGATGCTGACTGATTATCATTGTATAACTGCCATCGAAGTTATCAATAACGGCGGCTCCTTGATCGACAGGAAAATTATTGGAAAATAGAATATTTATGTTCAATCAGCTTCACTCTTTTCTTGGTCACGTAGGAACTTAATATAATTATATGCCTCTCTCATTTTTTCGGGAGAGAGGTCCGCGGATGCTTGGAACAGTACCCGGAGATCACTGTTATTTCTAAATTTTTCGGCAAGTTCGGCTGTTTCTGGGTCTGTATAATAACCCGCTTGAGAATCTATTCCTAGCAGCCAGTCCAGTGATACGCCGAAGTATTTAGAATATGCACTAAGTTTAGAGTTAGTTGGTTCTCGTAAATCATTTTCCCAGCGAGATATAGAACCCTTAGAAAGATTAAGATTATATAAGCTGTTTAATTCATTTGTAAGCTCGTCTAACGACAATCCCTTTCGTGTTCGTAAATTTTTTAATTTTTGCCCTAAGGTCATTTTGTTACACCTCCCGTCTGTAATAATTGTACTATAAAAGTTTCCGTAGCGCAACAAAATTGCGGAATATTTAAATAAAGTTGTTGACTTAGCAACTCGTTCAGGGTATTATATAGTTGCCAAGTGGAAACAAAGGAGGTGGTAGAGATGGCATATAAAAAATTTCAAGCATGGTTAGTAGAAAATGGCATTAAACAATCAGAAACTGCAGATTTTTTAGGAATTGACCGTGCTACATTTAATAATAAGCTTCATAGACGAAATGGGGCAGATTTTGGGCTAGAAGAAGTCCGTAGGATGTGTAAGCATTATCGATTATCTGCAAGCGAATTTTTTTTAATTCCATAGTTGCCAAAAAGCAACATAAAGAGGTGGACAGAATGGAAGAAAAAAAGCCCCGCAAATGCGAGGCAGTAGTTAAAGCGGTAAAGAGATATTTTGAAGCTTTGAAGGGAAAAGACTATAAAACCCCAGAAGAAGCAGTAGATGATGCAAAGTACCTCACCCGAATTAATATCGTGATTATAACGATATCAGTAATAATTATTCTGTTTAATTTAAGTAGAATTGCATGGCTGCTATTAGGATACCGGTAACGATACTTGCCATTGCTGTGTATGTCGCATATTTAGAATATTTTGTTGATTTCTTGCTTTGTTCTAAACTTTCTTCAGCTATGGACAAGCTTTTCTCAGCTAATTCTAGCATATATTGCTCCTTCTTTAGCCGATACAGTGTATTTTCTCCGGCGATAGAGAGAGCAAAAGCATCTGACTGTTTAAATTCATAAGGGGCGATGAGGTCTATAGACGTTGAAGTTAACTTGAAGAATTTCGGATTGTAATCATAGAGATTGCCTATAGATGAAATCATACCCGCAAATTCTTTGGGGGCAGGCGGGTTAATTAGATACGTACATAACGTAGCGGAATTTAGGCGAGGGACGACAGAGAGTAACTTCTGATAAGTAGAGGTGCCTTCACCAATAGTCAATACTAACAGTTCTATTTCCTTGGTAGTTAGAGTGATTTCATTTTCTTGCCACTTGCGCAATTCTTTTAAATATTCAGTCCTGTTTTTATACTCAGCTTCTCTTTTGGAGGAAGGACTGCTTATACAGTCGTTGATAAAATTTCGTGATTCTTTAATAGATTCAATGGCGCTAATTGAAGTGGGATTTTTAGAGTATTTAGACATAATAACACATCCTTTTTAGGGAAATTATAACATATGGCAGTTAGGGAGGTGACATAAATGGACAACCAACAGGAAGAGAATCGTATGCTTAGCGATTTGTATACACAGATTCGAGTGGTAAATGAAAACGGTATAACCGTTGCAGTAATTGATGAATATGATTGTACACCAATTGCCGAAGGTTATACCGTGGTTCTAAGGCCTAAATATGATTAACTGTTATAACGCTGGAGATGATGAAAAGGAGGAGAACAAAGTGAATCAAGTGCACAGTAATCACCAGTACTCTACCAGAGCTCGATACAAGTTTTTAGTGAGAGCCGTTGGGCAGAAGGTTGATTATATAACGAGCCATTTAAAGGGCTTAACAGATAGAGAGTTAACGCTTTTCATACAAATGTTAGCGACGTCACTTCGGTTTGCGTATGGATTTACAAAGACGGAGGGTTCAGCGAATGAAAAATAAATTTCCGGAGTATCCGGAGACGGCATTAGATGTGTGCTGCGGAAGTCGGATGTTCTACTTCAATAAAAACACACCGGCAGTCCACTTCAATGATTGGCGTGAGGTGGACGAGAAAATGTCAGATGGGCGGAAGCTAGTTATCAAACCGGACTCTCTTCATGATTTCCGACATCTACCATGGGAGGATGGCATCTTTCCACTCGTCATCTTCGATCCGCCGCATTTGAACCGAGCCGGAGCGAACTCGTGGCTTGCGCGTAAGTATGGTGTGTTGCCTAAGAACTGGCAGCCGCACATCAAGGCTGGCTTTGACGAGGCATGGCGGGTACTCGCAACCGGCGGAACGCTTATCATGAAGTGGTCAACGGTACAGATATCGGCGAGAGACTTATTCAAGGCAATCGGCCGTGAGCCGCTCTTAGGAGACAAGAAAGGTAAAACACGATGGTTTATCTTTTTCAAAGACGGAAGGGAGGAGCTGGAGTGCATAGATTAGAGGATTTCTGCCATGACCTTGCGTGGGAAATCCGGGCTGCGTTCAATCGTAACCCGGATTTGGTAACCGAATTTGAAGCGTGGAAGGAGGTGAGAGACAATGAACGGCATCAAATATCTGATGTGGGTGACAGGATGGATATTATGCGTAGGAGCAGTCTCAACGCTTGATGTGGATCCAAACGCATCTATAGGAACAGAGTTGCTCGTCGTAAGCATCGGCATATTTATGTTGGCAGTAGGATGTCTAATTGACATCTCGCAGTTAGAAAGAAAGGGGAATCGGCGTGGCTAAGAGGCAAATTTGCAAGAATTGTGGTGTAGAGATTACGCATCGGCCGCAGTGCCTGATGTATTTAGAAGAAACTCACAGTGTAGAAAAGGTATGTCCGCTGTGCCATGCGAAGTATATCCGGCAACGGACAAAAGAAAAAGCCCTTCGCCGCGGCAACGGCAAAAGGGCCTAAAGAAAAAACTATTCGTATTAAGTATAACACAAGGAGAACATTATGAAAATTGAATTTGATGGAACGCTAAGAAAAGTATCGAAAGAAATGTCTGAATTTTTAAAAGAGTTAGGGTATCAAGTCCACACGGCTAAAGAATGGGAGAAGCTGGAATTGGAATCCGGAGAGAGTGCTGAAGATACATCTCTGAAAAAGGAAGAGCCAGCAGAGGTTAAACATCAAGAGAAAGCTTCCGAACCAGCTCAGGAAGTAGCTAAGAAAGAGGAAGTTGCCTCAGTCCCTAGCGTTCCGGAAAATCCGGAAGAGGAAGTAGAAGAAATTCCGGCCGTTCCGGAAGAAGCTCCGGAGCAGAAACCAACGCCTGCGCCGGTACCGGAAAATAGAAAATCCCCGACGATGAAGGAATTGTTACCGAAGCTACAAGTTTGGTACAAAGAGTCGCCGGCCAATACGATCAAGCTCAATCAGTGGGTTAAAGCCAAAGGCCTGACAAGCCTATCCGGTCTATCTGATGAGTATGCCCCCGAGTTGGCTAAGCTAATGGAGGAGGCGTAAATTATGGCACTGAACAAAGGAATGATGGAGTCTGTAAAAGGTAATGCAGAAGAAATTCGCAAGATGATTGCAAAGATACCTGACGAGCCGCGCAAGCAGGCGGCACTCCGTTACTGCGATGATTGCATTGCGGCAACATCACTTGTTATCGAATTGCTCGATAATGAAGAGAAAACTAAGAAAGCGAAAGCTGCCGAAAAGAAACAGTCAGTGAAACAGGAGGCGGCCGTAACAGCCGCCCCTGCAAAAACTAAGCCGGCAGAACATACTCCGGAAGAGGAGGCTACAGTGGATTTATTCGCAGAACCAATGGATTTGTTTTAGGAAGGTGATTTTAGTAAAGCGGGTGAAATATGGGTTATATAGAGGAGGCCAAGGCGTTCGATGAATTGCTAGAGTTCAATGACCTCTCGACTCCTGCGGTGGCGCTATGGTATGCGCTGCTCAATCGATTTAATCGTTCAGGATGGCAGAAGGACATTACCGTGTCAATTTCAACGCTACAAGCCAAAACGAAGCTATCCCCGGCCGGTGTTAAGCGAGCACGAAATCAGCTTAAACAGGCTGGAGTGATAGACTTTACTTCCCGGAAAGGGAACCTCTCAACGATTTACCATTTCGTGTCCCTTGTGGCTACCAGAGAGCCGCAAACTGAACCACACGCCGAACCGCAAGCCGACCTACAGCCCGAACCGCAAGCCGACCTACAAGCCGACCCACACGGCGAGCGCAATAATAAGACTAGACTAGACAAGACTAGACTAGACAATGGGAAAGAAAATATAAAAAAGAAAAGCACCCGTTCAAAACAATTTGTTAAGCCGACCCGTGAAGAGGTTAGAGCCTACTGTATAGAACGAGGCAATGACATCGATCCGGATAAATTCTACGACTACTACGAGTCAAACGGATGGATGGTTGGCAAGTCAAAGATGAAGGACTGGAAGGCTGCGGTTCGGACGTGGGAACGGAACAGTAAGCAATGGAACCTGTTTTCGGCGCCGGCTAAAAAGAGTAATGCTGTGGATTTAACAAAGAAGATGCTTGAGAAGTACGGAGGTGTGAAAGATGCCGACGACTATTGAAGCCGGGCTAAGCGACATTATCAAGGCGGTAGGGCTACTGCAAATCGCCTATCGCAGGGACTTTACAGAGGAGCAGATGGATTTATACATCCAGCGGTTGGCAATGCTTAATCCCGTTGTAGTGAAGGCGGCTATCCTTAATTTGATCGATACAAGCAAGTTTTTGCCGAGTATTGCAGAGATAAAGGAAGAATGCGCTAAGGTATCAGCTGCCGTACAGCGCGTAGAGTACATTCCAGCCGACGAGGCGTGGAGCATGGCTCTCCACGCGGCCGGTTCACATGGCTATGAAAAGGGATTGGAGACGCTTCCGGATAATGTGAAGACGGTAGCTAAACGATTTTGGCAGGAAATTTGTTACGACAACGTTGGGAATATTCCGCTTATGCGGGCACATTTTATGCGGGCATACGCCGCGGAAGAAGAGCGTCGCGAAGAAGCGACAAGGATAGATGCTGCGATTTCTGCAAGCCCGGCGTTGGCAAAAGCACGAAGCAATGCATTGCCTTTGCAGAAGAAGGTACTTGAGCTCGTAGAAGCAAAGACGATGAAGTGAAGAAAAGATATAGGAGCAACTAATGGAAACAATAGCACATTACTATATTCCGACGGCATACGATATTATCCGGCGGTATGTGGAATATACCTATGGAAAGGAGCAATCCGCTATCTATCATCATGGATGCGGAGAATCCTTCGTCGGAAACTTTACCCCGCAATACAATGTAGGCGGGTACGTGGGTTCGGGCAGATTTTTTTATTGCCCATTTTGCGGAGAGGCATTGTCTATATACGACGACAATGTCAGTACGTATTTTGCTAAGAAGGACCAGCTTGTGCCGACGGACATGGATGTGTCCGTCAAGGAGGGGGCAGATTTTATCGACCTGATATTTTTAGCGAATACGGTGGCGGTAGATAAAACCAACGTATTCACAGACAGAGCCGCCGTTCGTCAGAAAATTCGCTTTGATTTTAAATCGCGAAAAGCTATTTTTATGCGTAGCAATTCGACTCGGAAATGGGAAGCCATTTCTGAGATATTACCAGCGGGGAAAACATTTCATTTACTTACCGAGTTTAGAAATGATGCGCTGATTGATAGAACAGGCTTCTTGGGGGCATTTTTAAATGGCTCTTCACGGGCGAGTAAGCATCGAGATGGACTGCGAAATGTACTAACAGTACTTCGCAATGCGTTTAAGCGAAAGCTAGAAAAGACCGTCGGCTATAAAGTGCGTGATGTCTTTGCGCCGCCGACAGCATGCAACGAGAAGGGATATTTCGAGCAACCAATCAGAGCGATGATTTGGAAGCTGTTGGCCCCGGATGCATCAAGGCTGACACAGTTGACGCTATACCGGCTGTCAACGATGAACGACAATTTATTGCCGGCAGGTGTGTTTGAGCGGACCAAGAAGGGGATATCGTTTGTAGATGCAGTCATGAGTGAATTTAATCTCACGGGACGCGTGTGGCGCAGGGCGATTACGAAGGATCCATCTATGGCGTACTTCGCTAAGCGGATAGGATTTACGGATAAGCCGTCACTTATCATGCGCCTGCTAAACAAAATTTCAGATGTATTCGTGCTGGGGCGGTCAATTACACCGCTAGTAAATTTAGAAGAATGCACTATGCTGACCAAAGCGATGGTAAAGCAGTACGGCGATAACCGTACTGTGGAGTTCATCGAAAGGCGATTTGATGGAGATCAAGCATTAGCGGATGTGTTCTTGATGTTCAGAGGACTTAGCCGATTTAACAAGCAGAACGCTATTCGTAACTTGCCCCGGCGCATGCGAGACATTCATGATGCGCTGCTCGTGTGGCAGCAGCGAGACCGTGGCGGAGATTTGCCAATTCGAGTACATAAACGGTTTGTGGCCAAGATGGGAGAGTATAGGTTCATCTCTCCGGACAACACGAACCAACTCATTGACGCAGGAAAGCGTATGCATATTTGCGTCGGTAGCTACGGACGCAGTTGCTCAGATGGCGACAAAGCAGTTGTCTTGGTGGCGAATAATAACGGAGAGCCGGTAGCCTGCTTAGAGATTGCTAAAAAAGACGGACGGTGGAAGAAGGTTGTCCAGGCAAAGCTGGCATACAACAAAGTTGTGGCCAGTGACGATACTATGAATGCCGTGGTTATGGACTGGATTCGGAGTAGAAAATTAATCCCGGCAACACGGGATATTGATATAGAGGCAACAGTTGTATAGGAGGATGCTATGAAACTATTATCACTAAGACTAGAAAACTTTAAAGGTTTGCGGGACTATGTACTAGATATTCCGGACGGGCGCTCAATTTCAATATACGGCGATAATGCCACCGGCAAGACGACGCTATTCGATGCATTCTGCTGGCTGCTATGGGGCAAGGATAGCCGGAATCGCAAGGATTTTGAAATCAAGACAATTGGACCAGATGGACAGGTGATCCACCGCTTAGACCATGCGGTGGAAGGAGTTCTGCGGACAAAGGACGGAGAGGTGACCCTGCGCAGGACGTTCCGGGAAAACTATACCCGGAAGCGCGGCAGTGCGACAGAGGAACTGACCGGGCACACGACGGTATATGAGGTGAACGGGGTTCCGATTAAGGAGAAGGAGTACAAAGAGTTTATAGGCTCTCTTATTCAGGAAGATTTGTTCAAACTCATTACAAATCCGCTCTACTTCAACGAACAAATGAGTTGGCAGGATAGGAGAAAGCTGTTAGTTGCTATTTGTGGCGAGATAGATGATGCGACTATCATTAGTCGTCACGATAATCTACAACCATTGCTAGAGGTAGTGAGCAAGCGTAGCATCGATGATGAGAAGAAAATCATCGAAAAGCGCCGGCGGGCAATTAACGATGAATTGAAACTCATTCCGCCGCGTATCGATGAGTTGGCGAAAACACTTGTAGAAGATACTGGTGACTATGATCGCCTCATCTCACGTAGAGATGAGCTATCGAAGCTCATCGACGCAAAATATAAAGAGCGTTCCCTAATCACGGCGGAAGATGCTTTGCATGACAAAGAGCGAGAGTTGATACAGCTAAAGAGAAAGCTAGCTGCGCGTAAGGATGAGATAGTTGCTTCAGCCAGAGAACGCGAAGCAGCGAACAAGCGTAAACTTGGCGCGTATGCAGACAAGCTCGACAACTTAGAAGGAATGATGCTACTAAATGGGCGGCGTACTAAGGATGCTCATGAGGTTCTAGCACGGCTGTCGAAGACTCTCAGCGAGCTGCAAATGTCCTTCGATACGATCAATGCGACAGAGTATGTGGATACAATCGATACGCATTGTAATGTATGCCATCAGCCGCTGCCTGTGGAACAAGTGGAATCGGTGCGTAAACGAGCGCGTGAGCAGTTTAATATGAAAAAATCTCGTAATTTGCGAGAGACGAAAGAGGCTATCGAAAAGGCCAAAGAAGATTTTACGCAGGTAGAAGAGGAGCTTGCAGGATTACGACAAAAATATAAATTGCTGAATGAGGAATACGAGCTGTTAGAAAAGGAGCGTGATGATTTCGAATTCAGTTGTAAGCTGTTCGACACAGGCATCGATTTTAATTCTGACGAGGAATGTAAACAACTGCAGGTAGCGATTCAGCAATCAGAGGAAGCAGTGAAACATGCGGAACTATTGTCCGCAGACCGGGTAACTGATATCGACAAAGAGATTGCCGCATTTAAAATCGATTTAGCAAAAACGAATATGGACGTTGCTGCATGTGAAATTAATGTCAAGACGCAGGAACGTATACGGGAATTGGAAGAGCAAAACCGGGCACTCGCGATTGAGTATGAAGAACTCATGCAACGAACGTATCTCATTGAAGAGTTCACGAAGATAAAAATCAATGAGATAGAGAATAGCATTGCAGAGAACTTCAAACTAGCACGGTTTAAGCTGTTTGAAGAGCAGATCAATGGTGGCATTACTGAGTGCTGCGAGACGATGTATAACGATGTGCCGTTCCGGTCGCTCAATAATGCGGCGCGAATTAACATCGGACTCGATATTATCAATACGATATCTAAGCACTACGATGTCACGGCGCCGGTGTTCATCGATAACGCTGAGGCGGTAACACGGTTTATTGATTGCGACAGTCAGGTTATCCGGCTTGTTGTTAATGAAAGCTGTAAAGAGCTTATTTGCAATTAGGAGGTAGAAGTATGTCTAACGTAACGACAACACAAGAAACACAGCCCACAATGGGGCAACGATTCCTGGCGATGGTCAGCAAGGAGATGACGGCCATCAACGGCAAAGGCCTGGCGCTTACGGATGCGCAGAAACGGCTAGGGCAGAATTACTTTGTTAATCTTGACAATGTGCTGAACCTAGCGGAAGAGAAACGGCTGGCGAAGTCGGAGAAATACCGGGAACCAATCCCGTATAGCTGGGAGAATATTGACTTACCATCGCTGGCGCGTGATGTGGTAGCACATTGCCGCGTGGGTCTTGATCCTCAGCAGAGTAATCACCTGTATCTCATTCCGTATGCGAATAAGCATACAGGCAAATATAACATCGTATTCATGAAAGGGTATAAAGGCTTAGAGCTTGTAGCGAAGAAGTACGCCCTTGACCCGCCGCAGGCGGTTATCTGTGAATTAATCTACAGCACGGATAAGTTTAAAGTAATTAAGCGAGGCATGAATACTCCCTGTGATAACTATGAGTTTGAAATCACGAATCCGTTTGACCGAGGGACCATCGTCGGCGGCTTCTACTACTACGACTATGGACCTGGGAATGCGAAAAATAAAATCGTTACAATGTCACTTGACGATATTGAAAAGCGCAAACCGGCGCGCGCCTCTGTAGAATTTTGGGGAGGCGAAAAAGATGTATGGGAAAACGGCCGAAAAACGGGTAAACAACACGTCGAAGGCTGGTATCCGGAAATGTGCTTGAAGACGATTAAGCGGGCCGCCTATAATGCTCTGACAATCGACGCATCGAAAATCGACGATGCGTATAATCTGATGAAGGCGGCGGAAGACCGTATGGCCGATATGGAAGTAGAAGCGACAATTTCTGCAAATGCGAATAAAGAATTCATTGATGTGCCGGCGCAAGCGGCAGCTGATATCCCAGAACTGGAAAGTAAGCCGGCACCGCCGCTAGATGATACACCGGATATGCCAAAACCGGTGTATATGGATCCGGTGACAGGTGAATTAATTGATGAGCCGGCGGAAGGTGGCGTGGACCTGTTCGCCGATACCCGTGATTAGCGTGAGGAGCCTCGGCTCCTCTTCGCGTGGTAACTGTCATATCGTATCGATTACGGCAGGTTACAATATTATGCTTGACGCCGGTATCCCATTGAGGGAACTGTGGAAGCAAGGACTGGCTATCAGGTCTATTAGAGCAGCGTTCATTACGCACAGCCATGGTGATCATTCTAAAGCAGTAGAAGAGCTACTGAAGCTAGGCGTGCCGTGTTACATGCTCCGTGAAACAGCAGAAGAGCTCGGGGTAGCAAGTAATCATTATGTGAAGCTTCTTCCGGAAGATGGTTTTGTACGCTTTGAAGGCGAAACACCATGGATTGTGCGGGCGTTCCGACTAGAACATGATGTGCCGTGTGTTGGATTTTATCTATGCGCCGGCAATGAGAGGCTGGTATATATCACAGATACCTATTATTGTCGGTATACGTTCAAAGATTTGACGCACATATTGGTAGAGGCCAACTATAGCGTGGACATTTTAAATCGGCGCTATATGACAAGTGAGATGCACAGTAAGATGCGCAAGCGATTGTTGCATAGTCATTTCTCTATCGACAATGCGATAGAATGGCTTCTCGCAAATGACTTGTCTAAAGTGAAAGAAATACGATTGCTACATCTCTCAGATAATAATTCAGATGCAGATTTGTTCATACGCAAGGTAGAAAATGCGACCGGTAAATATGTAACCGTTGCAGACGCATAGCAGGAGGCGATAGTATGTATATTTCGTCAGCAGAAATATATGAGGATAAAATAAAACTAAAATACAGCGATGATTCCCTCGATAGCTGTAACGATAAAGTATCGTTGACATCAGAGCAGCTCCCTCGTCCGGAATTATATGCGGTATGGGGCGCAATGAAAAAATATGTATTAGGATTAGTACAGCCGCTCCAAGGGTTTGAAGACGTATCGTTTTACAAAATTGAATTCTTTAACTATGGCGCAGATGATGTACCGGGGCAAATTAAACTTTATGGCGTCGGCACGTATGAGAAAGGCGATAGATTGGAATTTAAAACGCAGCGCATTGTGGTTGTAGGCGGGATGCAGCTTATTGTAGCAAACCTTATAGATGAACTCACTCTATTCGCCCGTGGGCGGCGCGCACAGATGAATTTGTTCGAGAAAACAGAAATGGCAGTGAAAGCAGCAGAGGAACAAGCATCCTGACGGAGGTGATGCGATATGATGTCTGAACTTGAATTCATGAAGGAGGCATCTCAGGAGCTTCTACTTATCACGCAGAGTCTGCGTAGTCACATATGCGATGAAGGTATGTTCACAGGGAAATCCGCTCCGGAAAGCCAGGAACGCTTGGAGTTTGAATATAAATGGCTACTCCGGCTAGAGAAGCATCGCAGGAAAGTGAGTGATCGAGTGCTGATGCTGGAAAACCCGGCGGAGCCGTTGGAAGGATTGTTTGGATGAAATTTGTCATTACCGGGAGACCGGCCACGAAGAAAAACAGTAGCCGGGTTGTGCGTCGAGGAAATTTTACAAGAGTGCTGCCATCGGAAGCATTTATTAAATATGAACGTGATGCTGTGAAGCAGATTAAAGCGTTACACCTCCCGACAATCACCGGACCGGTACAAGTGGAGTTCTTGTACTGGCTTCCGGACAGACGGTGGTGGCCGGACTTGGTCGGATTGCTGCAGGCGACGTCGGATATATTACAGACCGCCGGCATCATTGAAGATGATAAGTGGATATTGTGTTACAATTTGTCACGAATTTGCGGGTTAGATAAAGAAAATCCGCGGGCTATTATAAAAATATGGCCTGCATTTGAGGATGAGGGTGAATAATATGAATTACATGAAGCTATTAGAATTTTTGTATGACAATGGATACCGGTATCTTGCCCGAGACGAGAACGAGGCACTGAGAGCCTCTGCGTATAAGAAAAAGCCAATACGAAGAGAGTGTATCAATTCTATATTTTATGAAGTTCCGGAAGAAGGATATCAAATGTATCCATTCCCTTTGGAGGATGATTTTGATTTATTACCGCGCGGACGATGCATAGAAATTAAACAATTGCTAACCTCTTATAGCGACGAGAAAACAACAGCAGAGGAAAAGATAGAAGAATATTTGAACGCGACAATGATGAATAAATGCTGGGAGCTAATAAAGGGGGTTATTGATGAGCGAATAAAGAGTGCAGGCCCTGATAATAAAATGTTGATTAATGCTAGCACACAATTATCAAAAGTAATTGAAGTTGGTGAAACTTATTTAAATGATTTAGAAGGAGCAATTTATAAAATGGCAAATAAAGGGAGAATGTAAGATGATAGTGCATGTTGTGAATGTGAAAAAGAATATACTAAGTGCTATGAGCGGTGTTACAGCAGTAATGATGTTGCAAAAAGATAAAGCGCAAATTATAGCGGGGAGAAATATTTATATTGTTAGTGATTTACTACGCATAGAGAAGTCAGATGGTGACATACTTAATTTGATTGTCGATACGGTAACGTTTAGATTTAAAATGCAAAGGATAGAGCAGTTCTGAAGTAATTATGGAGGAAAAAATGGAAATGTTATTAAAAATAATAGGCTTGATATCAATTACGGCTTGCGCGATATATGCAGGGTGGAGAATATACAGGGCCATTTCTGACTCGATAGAAGAGAAGGATCAACTGTGGCAAAACTACTGGATGCTCAGTCAACGTGTTCGTAACTTAGAAGAGATGTTTGATGCATCGAGAAAAGAATCGCTTTTAGGCAAATTAAGAAACTTGAAGGAGGACTCGCATCAGTGATAGAAAATCAGGAAACTCATGTGTTGTCGCAAGAAGAGATTATCGCTCTTGCATCACGCACTGCGATTAGGGTATTCAATGAACAGATTGAAGAGGCTGCGAAAAATAGACGCAAGCGACTGTTGTATAATACAAAGAAATTGCTGAAAGAATATGACCGGCTACATGAGCATATTGATAACGCCGTTGTGTCAATCGTTGATATGAACCCAAACGAATTTAAGGCGGTCTTAACAGATACCTTCGACCGCCGGGGACACATCAAAGTTGCCGCCATCAGGCAGAGTAGGGAAAAAACAATTGTCATGCTTGCTCATGTAAACACAATGCTCTTGGCATACCGGCAGAGCTGTGAAGCGAAAGGGGATAAAGCCTTCGAGGTAATATGGCGCGTTTATGTCAAAAGAGAAGACATGGGTGCCACCGCCAACAGAATTGGAGTGTCACAAAGGACGGCTGAAAGGCTGGCGAGCCGCGGTATATCTGAGCTTTCGATACTTTTGTGGGGAGTTGGCAATTTGGCGGAATGTTGTCGTTGATATGGCGGAATGAATATTTTATAATGATAGTGTGTTGAAATTGGGTAAAACGTTAGTTGCTTGGTTTTACTGGTTTTCATATAGCACTCCTATAGCAAGAATAGTTGAAAAAGGCATCGCGAGAGCGGTGTCTTTTTCTTATGCAAAGAAAGGCGGTGAGATATTGACTGATGTGTACTGTGAGAAAAAACATTGCTTGAACAACCGAAAAGGCTGGTGCAAGGCGCATGCGATTCGTATCGAGGGTATGTGTCGATCATATGCACCGCCGGATACGTTGATTAAAAGTAAGACGCCAAAAATCCGTAAGGAGAACAGACGGTATAAACGGCCTAGTGGCGATGTATTAAAGTGAAAGGAGGGCCTGTGTGGCTAATGATAAATTAACACCGAAACAAGAAAAATTCTGTGTAGAATATCTAGTTGATTTAAATGCTACGCAGGCGGCTATTAGGGCAGGATACAGTGAAAAAACGGCGGAAGCAACAGCAAGTAGGCTGTTAAGAAATGTTAAGGTTCAAACCCGGATTCAAGAGTTGCGATCTGAATACTTTACGAAGGCGATAGCGTCTGCTGCCGAAGTGGAAGCGTTTCTATCGAAGACAATCCGTGGCGACTTGGAAGAAGAAGTGATTGTTGTCGAAGGCTCGGGGGAAGGCTATAGCGAGGCGCGTATTGTAAAGAAGCAAGTAAGCGCCCGCGACCGTATCAAGGCGGCCGAGTTAATGGGCAAGCGTCACCAGCTCTTTACAGAAAAAGTCAAAGTTGACAGCATTGTGCCTGTAGTAATAAAAGGGGAGGATGACCTTGAGCCATAGAATAATCTCCTTGCCGGAAATCGTGGGCAAAGGATATCGCGATTTTTGGCTATTCAAAGGACGCTATCGGGTTGTTAAAGGTAGTCGTGCGAGCAAGAAGTCGGCTACAACGGCACTTAATCTTATTTTTAACATCATTAAGTACCCGGAAGCAAATGTATTAGTTGTGCGTAAAACATTTAGAACGTTAAAGGATAGCTGCTACGCACAGTTACGCTGGGCAATGCGCCGGCTAGGTGTAGAAGCATGGTTTGATTGCAAGCTATCGCCATTGGAGATTGCCTACAAGCCCACGGGGCAAAAGATATTTTTTCGCGGTTTAGATGACCCATTGAAAATTACATCCATTGCGGTTGATGTTGGTGTACTGTGTTTCGTGTGGATTGAAGAAGCGTACGAAATCATGAATGAAGCAGATTTTGATATGCTTGACGAATCGATTCGTGGTCAGTCACCTCCGGGATTGTATAAGCAATTTACGCTCTCGCTGAATCCATGGAACGAGGGACATTGGATAAAGAAGCGCTTTTTCGATAACCCTGATGAGGATACGTTGGCGATTACAACTAATTACATGTGCAATGAATTTCTTGATGAAAGCGACTTGAAAGTTTTTGAGCGTATGAAGGAAATAAATCCAAAGCGCTACAAGGTAGCAGGCCTAGGGGAATGGGGCGTTGTTGACGGATTAGTATACGAAAATTGGAATATCAGAGAATTTAATGTGAATGACATCTCTAAACAAGAGGGCGTTCGGTCTGTGTTTGGCCTTGATTTTGGTTTTACTAATGACCCGACCGCCCTTTTTTGCGGCCTAATTGACGTGGGGAAAAAGAAGCTGTATGTATTCGATGAGATATATCAAAGAGGTCTTATTAATGACGAAATAGCGCAGAAGATTACAGACATGGGGTATGCAAAGGAACGGATAGTGGCGGATAGTGCTGAGCCTAAATCTATCGCAGAAATTCGCCGAAAAGGCATCCGGCGAATGCGCCCGTCTCGCAAAGGACAGGACAGCGTCCGGGCAGGTATTCAGTTTGTACAAGGCTTTGAAATTATCATTCATCCGCAATGTGTGAACTTCATTACTGAAATTCAAAATTATCAATGGGACGAAGATACTACAGGCAAGAAACTAAACGTCCCTATAGATGATTTTAATCATCTAATGGATGCGATGCGCTACGCTGTTGAAGAATATACACGCCGCGAAAGGAGGTGACATAGTTGAATTTAGAAGCAGCAAAGAAGCTCATTAAAAAACATATACAGGGGCACGAAGGATTTACACGGCAAGCTATAGAGGCAGACAGGTATTATCGCGTGAAGAATGATATCCTCACAGCGCCAGGTCAGGATAAACGACGACGCAAACTCGAGGGAGAGAAAGAAAACCCTCTGCGCACAGCGGATAATCGAGTAGCGAATGCCTTCTACCCATTGCTAGTAGACCAAAAAGTGGCATATATGTTTACCGCCCCTCCGCTGTTTGATGTCAAAGACGATGTGCTGAATCAGTACATTGCAGAAACGCTCGGAGATATGTATACCAAAAACGCCCAAGAGCTATGCGTGAGAGCGTGTAATGCCGGAAGGGCATGGGTGCATTACTGGATTGATGATAACAACACATTCCGCTGGGCGGTTGTTCCATCGGAGCAGATTATCTCAATTCATGATCCATCAATAGCTCATGAAGTAAAGGCGGTTCTCCGGACGTATAAGGATATTGACGATGACAGCGGCGAAACGTATACCGTGTACGAGTACTGGACTGATACGGAGTGTGAAGTGTTTCGTACGCGGAGCGGAGACCTTGACCTACTAGAGTATGCTCCGGTGTTTGAGTTAATTGACAATGGAGAGTCAAAGCAAACGAGTGTGTACAAGCATAATATGGGAGCAGTCCCCTTTGTTGAGTTCAGAAACAACAGCATAGAGTCAAGTGACTTGTCGCGCGTAAAAAAATTGATTGATGCGTACGACAAAGTGTACAGCGGATTTCTTAATGACCTCGAAGATGTGCAAGAGGTCATTTTTATTTTGACTAACTACACAGGGCAAGACACCTTCGAGTTTCTAAACGATTTGAAGTTCAAGAAAACAGTCCAGATCGACAGCATGGGCGCAGACGATCGCAGCGGGGTATCGACGCTGACAATAGATATTCCGGTCGAAGCGAGGAAAGAAATGCTAGATACGACTCGTAAAGCCATCTTTGACCACGGGCAAGGCGTTGATCCAACGCAGCAGGGCCTCGATGGTACAAGCGGTGAGGCGATGAAGTTTCTCTATTCGTTACTTGAGCTAAAGGCGGGAATGACAGAAACGGAGTTCCGGCTCGGATTTAATCGGCTGATACGCGCAATATGTCATTCAAAAGGCAGAGACGATATCGGAACGATTACACAGACGTGGACACGGACGAGCATCCGCAATGATGCCGAATTGGTTGCTATGTGCAGCCAATCGATGGGTGTTGTTAGCCGCAAGACAATCTTAAAAAATCATCCCTTTGTCGATAATGCAGAGGATGAGGAAAAAGAGCTGCAAGCTGAAGAAGAGCAAGACTCTATGTATCCTGATGGCGTGGGTCAGAAAACCACGGTAAAAACTGAAGAAGGAGACAAGAATGACACTTGATGAACTATTAGCGAAATTAGGCATCGCAGATGAAAAAAAGGCGAATGCTACGGCAGAAATCAATTCGTTTCTAAAAGGTCAGTATGTACCTGTAGCGCGCTTTAATGAGGTCAGCGAGGAGAAAAAGAAACTCACCGAAACGGTGACGGAGCGGGATAAGCAGCTTACGGAGCTTCAGAAAGCGGGTGGTGATACAGATGCGCTGAAGGAACAGATTAATAAACTGCAAGAAGCTAACAAAGCAGCCTCTAAGAAGTTCGAAGAGGATATGAAAGCTTTGAAAGTAGATAATGCCATCCGCTTAGCCGTATCCGGTGATGCACAGGATGTAGATATCGTCGCCGGCTTAATTAATCGTCAAACAATCGTCCTCGGTGACGACGGTAAACTCACCGGATTGCAGGAACAGCTGGAAACCTTGAAGAAAGAAAAAGCGTTTTTGTTCAAAGCGAAAGAGGAACCTAAGTCAGCAGGCTATACACCTAAGGGTGGTGCAGGCCCGGCGACAAAGAATCCGTTCGCTAAAGAGACGTTTAATCTTACTGAACAGGGCAGACTGTTCAGAGAAAACCCAGAACAGGCCCGGCAGTTAGCAGCTGAAGCGGGCGTAGTAATTTAATTGTTAGGAGGGAATTAATATGGGAGAGACTACTATTAGTGACGTAATTGTGCCAGAGTTTTTTGATAAATATAGCATCAAACGAACTATGGAACTTTCTGCTTTATACAATAGCGGTATTGTAGTTAATTCAAAGAAATTTGATGAATTAGCTTCGGAAGCGGCACCGACGCACAACATGCCGTTCTTTGAAGACTTGTCCGGCCGTGCACAAAATATGCTTGAAGGACAAGAAGTAGCTGCGAATAAAATCACGTCGAATAAAGATGTGTCTACAACTATTCGTCGATTCACTATGCATGCTGCGACGAATCTTTCAGCAGCGCTCGCAGGAACGGACCCAATGGCGGCTATCGGTGATTTAGTGGCAGGCTATTGGGCCCGTCAAATGCAGCTTGAGCTAATTTCTATACTCAAAGGTGTATTTGCTTCAACGAGCATGAAGGATCATGTGCTGGACATTTCCGGGATGACTGGCAAGGCGGCCAATATCGGCGCTGAAAGTTTCATTGATGCTTTACAGCTGCTTGGAGACGCACAAGGTCAGCTTACAGGCGTGGTAATGCACAGCGCCACAAAATCGTATTTGAAGAAGCGCAACTTAATCGATACACAACGCGACTCTACAGACGTTGAATTCGATACCTATCAAGGTCGCCGGGTTATTGTGGATGATGGGTGCCCTGTTGATGGGGATGTATATACTACATATCTGTTCGGTAGTGGCGCAATAGCATTAGGTAATGGTTCCCCGGTAGGACACAAGCCTTCAGAAATTGCGCGTGATCCAAAGATTGGCGCCGGCATTGATTACCTCATTACGCGTCGAGTTTTCATCTTACACCCACGAGGAATTGCATGGCAGAATGCTAAGCGAGCAAATGTTGAATCGGTTTCGCCTGAGGAACTTGAAGATAAAACAAATTGGAAGCGTGTATACGAACCAAAGGACATTCGCATGGTTGCTTTCAAGCACAAAATCAATCAGGCGGACGCAACGTTATAACGGAGGTAGCCTATGACGGCGGAAGAGTATTGGCAGCATCGTAATATCGAACGTGAGGCGGCGGCTCGAAAGTTGTCTGAACAGACGATAGAAAAAGAACTGTCACGGCTGTACCGCCGTTCATTACGTGCTATTCAGAAAGAGATTGATGCGCTATATGGGCGATTTAGTGCGCAAAATGGTGTATCTATCTCTGAGGCTCGTAAACTTATCGCCAGCGATGAATTCCAAGATTGGCGAATGGATATCTCGGATTATGTGTCAGAGATAGAACGAACCGGTGACAGTAAACTGTTATTAGAACTTAATACGCTCGCTATGCGCAGTCGGATTAACCGGCTCGACGAATTGCACAGCGTAGTACTGCGAGAGGTGGATAAGCTGGCTCGCAAGCAAAGTACAACGATGGATATATTTCTTGGTAGTCAATACAAAGAAGGTTTTCTTCAATCGGCCTTCGATATTAGAAAGTACGTACCGAACGTGCCTGTACATCTCTCTAATGACGATGTGAAAGCCGCGTTACGCACACAGTGGTCAGGCAAAAATTACAGCGAGCGTATCTGGGGCAACGCGGATAAACTTGCTAGTGTACTAAAGCAGGAAGTGGTTAACGGTTTACACCGTGGAACTGATGTGCGGACTATGGCTCGTAATGTAGCTAAGCGAATGAATGTAGCATACAAAAATGCCATCCGGCTTGTCCGGACGGAGCATAACTACATTCAGAATAAAGCTCATATCGATAGCATCAAAGATGCCGGTATGAAGTACTTTAAATTCGTGGCCACACTTGATAAGAAGACTTCTGCGCAATGTAGAGACCATGACGGCAAGATATATCCTATTGATGAGGTGGTGCAAGGGCTGAATGCTCCACCGCTTCATCCGCATTGCCGGTCAGTTATTGTTAGTTCTCGCAAGAGCTATAATTACCGGAAGGGGAAACGCATTGCGAAAGATGCCAATGGTGGTACAATCTATGTACCTAACGATATGGTATATGAAGATTGGAAGGCCGTGTATATTGACAAGACGAAGACGCTGGACGAATGGAAAGCGGAACGTACAATTACCGCTAAGCAGCCGAAGAATACGGGGCCTAAGATTAAACCGACAAAATCGGATGCACCTAATCCTTACCTTGCAGACAGACAATACCTTAACTCCCACCAGTACCGTAAGCAGTTCGATATGCTAGGGTTGCCCAAAGACGCTACTAAAGCACTTTATAAAGAAGCAATGCTTTGCTTAGCACTTACTAATGGCAAGAATCAGGAGCGAACAGCGCTTATTGATATTACACAAGGCACTGTTGTGGGAACGGCTATGGGAAATGAAAATGCGAATGAAGTTGGGATTAGGGTCCCAGTAGAATACCTGACACGAAAAGATTCTTTAATTATTGTACATAATCACCCAAATAACACTGGCTTTTCGAGAGCTGACATACGGGCATATTTGGCAAGGCCGTTCGTTAATACGGCAGTTGTTGTCACCGGGGTGGGTGATATATATGTCATTAGCAATATCAATCGCAATGGAGATGTTGATATGCTCTTTGAAAAGCTTTATAATGAAAGAAACAAGGACGGGCTAATAGAACATCAGGTTGAAGGCGTCTTAGATCAGTTGGCCAAGAAAGGAGCAATCCGGTATGTCAAAAAAGAAAAAACAGTTAAATACTGATAACGGTGAATTGTTTATTATTGATGATACCGAGTTTGCCACGGAGGAGTTTAAACAAGCTTTGTCTAATCCACGCCCTCGTGATTTAGAAGAGGAAGAACGATGGGCAAACAGTGAAGCTGTGAAAAAGATATTTAAAGAGTTCGGATATTAACCGCCTAGGCTATACAGGCGGTTTTTTCATATCCATTTTTAGGAGGTGATTCAATGACGACATATATTAGCTATGACGATGCAGTGACGCAAATATGCAATATGCTAATTGAGGTTAGTCCGGATTATGATACCCCGCGTATGCGGTTGTCTGTGCAAAGCTTTGTGAAGAAGGTACTTGACTATTGCCATCGTGATGATTTCCCAGATACGCTACTGTATACAGCGTTAGACTTTGTAATGAAGAACATTGAGCGAGAGGTAATCGCTAAGGATGCGCCAGTAAAGGCGATTCAGGAAAAGGACAACCGTATTGAATTTGCGGTGAATAGTACGCCTATATATGGCCTTACTGAAGATGAAGAGTTTAAATTGTTACGTCCAACACTGAATCTGTACCGGAGGCTGGCACGATGATTGATACTGCTAACTATCGCCGGTATTTCGCTGATTACTTTTGGAAAGACTCTGCGACGGTATCTCGTGCCGGTGATGGATATGATGATATTGGGGCGCTGGCTTACGAGAATAAAATTGTCTATGAGAATGTTCCGTGTCACTTAGCGATACAATCAGCAAATGCATTGACGGCTACTGATACACCGCGAGCTTTGACAGCGGCAACGGAGTTGGTATTGTGCTTGTCCCCTGCATATGATATTATTGCCGGCGATACTGTCACGGTAACAACGCATACCGGGCAACGATATGAACTATTCGCTGCTGATGGGTTCAAGTATGGGACACATCAAGAGGTGCGCTTAACAAAGGAAGGTGATGCAGATGCCGTTTCACTTTGAAGGAGATGAGGCATTTTTAGACAAACTCGATCGTATTCGGAAAGCAGGACCGGAAAAAATTGATACCTGCGTTAAGCAGATGGCTGAAGATGTCAAAAGCGATACGATGGAGCTTACTCCGGTCGATACGGGGCAATTGCGTGAGGACTGGAAACAGTCAGATGTTATTCATGGTCGGTGCGAAGTATATAACGAGACACACTATGTAAGACATGTTGAATATGGGCATCGTAAGCGAGGGGGCAAGGGGGTAGTCAAAGGGCGCAAGATGTTACATACGGCCATGGACAATTTCAAAGACGAATACCCTGAGCGTATAGCCAAGGTGATAGGGGACATATTAAATGCTTAGCTTACGTGCTATTCAGAGAGCATTTGTACAGAAGCTCTCCAAACTTAAATATGATGTTAGCTTCGATGAAGTGATACAGGCCGATAGGCCTTTTTTTTATATCGATTTGAGTATACGGTCTAAGTCGTTTGATGACGTATATTTCGACAGATATATCCAGGTTGATATTATGTTTACACCGCCGAAGAGAAATGGGCGGATACAAACTAAAGAACTCTACCTAATGGCTGATGAGCTAGAAAAGCTCATACGGCCTATTTTTTATGTCGAGGATAGAGCGATTACCATCATGGAGGCAGAACAAACCATCGTCGATGGTATATTGCACTATATGTTTGACTTAGATTTCACTGATGCCTTCACAGATGAAGAGCAAGAACAGATTACATATGAGCTCATGAGGGAGCTTGACGTGACAATTAATTATGTAGGAGGTAATGAGGATGGCAAATGAAAAAGAGCTGTTTGGCATGCCGGAGATTTTCATCAATTTTCGGACTAAGGGCACTACGGCAATAAAGCGGTCGGCGCGAGGCATTGTACTAATGATTCTCCACAATGAAACTGTTGATGAAATCAAACGGTATCGCATTAATGATGTAGCAGATATTCCCGAAAAAGGGATTTCGGAGGGTAATGTGGACTTGATTAAAAAGACGCTGCTGGGGACACCGCTTCGTATTCTGCTCTATACGGTGCCTACCACGGAAGTTGAAAGTGCAGAGAACACGTTAGCCGATGTATTAAAACTTATTGATACTATTAAATTTAACTGGTTATGCGCGCCAAATGCGACCGAACAAGAAGCACAAGATATTGCGTCCTGGATTAAAACACAACGTAATATTAAGCGCAAAACATTCAAGGCTGTATTGGCACATCAAGCAGCGGACGACAAGGGCATTGTTAATTTCTGTGCTGAGGACATTAAGGTACAAAATGGGAAAAGTGAAGATGGCACTCCGGTGTACAAAACATATACAGCTACGGAATACACAGGTCGTATTGCCGGTATTTTAGCGGGGCTGCCTCTTGACCGCAGCGCAACCTATTATAAGTTGACGGAGGTTGTGTCGGCACGCCAGCACGAGGACATTAATATGCTCATCGACAAGGGCGAGCTACATCTCATCGATGAGGAAGACGGTGACGGTGTTAAAATTGCGCGTGCCGGCAACTCGCTTACTACATTTACGACAGATGTTGGTGAGAAATTCCGCAAAATCAAAATTGTGGAAGGCGTAGATATGGTTACGGATGACCTACGCGATACGTTCAAGAAGTACTATGCGGGGAAATGCATTAATGATTATGATCATAAAATGTTATTCTGCGCTGCCGCGATGGTATACTTTGACGGGCTGAAAGGGAATATTCTTGATAAAGACGGTAAGAATACTATCGATATTGATGAGAAATTCCAGCGGAATTATGCGATTCTCGACGGTGCGAATGTAGAGGAAATGAGTGCGATGGAAATTCGTAAGTACAATACCGGCGACAAGGTGTGCTTGACTGGTAACTTAGTATTTGTTGACGCAATGGAAAATCTGACGATCGATTTCACAATGTAATAGGAGGTAACGGCATATGGGAAGAGATGCACAGGATATTAAATATCGCGGTCGCCGACGGTGGAACGGTAACCACGGGCGTGTATGGTGGGATGGCGAGTTATTGTTTGAAATTTCTAAATTTGAAGCGAAAGTGACGGCAGAACGCGAGGATGTTTACATCGGTAATTCCATCGACAGCAAAATTACCGGACTCAAAGGGGAAGGGACGCTTACGATTCGCAGCGTCATCAACCGGAACATCAATGCGTATCTGGAAGAATGGAAAGCGGGCCGCGATCCACGGGCGACGCTCGTAGGGTTATTAGCAGACCCGGACGCAGTAGGTGGACAAAACGAACGTATTTCTCTAGACAATGTATGGTTTAACGAATTATTATTGCTTGCTTTTGAAAAAGGCAAAGTAGTGGAAAAAGAGTTTTCTTTTGGCTTCACGCCGGAAGATGCACAATTCATTGAATTTGTTGAATAATGTTGGAGGTATATAGACATGGCAGTAAGTGTACAAGATTTAATCGCAAAAAAAGAATCTATTGAAGCTAAGAAAAAACAGACCTATGATTTTGATACATCTATCGGGACCGTGACGGCAACAATGCCGTCACTCTCCTTCATGGCAGAAATGAGCACAATGGATGATACATCTGAAGCAGAACAATTCCTTGTTTTAAGCATGATAACAGCACCTAACTTAAAAGATAAAGAGCTTCAACAAGCGTATGAATGTGTAGAGCCTATCGACATTGTGCGTAAATTGTTCTTACCCGGCGAAATCGGTGAGCTAACGAAAGCAATTTTAAGAACTGCCGGTTTTGGCAAAGGCATTGAAGCAAAACTCCATGATGAACTAAAAAACTAATAGAGGATGACTGGGAGGCGGCGACAGCCGCCTTTTTAATTGAACGCGGTCATCCTGTGGACTATTTTTTTAGCTTATCAACTACAGATAAGCTGTTTTGTCATGCCGCTATGGAAGCGGCACGCGACCGGGAAGCACAGCAGATAAAATATGCATCATGGGGCTTATACGAAAAGAAAGGAGTGTAATCTATGGCAGAAGAGCAGCGACTGAGTGCCGTTATTGAGCTTAAAGATAATATGAGTGCTAACATCAACAAGATGTCTACAAACTTTGAGCAATTCATTAAGCGTACGTCAGCACTGGATCCAATCCTGCATAAAACGGACACGGCAACGAAACGTACCGGTCGTGCCTTTGATGAGCTCGGCGTAAAAGTAGGCAAGGCAAAATCGTCATTGGGCGGCCTGCGCAGTGTATACAGTACCTCGTTACGTGCTAAAGATTACGCTACTACTACGATTCGTAATGTTACGGCAAAAGCTAAAGCCTTCAGCAGTAAGGTGTATACAGCCACCGTGTCCATGCGAGATGCGACGGCTCCGACGATGGGAAAGGTAAAAAGCAGGCTTTCCGAAACGGCTGCCGGTTTGACTATGGGCGTGCCTATGCAAATGCTTGGTATGGCTGGTGTTGGGCTTGGCGTATCGAGTGCAATTAGCACGTTTAAAGACTTCGAAGCGCAGATGAAACGAGTGCAAGGAATTTCCGGTGCATCGACAGATGATTTTAAACGATTAACTGCCGCGGCTCGGCAAGCCGGAGCTACGACGCAATTTAGCGCCACGGAATCAGCAAAGGCACTGGAATATATGGCTATGGCCGGATGGAAGACAAACGAATCTATCGGTGCCCTTCCGGGCGTATTGAGTTTGGCAGCTGCCTCCGGGGAGGATTTGGCGTTAGTGTCGGACATTGTGACCGATGCTATGACAGCGTTTCATATGCAGGCATCTCAGGCGGGCGACTTTGCGGATGTATTGACAGTAGCTGCTACGAGCAGCAATACAAACGTTGGGAAAATGGGCTATACCTTTAAGTATGTAGCACCGTTAGCTGGAGCGCTAGGCTATAGTGTACAAGACGTAGCTGTCGGGATTGGAGCCATGGCAGATGCAGGTATTAAAGGTGAGCAAGCCGGTACGTCGTTACGTTCTTTACTTACCAATTTAGCTGCGCCGACGAAAACATCAAGTGCGGCTATGGATATGTTGGGCATATCTATGAAAGATTCTTCCGGCAAGATGAAGTCGTTTAGAACGTTGCTCACAGATTTGCGAACATCCTTTAGAGGGCTTGATAAAGAGCAAAAAGCACAGTATGCATCTATGCTGGCCGGGCAAGAAGGGATGAGTGGACTCATTGCCATCGTTGATAAAGATGAAGCGGCATTCAATCGATTAGCGAAAGCTATTGATGAGGCAAAAGGGCGCTCTGATGAAGTCGCTAAAATCATGAATGATAACCTTGCAGGTGATTTGAAATCGTTTGGTTCTAAGTGGGATGAATTTATGCTGACGTTGTTCTACGGTCGTGATGACAATGGACCGGGGGCGCAGCTGAGAAATATTGTGAAGGAAGCAAACAGTGTAATAGACGAAGTCACACAATCGATTAAAAACGGTGGAGGCATTGGCGATGCACTCTATACATTATTATCGCGTGTAGTCGGCGATACAATGAAAGCATTGT
The DNA here is from genome assembly GCF_959600285.1 of Veillonella magna. NCBI lineage: Bacteria > Bacillati > Bacillota > Negativicutes > Veillonellales > Veillonellaceae > Veillonella > Veillonella magna. The sequence goes on along the minus strand of NZ_CAUGKU010000013.1, from coordinate 7,547 downwards.
ACGAATTTGACGGTTCACTAGGCACGTGGATAGCAACGATTGGGGCTACGGCTGTTACATATAAAGCGGGAAAAGCGTTGTGGAAAATGGGGCAAACGGGATACCGGGCCTACGATTGGCTCAAAGGAACGCCTAAAAAGAAACAACAGCTTCCTAGGAGCGGTTCGCAAGGGATACCTGGCATCGGTGATATGACCGTTAATGCCGCAACGGTATATGTCAACGGTAGTGTAGTGCCCGGTACAGATAGTGGCGTAGGCCCTGATGGGACAAAAACAAAGGGCAAGCCTTCAATTCCACGAGAATCACCAATTCCAACAAAACCACGCAGTCGTTGGCGTGCAGGGTTTGACGCTACGAAGAAGGTTGGCGGTTACGCATTAAAACCGGTTAAGGCTGTAGCTAAGCGTGTAGGCTGGCTGCCAGTGATCACAGGCGCGTATCAAATTGCTACGGCTCAACCTGGGCAACGGATGCAGGCTACAGCGAATGTAGCTGGCGGTCTAGCAGGCGCTTGGGTTGGTGGTAAAGCCGGTGCCGCTATCGGCGGTGCTGTCGGCAGCGCGTTTGGCGGCGTGGGTGCCATTCCCGGTGCCGCCATTGGCGGGGTCTTAGGTAGCATCGGCGGCTACATGGGTGGTGAAGCACTCATGGAAAATTGGGGAACGGTCACGGACTGGATTAGTAATAAAACTAAGGAAGCCGGCGATAAGGCTGTAGAAAACTATCGGCAATCACAGTCGGAACTCAGCAGTATTACCGAGGAGACAAACTCTAAAGAGGCGCAGATGGCAGACCTCCGGGCACAGGCTTGGAAAGGTGCTTGGGAAAGTGTTAAATCTGCGTGGGGCGAATGCCAAGGATGGTTTGATGTGAATGTGTGGCAGCCGCTTGTATCAGCAGTAAATAGTGCAAAAGAATCAATTATATCTGCGTTCAGTGATGCGGTGGCGGGGGCTAAGGCGGTTTGGCAAGGAATTACTGGGTGGTTTGAAGAAAACATCATCGGCCCGCTGCGGTCTAAATTTAATACCTTGAGCACGCTGGCCTCGGGAATTTCGATGCCTTCTGAAATTGGAGGCAGTGGAGGAAGTCTATTAGAGGGGACGTATAGTTTTTTTAGTAGTGAAAAACCTCCAAAAAGAAATGCTCTAGGGACAATGTACTTTACGGGTGGCTTGACGACAATCAATGAACACGGCGAAGAGTTAATAGACTTAGCCGGGGGCACTAGGATATACCCTGCTGGGCAAACAAAGCGGATTATTCAAGATGAAGTAAGGTCTTCGGTAATTAAATCGCCGGAGACATCTGATTTAGTTACGCAAGATGTGAGGGCATTTACTCCGATTCATCTTAGTGATGATGCAGCTCGACATATTGAGGCCGTTAAGCCGCTTCTTCAGCCGGAGCAAATACCTGTGCTGCAAGTGCCAAGTGGACCGGTACAGCGCAGTAAAGGCGATATAAAACTTTCTATTAGCGGAAATACATTTATAATTCGCGAAAAGGCAGACATTGATGAAGTAGTGTATAAACTATATCGATTGATTGCTGAAGGTGCTGGTAATTTCGGAGGTGAAGTTTCTGTATGAAGTTAGGCTCTGTATTAAATATTCTCTCTATTGTTCTTGGAGCCCCTTCACGACGTGGTGAAACAATAGTGTTAAGTTGCGGCGGTGAGCGTTTAGCATTTCCTGTGACGCCACATCAGATTGACAGCACGATGGGGCAGAATAATCGCACAGTGAATATCGCGGCTAGAGGAGAGGCTCTCATTTTTGGATTACCTAAGCTGCAGACGGTGTCTTTCGAATCATTCTTTCCACATCCGGACCATGAGTACCCTTTTGTCGTCGGTGACTATAAACAGCCAACGGAATGCGTTCAACTATTGAAAAAATGGAAAGAGTTGCGGCAGCCGGTGCGGGTGATTATTCCGTCGCTCGATATTAACCTCATGATGGCTATTCAAGAATTCAATCCTTCAAAACGGGACAACACGGGAGATATCTATTACAGTCTGCAACTAGCGGAATATCCTGAGCTTGTTACTCCGTCGGCAAATAATCCTAATCAGGTCAATAGAACTACTGGGCTTCGAGGCCGACCGGATGCAGGAGTGCGAGGTACACAGGCAACGATGGTTACAAAAGCCGCGGACGTGCTCGATGTGGCCAAGAAGGCGTATGGAAAGTATCAACACTGGCGCCGAGTTGCGGAGTCGAATAACCTTAAAACGCTGGCTATTAATAATGCGGACAAATTACGAAAGCTGGTGATTAAAGAGTGATTATCAAGCACAAAGGCAACGACTTATCAGGGCTGGTAGAAAAAAGTACATGGAGCGGTTCCCGGTTGCAGGTGGCTCGCAAATTAATATTTGAGTATGTATTTGATCCCCGGGACATGAATGTACCTCAGTATGTCATGAACTTAGGAGAAACGGTACAAGGGTTCTCTGAGACGGATTCTGCTAAGCCTGTCTTTCAAGGAAATATTTATAAAATTGAACGGGCAACGCAGGCCGGCAAAATTACTGTAACGGCGTATGATAATTTATTTATCCTTACAAAATCGAAGAGCACACGGAAGTTTACAAATATGACAGCCGAGGATATCGCCTCGGCTGTTTGTGCTGAGATGGGAATAAAAGTTGGCAGCCTTGCAAAGACAGGCGTAAAAATGACGTTTGTGGCGGCGGATAAAACAGGCTATCAAATGATTATGATGGCTTACACGCAGGCGTCGAAGAAAAATAAGAAAAAATATCATCCTGTGATGAATATTGATAAGCTTGACGTGGTCGAAAAAGGTACGCTCATAGGCGATTTCGAAGCAAATCAATTTGTTAACGAAGAGGACTCGACATACTCCGAATCAATAGAGAATATGATTAATACTGTTAAAGTTACAGACGAGCAAGGCAACCTCAAAAGTTACGAACGGAACGCGGAATGGGTGTCGAAGTATTCAATGATTATGGCGACGTATAAGAGCAATCCAAACAGAAATGCGCAAGAGGAAGTCAAGGCACTAATGAAGGGGCCTGAACGTACAGGAACAATTGACTTGCTCGGAGATTATCGGGTTGTATCATCGTATTCAATTAAGATCATTGATATGATTGCGCAGCTCACAGGTCAATTTTACGTGAAATCGGATACGCATACTTTCGAAAACGGGCAGCATACTATGCGCTTAGAAATTGAATTCGAGAATACCATGAATGAAGAAAAAGGAGGCGATGATGATGGCAGACGCAAATAAAATACCTGCTGCAGAGCATAGTGCAGCAGGTATTGTAGAAGTTATGCATGAAGTAGCGAAGTCGAATGTCCCTCAAGGCACTATGATTGGTATCGTTACCAATCCGCCGCCGCTTCTTGTTGTGCATTGCAACGATATTGATATCACGCACGAACAAATTTATTGTAATGACTACTGGCTCGTCGGGCATGATCGAACAGCTAAGGGACATATTGTATCTGCCACGCAGAATCGCGCCGGCGGTGGAGGCTATGCGGAGTACGCCAGTCACAATCATGATATTCACAACGATTATACTGACACAATTATCATGACAGATACATTAGAAGTCGGTGATCTTGTTTCTGTTACACCTATCACGGGACAAACTGAACAGATGTATCTCATCGGCCAAAAGGTGGTGAGGTTATGAGTGTTGAATTTCCCTTTACCGGCGGGGTCAGTGTCCTTGCAGAACAAGAACTGCCTCCTTTTCGTGAATATGCATGGGACTTTGAAAATGATTGCTTTATCTACGACGACGCAGGGAAACGCATCATAGTAGAAGGTGATGAGGCGCTCAAAATATGGGTGTACAAAGCGCTCAAGACAGAGCGGTATGAGTACTTAGCATATTCGTGGCAGTACGGCATTGAGTTAAAGCCCTTTATCGGCAAGGTCATGGGGGTATATGAACGTTACAGCGAATTGAAGCGGGTAATTATTGAGTGCCTCATGGTTAACCCGTATATACGAAGCGTTGATAGTGTTGACTTTCAAACAGATGGTGACTATACGCATTGTGATATCGCATTAACAACGGTATATGGGGAGGTGAACATAAATGTATAAAGCGCGTGACGAGCAAGAAATTTTACAGGAACTACAGCAGCTTAGCAAATCAACAGTGAGCAAAATAGAGGGTACATTTGAAAATGATGTATTCGCATCTAACGCTATTGAATTTGGCAAGACCGAAGTCGAGCTAGAACAGCTATATCAGGCTGCCTTTGCGGATACAGCGTGGGGTGAGTACTTAACAATGAGAGCTGCGGAGGCGGGCGTTTTTCGAAAAGAGGCTGTGCAGGCAGTGGGAACGGTTACTGTGACAGGAAACGGAGAGTTACCAGCAGGATCTCGCTTTGCAACAGAATCCGGCGTCATATTTGAAACAACAGAGCCGGCTTTGATTAAGAATACAGCATCTGTACCTGTTCATGCTGCTGTTGCAGGCATTGGAGGCAATGTGATGCCAGGAACAATCACTGAAATCCCTGCATCTATTCCCGGCATTTCCGGGGTGACAAATGAATCTGCAACAGTAAATGGTTACGATGCAGAGGCTGATGCGGCATTGCTTGCAAGATATTTGTTACATGTTCGGACGCCGGGGACAACAGGTAATGCAACGCATTACCTCGAATGGGCGCTGTCTGTACCGGGCGTAGGGTCGGCAAAAATCATCCCAACGTGGGATGGGCCAAACACGGTTAAGGTCATTATAGTTGATGCGAATCGTGATGCCGCATCGGAAGAATTGCTGAGTAGTGTAGCAGAATACATTGAATCTGTTAGGCCAATCGGCGCGCGGGTTACTATAGTCTCGGCGAGGAAGAAGGCAATAGATATTTCAGTCAAAATCACAGGGCGTGCAGACAAGGCAAGCGTAGAATCGTCTATTATGGAGTATTTTAAAAATATTACGACGACATATGTAAGTGCGGCTAAAATCGGGGACATTATATTTCATACCGTAGGGGTTGATGATTATACTGCCCTTACACTCAACGGCGAGCAAGGCAACCTTGAATTAGCGGCGGATGAATTGCCGGTATTAGGGGCGGTGACGCTACGATGATATTCGAATTGTTGCGGACGCATAAAGTAGATGTCCTTCGATATCTGCCTAAATTTTTAGCAAATGATGGGACTTTTAAAGATGTCCAGGATGCGCTTTCAACTGAACATGAGAACTTACGACTGACGATCATTGATATTGCTCGTCAGTTTTTTGTTGAAACGGCCACATGGGGACTCGCAGACTGGGAGCGTATATACGACTTGCCTTCTATCGGAGGAGTAGCAGAACGCAGGGCGGCATTGCTTCGAAAAATTCGGGCAAGGGACACTATAACAAAGTCACGGATGCAGGCACTCGTTGATAGCATTGTTTGGACGCATGATGCAACTATTGTAGAGAATGTGGCGCCTGGGGTGTTCAGAATCGATATGGAGACAATCATAGCATTAGAAGAATTGAGGGCAGCAGTTAACTTCTATAAGCCGGCGCATCTGACGTACGTTATTGCGCACTCTTTTTTAGTAAAGGGTGATCTATATGTAGGCGGATCCGTTTCTGAGTTAGATATTGAAACTATCAACCCCGCGGTGGACGAAGACATAAATATAGACACGGCCACACTGTATTTTGGTGGTGCTATTAGTGTGTTTGAGATTAGTTACATAGGAGGAAATAATGAGTCAATATGATGCTATCTACCCGACAATCCGGGGGAGAGCAATGCTTACGCAAGCACTGCGCGAACAAAAAGCACTGATTTTCACCCGCGCTGAATGGGGTGACGGTGTAAAAAAAGAAAATCAGCCTTCGGATCTGTTCGAAGGGCTAATTCACAAGGTCATAGAGAGCGGTTTCACAAAAAAAGAGCAGGATGGTAATGTCCTTTTTTTGACAACTGTATATGATAACAGCAAGTTAAATGAAGGCTTCTATGTTCGTGAAGTTGGGGTTTATGCCAAGGTAGGGGAAGATGGGCAAGAATATCTATATGCTTATACGTACGCTAATATCGCATCGTACACCCCGCCCTCGAAACAGTACAACGAAAAACGGCTGAAGATTGGGCTTGCTGTCGATAAAGCTGCGAAAATAGAAATTAAATTTAATTCTCAGCAGTATGCGACTAGGGAAGAGTTAGACCTTCATAATGCAGATGCTGCAGCACATGCTGCTGCTTTTCTCATCCATAACAAAGATACTAATGCGCACAAAGTGCTGTTCGATAAATTCGTCAAAGACGTAAAAATTAAAAGCAAAGCAGAGAACTCCTTTACCGTCACAAAGGGCGATAATTCAACAACGACAGTAACAATTAATAATGTTGAGCACGCTAGCAATGCAGACACTGCAGGCGTGGCTAATGCTGTGAAGGCGCGCTATGACGGACAAATTAAATATGACTTGTCTAATCGCCCAGCGAATGCAGACACGTCTATTTTGTATAACTGGGCTGCGGCAGATAGGACACGGCGGATACAAGAGTATGCGTTCTACGACGGCACAGGAAGCGGGACTCTGTCGGTGTTAAAGGCAAAATGGCTCACTGGCGATGTGAAAGGTAACGCTGACACATCAAGTGTGTCTAATTCAATAGCTATCACGAGAGGCAATGAGATTGTACTTACAGGCACACCAAATAACCAAGAGCAAGTTTGGCTCGGCTATCGGAGCGAGGGTTACACGGGTTCCCCTGTGAAAAAATGGAAATTTGGTGATTTAAAGCTTGGGCTTGCGGCGGTTGAAGCTAAAGAGTTTATCGGGCCAGCAACGGTATTAAAAGGAATCTACACACAAAATGGAGGCAAGCAGCCGCTCGGATACTTTGGACGTAATACCGTCGGTGCGCTAATGTCGAATGAATCCGTCATGGGGGATACTTCATACAAGAATTGGCTGTACATGGATCATTACGATGGCAGCGACGCAGGTGGAGCAACGGCATTTGGCATTAGTCGTACAGGAACTCGCGCATTTATTGCGCGTTCTAATTCCGACAGAGGGCCAATTGTTGATAGCGCTGAACTACTGACTACAAAGGGTGGTCACATTGTGTCGGGCAGTATGACATTTAACGGAACGGTGACAACTAAGAGTGGTATCATTATTCCTACACGAAGTCGGGGCGACAATACAACATATGCGGCTTCTACAGCTTTCGTGCAAGATGCTATTAATGCATTAATCAACGGCTCACCTGGTGCGCTGGACACCTTGAAAGAATTGGCGGCGGCATTGGGAAATGATGCTAATTTTGCCTCGACAATCGCTAAGCAGCTAGGATTGAAGGCCCCGTTAGCCTCGCCAAGTTTCACGGGTACCGTAACAGGGCCAACTCCGTCGTCAAGTGCAAATAATACACAGTTTGCTACGACAGCGTGGGTGCTTAGCCGAATTAGCGCACTGGCAACAGGCCCGATCATTGGTGATGTTTCGTCGGCTAATGGATGGTGGATAAAGATTCCTTGCGTTGGATTTAACCTACTTATCCAAGGGGGAA
>NZ_CAUGKU010000012.1:0-64052 GCF_959600285.1 Veillonella magna | reverse complement strand
TTGATTACAAGGGAAAGCGGCATTTCTTACCCACAGGGATGCCAGAAGAGCCCTATTAATTTTAATCATATAAATGAGATAAAAGGGGGAGTTTATGGGGAAGGCCATATAGGATTAAGGGGCGATTTGAATCTGAATGAAAATAATATTTTTGATGGTGATTGGACATTCCTTTATGGAGGCAAGATTACCGGAACATACAATTTACAAAAGGACTTGCATGTTACATCTAGTAGATCGGCATTGACTACTGTAGTTAATGTAAAAGATTTTGAAAAAAATATGATAGGCGCTGGTAAATTAATTTTATGGCATGGAGGAGCTATTGCTACAGATTCAACCCAACTTTTTGGTAATGATGCGAATGACACTACAATAAGAGTGAGTGGGGCAAAACAGTTGCCTGAACATATACGGGACGTTGTGGATAATAAGATAGATTTCCAGGGTGGGTCTGTTATAATTAATACCGATAATTTTACCGAAGAATATGCACGAGCTGCTGTTAAAGCAATTAGAGAAGCAGATGGAGGTAATGAGACTCGGTTGGATATACGTGGAAATCTTCTCGAAGATAATTTAACTATTGATAAAATTGATAGTATGACATCAGCAGGTATCGATACCACGCACGATAAGAGAGAAGTAGCTATTAAGGATAAAGCAAATTTAATAGTTTTGGGAGAGAATACGATTGATTTGATTAAATCGGATATTGTTGATGTAAGTGATTCTAAGGTAGTTAAAAATGGATTCTCTGTTGGTAAATTAGATTTGAAAAAGGGATCTAAAGGATTCTACATTACGGGTACTCAACAAGTTATTCTTGGTGGGTCTGAAGGGGGAGATGTCCTCTCTGTTGATGGACAATCAAGTAAAAATGTTAAAGTAGTAGTAGGAAGCAAAGAGCTAGATGCGAATTGGACCGGCATGGGTAGATTAGTTATTGGCAATGAATATGTTGATAATCGTACCGCAATGACGTTGAATTCAGATGTTGACGTAAATATGGGAAGCCAATTCATTATTAATGGCAAGACTGATGTAAAAGGAACAGTACGTGTTGGTGAAGAGGCTAGAACTTCATCTAGTGGTGATGTGGCAATAAGTAAAGTTATTTTAGGACGTGATTCGCATCTCGATACAAGTAGGGGTGTGTTACGTACAAATATTGAAGTCAATGTAGATAGTGAATTAAGTCAAAATGAAGAAAAGGTATATTATGCTCCGGTAATTTCTGGTAATGTGACAGCAGATAGTTTTATTGTTTCTGGAAAAAATCCTCAGAATACAGTAGTAATTATTGGTTCTGAAGAAGATGACGCAAATGTTAAATTTAGTAATGTTGTATTGAATGGTGCGACATTAATATTAGATCCTGAGTGGGATGAGAATCCAGCACATGTTGTGGTAGATTTTAAGAAGTCAAATGTAGAAGCCGATAATTATATTGATGGTAAGCTACTTGTTGGTCAAAATACATATGCAACAATTGGTAAAGATGATTTAGCAGAGCAAATGTTTGAAAAAACTGGATTAGAATTTGGTCCTAATGGAATAAAGGGCGTTTTATATATTCAGGGAAATCAAGAATTAGGAGATAAAGGTGCAGTATATCTGGATGGTTCCCAGAATGATGACGCACTGCAGAGTGCAGCAGAGCAAATAAAGCCTGGTACATTTACAGCTGCAGCAGGCTCAGTAACCATTGTTGATGGAAAAGCTATTGAGACTAATAAAGGTGTAGAAGGAAAAGCTGCACTATCTGGTGTAAGAGAAGCAAACATAGCTGATGGAGCAAAACTTTATATAGAGGATGCTCAACCGGATAAACAGTACACAATTTTGTCTAATGATGGAGAAAAAACTGTTGAAGGGTTAAAGGATGCTGGATGGCTTAAAGATGATGGTACAATGACGTTGGATTCCAATAAAAAATTGGTGGCATTGACAGGAGAAATGGATGAAAATGGTAATCTAGTTATCGTCTCAGACTATAAAGATGTTCGTAGCGAGTTTGACACTGTAATGCCAGATGTTATAAATGCAGCCTTAAAGTATGATACAAGTAATAATATTTATAAACTCATAGATACTATTACCGATGATAAGATGGGAAAAGTTAGTAAAGAAGAAATGACAGACGCCCTCAATGGCGTAGCCAACATGGTAGCTCTTAGTGGTGCTTCTTATGCAACCTTTGCTGCATCAAATATGTTGGCTGATTCCGTAGCAGATCATATGTCGTTGGCAAATGCCTTAACGCATGATAAAGATGTATGGGCTAAAGTTATTCATTCGAAGGATACTGTGTCCGATGCTGACTTAGGTAAGATGCAAGGTAACTATGATAGTAAGTATAATGGTATCGTAGTAGGTGCCGATTTCTATCATCATAATGATCTTACGGTAGGTGCTGCATTCTCCTATGTTGATGGTGATGTATCCGGACATACGTTAGCTACATCTACGAAAGATGATGCGAAGTACTACGGACTTAGCTTATATGGCGGTTTGGAAAAAGGTGATTATGCTTTACTCGGTGATGTATCTTACCTCCGCGGCTCTCATGATGTAACGCAGCATGTAGCAGGGGAAGCATTGACTTCATCCTTTGATACAGATGCATTTAGTGTAGGTGTTCGTGGTGAAAAACGAATCTCTTATGGTGAATCTAAATTTGTTCCGTATGCAGGGGCTCGTTACGTACATTTGAATACGGATGACAGTACTAATAGCGTAGGTCTTTCCTACTCGCAATCCGGTCAAAACTTATTCTTAATTCCGGTTGGCGTTAAGTATAGTGCCGATTACAAACAGGGGACTTGGACAATTCGTCCGGTAGCAGAACTTGGTTATGTATGGAACACGGGTGATCGTAGTGTTGATCAGACGGTAAGCCTCGACGGTACAGCTAATGGCTTCTCTTATGATGTAACGGATAGCGGTAGCTTTATCGGTAAGGTTGGCATTGAAGCAACAAACGGAACAATCACATATGGTCTCGACTATGAATACCAGAAAGGTGATACTGTTAAGTCCAATCGTTACGGCGGACATATTAACTTTAAGTTCTAATTTAGAAGTAAGGTAATGGAGTAAGCGGACTCTATACAAATGGAATCATCTTCTCGCTATGTTGGCTTTTAAAGGAATGAGATTGATTCCGTAAAATTAAAAAACTACATATAAACAGAATGGACTTCTTCGTTCTTTTCAATGATAAGAATAAAGAAGTCCATTTTCTTTTTATATAAATCTAGCATAATGCACATAAATTTTTCTATCTATATGACTGCTAAACAATTTGTTTTACTTATATCAGAGTAAAAGTATTAACTGTTTGTGGCGATACCGATTATGGAGTACGCTATATGCATAGTATGAATGAGAAAAATAGATGAAATACCTATCACCCGTTAGAAAAGTCATGTTGATTGATAAAGTCAACAAAGGCTTTCACGCTGGACAGATGCTTATAGTTGTTGCGGTAGTACATCCAAGTTTTACGAAGCAAAGGCTCACCGTTGGGCAGGTGTAACGGAATCGTCATGATATCCGGTGTATCTTGACCACAGCTTTGCGAAAGTAATGTAAAACCTAGATTTTGTTGTACTAATTTAAGAGCCGTATCCATAGCATCTACTTCAATCGTCGTACGCGGCGGCTTTTGGAAGTGCGCATACCACCAGTCATCAAGTACGCTTTGAAGAATGGGATCTGTTTTGTAGTGAATGTAGGGGGCGGTAGGTAAGTCGGCAATTTCCAAGGGCATTTTGGTAAAGAGACATAATGGCTCTTGCCATAGTAATTGTTTATGTTCAGACCAATTATGATCGCCGCGGGCAATGCAAACATGGATATCGCCTTCGAGAAAATCTTTGTAGCGATTATGGCTGTAGCCACTTCTCATATTGATTTCAATATCCGGATAGGCTTGCTTAAATTCTGATAAGAGGCGAGGCATACGATATTTGGCAAATACATTGGAACAGCCGATTTTAAGAAAGCCTTTTACGGTGGATCCGCGGGAGGTAAGGATTTCTTTGATGCGGTGATAATCGTGCAAAGCATGATTAAAGTAGCGACAAAGCAGTTCTCCCTCGGAAGTAAAGGTAATCCCACGCGGTTGGCGGATGAACAAGGTACAACCAAACTCTTGCTCCAATTTTTTCAAACGGTCACTGAGAGCCGGTTGTGACATGAAAAGCCGTTTGGCTGTGTGCGTGATGTTTTTCTCTTCATATAATGTTTTAAGTAATACAAAATCTTTATCGTCCATAGTAGTCTCCCATAGGTTATAGCTATATGTATTTAGTATACCATAAGCTATTGAAAAGAGGGGAGAACTATATGTATAGGAAGAGGAGGGTACAGTTATGCTTAATGGCATAATTATAGCAACTATAGTAGTGACGATTGCCTTGGGATATAAGACAAAGATAAATACAGGGCTCTTTGGAATGATTTTTGCTTATATTATTGGAACATTTGCTTTAGGTTTAAAACCAGCAGAAGTAATAAAAATGTGGCCTGTAAGCATATTTTTTGTTATCTTAGCTATTTCTTTATTCTATAACTTTGCTATTTCAAATGGAACGTTAGAAGTACTATCACAACATATGATGTATAGAACACGTAGCTTTCCTAAGATGCTTCCGTTGGTAATTTTCTTTGCGGCAACGATTATAGCGGCACTAGGAGCAGGTTTTTTTGCTGTGATGGCATTTTTTGGACCTATCACTATCATATTGTGTAGAAAAACAGGGCTTAGTCCATTGATTGGTGCTCTAGCAGTTAACTATGGAGCGCTTTGTGGTAATAATTTTATGGTTAGTCCCGGCGGTGTAGTTTTTATTGGTTTGATGAATCAAGTTGGATATGAAGCAGTGTCATATGGCTATGCGTTCCAAATTTTCTTGGCGTCTTTGGTTATTCCCATTATTGTATTAAGTGTGTTGATATTAATCAATAAAGGTAAAAAATCTTCACAAGTGATAGATATCCCTAAACCTCAAGCGTTTAATGGAATTCAGAAAAAGACATTGACTTTAATTTTTACTATGGTAACTATAGTTTTGATATTCCCTTTACTACATACTTTTATACCTTCGGTAAAATTATTTGCTTCTTTGGGGAAATCTATTGATGTTGGGCTTGTTGCCATTATTTTCACTGTTATCGGTTTGTTGCTAAATATAGGTTCGGAAAAAGATATTATAAAAAATGTTCCGTGGGGAACTCTTTTAATGATCTGTGGTGTGGGAATGCTTATTTCTGTAGCAATCAAAGCAGGTACAGTAAAAATGATTGCTAGTTGGGTAACGGCTGCTTTACCAACAGCCATTGTACCAGTTGTTATGGCTGTAATTGGAGGCTTTATGTCTTTCTTCAGTAGTACTATGGGTGTAGTAACACCAGCTCTATTTCCTGTTGTTCCAGGTATTACAGAGGCTTCTGGTATCAGTGCTGGAATTTTATTTTCAGCCATTGTTATTGGCGCTCAAGCAACGGCTATTTCGCCATTCTCTTCCGGTGGTAGTTTGATGCTTAGTTGTGTTGGGGATGATGAACGAGAAAAAATGTTTACTGACTTGATGTTTAAAGGGGCGCCTATTTGCTTGGTATCTTCTATAGCTTATGCATTTATGATTAACCTTTTCTTCTAATATATAGGGATATTTTTCTTTTCGTATTTATCATTAAGATTTATTGTAGGAGGCTAATATGAAATATACAGACGCTCATGCACATGTTTTTGAGCCGGGGTTACCATTAGCAAATGTACGACGTTATGCTCCGGAGTACAAGGCTACGAAAGAAATGTTTGTAAATCAATTGGATTCTCATGGAATGCAGCGAGGTATTTTAATTCAACCTAGCTTTTTAGGAACCGATAATAGTTATATGATAGATGCTATCGATACATATCCTGATAAATTATATGGGGTTGCTGTTATTGAACCAAATGTAGATTTTGATGTACTTAGGGAATTGGATAAGCATAATATCATCGGGATTCGATTAAATCTTTATGGTAAAGAAATCCCCGATTTAAGCACACCCGTTTGGCAGCAATGTTTAAGTTATATTAGAGAATTGAATTGGCATGTAGAACTTCATATTGATGCCTGCGTGTTATCAAGGTTAATTACTCCTTTATTAGAGGCCGGAGTAAAAGTAGTAGTTGATCATTTTGGTAAACCTAATATAGAAGATCCTTTGGGAGATGAAGGGTTTCAATATTTATTAAAGCAAGGCAATACTAAAAGAGTATGGGTAAAGGTATCAGCGTGTTATCGCTTAGGTGGTTTTGAAAAAGGCTTGGAAATAGCAAAAAACTTGTTACCACATTTATTAAATTCTTTTGGACCGAGACGATTATTATGGGGAAGTGATTGGCCACATACGCAAAATGAAAGCACTATGACATATGATCGTGCTTACGAAGCAATGAACGAGCTTATAGGAAGTGATATACGCGAAGATATTTTATCTACTTCTGTTGATGAGCTTATCTATCTATAACGATAAATAAAACCTATGATAGATACTAAGAATTAACTGTTTGTACTTATGACGAAGCGGCGCTAGGATATAGACAAGACATGGATATTGCGTTTTATTACGAAGGTAAGGTTAAACAGTAAACGGAGGGTGTACAGATGGTAACATTACTTTCAGACGGAGTCTTTCTTCGCAACGGAGAAGAATTAATAGAAGCTAAGAGCGTGCAGGCTCATGATGCGGGCTGGGATGCCAAGGAAGCCGCCAAACAGACGATGGCGTATCGGATTTTAAAAGCGCATCAGCAAGCGGATGGCATGGAGAATCTTAAATTAAAATTCGATGCATTGGCCTCGCATGATATCACGTATGTAGGTATTATTCAGACAGCGATTGCCAGTGGCTTAAATGAATTTCCTATCCCCTATATTTTGACAAATTGTCATAATAGCTTGGCTGCTGTAGGTGGCACGATTAACGAAGACGATCATGTATTCGGGTTGTCGGCGGTGAAGCGTTTTGGTGGCACGTATGTACCTCCGCATATGGCAGTTATTCATCAATACATGCGTGAAATGATGGCCGGTGGCGGTAAGATGATTCTTGGTTCCGATAGCCACACCCGCTATGGTGCGTTGGGGACAATTGCTATTGGCGAAGGCGGACCGGAGCTTGTTAAACAATTACTGGGTCGCACCTATGATATTAAACGCCCCGGTGTTATCGCTATTTATTTGAAAGGCAAACCGGGCCATGGTATTGGACCGCAGGATGTAGCGTTGGCCATTGAAAAAGCTGTCTTTGCTAACGGCTTTGTAAAAAATAAAATTATGGAATTTGTCGGTCCCGGTGTGAGCGAGTTGTCCGTTGATTTCCGTAACGGTGTGGATGTAATGAGTACGGAAACGACCTGTCTTTCCACCGTATGGCGCACGGATGACAAAGTGAAAAACTTCCTCGCCTTACACGGTAGACCAGATGCATTTAAAGAAATGAACCCCGGAGAGGTAGCTTACTATGACGGCGCTGTTGTGGTAGATATGTCCAAACTGGAATCGATGATTGCCATGCCGTTCCATCCGAGCAATGTATATACAATTAAAGAAGTAAATGAAGGCGGTAAGGAATTGCTTCGCCATATTGAAGAGCAAGCCGTTAATCAGTTAGATAATACGTCGTTAACATTGGGCTTGGCCGACAAGTATTACGATGGTAAGATGCATTGTGACCAAGGCATTATTGTCGGTTGCTCCGGCGGTTTGTACGAAAACCTGGTAGCAGCAGCCAATATTGTCGGCGGTAAAAGTGTGGGAAACGGACGATTTGCTTTTAGCGTGTATCCGTCCAGCCAGCCGATTTATTTAGAGCTTATGAAGAACGGTGCATTGGTTGATTTGATGGAAGCCGGAGCCATTGTACGCACGGCCTTCTGCGGACCTTGCTTCGGTGCCGGAGATACGCCGAATAACGAAGGCTTCAGTGTACGTCATGCGACACGTAATTTCCCGAATCGTGAAGGTTCGAAACCGGGGAACGGTCAGATTTCTTCCGTCGGCCTTATGGATGCTCGTTCCGTGGCAGCTACGGCGATTAATGGTGGTGCGCTTACCCCCGCTACGGAAGTAGCTTATGATGAAAGCGTACCGGAATACCATTTCGACGGTAAACCATACGAACATAAAGTATACAGCGGTTTTGGTCATGCGGACGCGAAGGAAGAATTGGTATATGCACCGTCCATAAAACCATGGCCGTCTATTAAGGCATTGAATGATAATATTGTACTAAAAGTAGCGGCGTACATTGATGATCCGGTAACGACAACGGATGAATTAATTCCGTCCGGTGAAACCTCTTCCTATCGGTCCGATCCGTATGCATTGTCTGAATTTGCTTTAAGCCGTAAGGTACCGGAATATGTTGGCCGTGCCAAAGAGGTACGCGCCATGGAAAAAGCGCGTCAAGAAGGTAAGTTAACTGAACTGGCAGATCTGTATGAAGCAGTAACAACGGCGATGCAGTTACAAGTAACACCGGAAGAATTTTGGAGCCATGCTTCCATCGGCAGTGTTATCTATGCGAATAAACCCGGTGACGGCTCCGCCCGTGAACAGGCCGCTTCCTGTCAACGTGTACTCGGTGGGGCTGCCAATATTGCCCGTGAATATGCGACGAAGCGCTATCGCAGTAATGTAATGAACTGGGGGATGCTACCGTTCCTTATCGATGAGACCGACAAAAATGCATTCGGTGTAGGTGATTATATTTGGGTGCCGAATGTACGAAAGATATTAGAATCCGGTGAAGATACGTATACGGCGTACGTCATCGATGCGAAGGGCCACACAAAAGAGATTACTTTGCATTTAGGTGAATTGGAAGCAGAGGAAAGACAGATTATGGCAGCCGGTTGCTTGATCAATCATTATGCCAACGCATAAGAGATAACGAGTTGAACTGTTGATAAGAAATAATAATTTAATAGATGTGACAAATTCATTGCACCGAATTCTCCTTGGTTCTCTGTAATGTGTTTGTATATAGAAGCTATATGGGTAGGATAGCTATGAAGGCCGGCAAGGGATTTAATCCCTTGCCGATTTTTGTATTTATAGTTATAGTTACATGAAGAATGCAGATGCGGTGAGAAAAATCGATAATATGTATCTCTCTTAACAAGTAAATTTATAATATGTGACTGGTAGTGGAAATTTGTAGTGTCCATTTTCTATAGACAACAGCAAACGAGGAAATGAATTTTTAGTAAGCCACTTGTATTTTTCTTTGATGCCGGAAAGGCATTCATTACGGATACAAGATACATAAGGCGTGACGCTTTATAAGTGGATTGAATTTAGTAAAAATAAGGATTTGTATCACTAAACGATATAAGTAAAATGGAAGCAAACTCTTTCTTTGTATTGTGTATACATGATATAATGATGCCATCTTAGAATACTAGTATTTGTATTAGGTATAGAACAGTAGAGAAGATGTACAGTGAGTACGGACGTAATAGAAAGAGGTTGACAGTATGCGTAAAGAACATGATTTTTTAGGCGAACTTGAAGTATCCGATGAATTATATTATGGTGTACAGACCCTGCGTGCCTTGGAAAATTTTAATATTACAGGTAAACGTTTGGATCGTGATTTTATTCGCTCCATGGCTATGGTAAAAAAAGCCTGCGCTTTGGCAAATATGAAAACGGGCCGCTTGGATGCCACGATTGGCAAAGCTATTGTACGAGCTGCCGATGAAATTATTGCCGGTGGCTTTGTGGATCAGTTCCCGGTAGATCCGATTCAGGGTGGGGCCGGTACATCCTTTAATATGAATATGAATGAAGTATTGGCTAACCGCGGTTTGGAAATTTTGGGCAAACCGAAGGGAAGCTATGATATTATTTCGCCTAATAATCACTGCAACATGGCACAGTCTACGAACGACTCCTTCCCGACAGCTATTAAGGTTTGCGCTATTTTGAAGAGCAAACCGTTATTGGCCGCATTGCAGCGTTTAGTTGATGAATTGGAACGCAAAGCGGAAGAATATAAAGAAATTCTAAAAATGGGTCGTACTCATTTACAGGATGCCGTACCGATTACATTAGGTCAGGAAATGGGAGCCTATGCTTCCGGGGTACGCCGTGGTATTCGTCGTATTCAGTCGGCTATTGCGGAAGCTCATATTGTAAACATGGGAGCTACTGCAGTTGGTACCGGTCTTAATGCGGAACCGTCGTACATTAAAGATGTTGTTGATGAATTGTCGGCTGTTGTTGGCGAAGAATTCCATACGGCAGATAATCTTATTGATGCTACGAACAATACGGATATTTTTGCCGATATTTCCGGTGGTTTGAAAGTTACAGCTTTGGTTTTGATTAAGATGGCTAACGACTTCCGTCTTATGGCATCGGGCCCACGTTGCGGTATTGGCGAATTGAAATTGCCCCCGCGCCAACCGGGTTCTTCTATCATGCCGGGCAAAGTTAATCCGGTTATTGCCGAAGTATTGAATCAAGTTTGCTACCAAGTAGTGGCCGATGATTTGGCAGTTACCTTAGGTGTAGAAAATGGTCAGTTTGAATTAAACGTAATGGAACCGGTTATTGCGTATAACCTTTTCAACTCCATGTGCTATCTTAAGAATGGTGTAAACACCTTTGTTGATAAATTGCTCATTGATTTACAGGTTGATCGCGAACAGTGTCAGCACTGGTTGGATCGAAGTGTTGGCATTGTAACTGCATTGTTGCCGCATGTTGGCTATGAAAATGCATCAATGTTAGCAAAAGAAGCCTACTCTACCGGTCGAGCTATTAAGGAAATTATTCTTGAAAAGGGATTGTTGTCCGAAGCCGATATGAACCACATCTTATCGCCGGCAGAAATGACGAAGCCGGGGATCGCCGGTGCGGATATTTTGAAGACACATGGCAACTAATATAAAGGTTTATATATAATATAATACATATAATATAAAAGCTCGGCGCAAAGGAGTAAAGTATAGCTTCCGTTGCGTTGGGCTTTTTTATACAAGTTCCTTTACAAAAGAAAAATATAATGGTATAATACTTAATTGCAAATGCACATGGTTTCGTGTGCGATGAATAGTAAGCTATAACATAGTTCGTGATAAGGGGAAATCTTCCAAGGTTGTGCTGATACATGTAAAGCAAGGTTCAAAAAAGAGAGAGGGCCTTGCTTATTTTGTCATTGTATGAGCAGGAAAACTGAGACCTGGATTATTGTCGTTTGTCATACCGTTATAGAATAGATGGTAAGCCAATGAATATGAGAGGTGAAAGCTAGTATGTTCAAACCTGAACAGGTAGGTAAGAGAACTCGTTACACGTACGCTAAGATTGACGAAGTCTTAGAAATGCCACATTTGTTGGACGTGCAGCGCAAGTCGTACGAGTGGTTTTTGGAGAGTGGTTTACAGAATATTTTTGACGATATTTCTCCGATTAAAGATAATTCAGGAAATTTAGTGCTTTCCTTTGAAGGCTTTAGCTTAGGTGAGCCTAAATATGATATTAATGAGTGCAAGAATCGTGATGCTACGTATGCGGCACCGCTTCGTGTCAATGTACGGTTAGTGAATAATGACCCGGAACATAGCGATATTAAGGAACAGGAAGTATTCATGGGTGACTTCCCGTTGATGACTGAAACCGGTACATTTATTATCAACGGTGCGGAACGTGTTATCGTATCTCAGTTGGTACGCTCCCCGGGTGTGTACTATGGTAAAAACATTGATACTATGGGGAACCGTTTGTATGATTCTACGGTTATTCCTAACCGCGGTGCATGGATAGAATTGGAAACGGATGCTAACGAAGTTGTGGCTGTTCGCATTGACCGCAATCGTAAGCTGCCGGCTACCGTGTTGGTACGTGCCCTCGGTTGGAGTACGAACGAATCTATTTTGGAATTGTTCTGGAATGGTCAAACCGATGAAGACGGGCATCCCGTATATGATGAACGCTTGATTCGTACCTTGGAAAAGGATACTACGGAATCCAGCGAAGAAGCATTGGTAGAAATTTACAAGAAGTTGCGTCCAGGTGAACCGCCGACAGTAGAAAGTGCACGTAACCTGTTCGATAATTTGTTCTTTGATCCGCGTCGCTATGATTTGGCACGCGTAGGTCGCTATAAACTAAATAAAAAATTAGGCTGGCGCCAACGTATTTTCGGTACAGTGTTGGCAGAACCGATTGTGAATACGGAAACCGGTGAAGTTGTACTTGATGCCGGTACATATATGGGTGAAGAACAAATTGAGGTAGTAGCCCAGAGCGGTGTATTTGCCGGTGAAGGTACTGCTGAATTTTTCGTAGAAAATCCGGAAGGTACCGTATCTAAGGTTATTTGCAATAACAGTAATCTTGAGTATGATCATCGCACGGTAACTCGTGAAGATATGTTAGCCAATATCAGTTACTTACTTAATTTGATGGATGGTCTTGGACATACCGATGATATTGACCATTTGGGTAATCGTCGTCTTCGTTGTGTAGGCGAATTACTTCAGAATCAGTTCCGTATTGGTTTGACCCGTATGGAACGTGTGGTTAAAGAACGCATGACAATTCAGGACGATGCGATGATTACACCGCAGGCATTAATTAATATTCGTCCGGTTGTGGCAGCGGTAAAAGAATTCTTTGGATCCTCCCAGTTATCTCAGTTCATGGACCAGACTAACCCGCTTGGCGAATTGACTCATAAACGTCGTTTGTCAGCTTTGGGACCTGGTGGTTTGTCTCGTGAACGCGCAGGCTTCGAAGTTCGTGACGTACACCATTCTCACTATGGTCGTATGTGTCCGATTGAAACACCGGAAGGTCCGAACATCGGCTTGATTTCGTCTTTGTCTAACTATGCGAAGGTAAATGAATTCGGCTTTATTGAAGCGCCGTATCGTAAAGTAGAAAAAATCTACGGCGCCGGTGAAGATGCCAATAAAGTAGTAAAAGTTCTTGTAACGGATCAGGTTGTATATATGACGGCCGATGAAGAAGAAGGCATGACTATTGCACAGGCAAACTCTGCATTGGATGCGGAAAGCTGCTTTGCAGATACACATATTGCGTGCCGTCGCGGTCATGAAGTCCTCGAAGTTACTCCGGATAAAGTCGATTACATGGACGTTAGCCCGAAGGAAGTTGTTTCCATCGGTACTGCTATGATTCCGTTCCTGGAAAACGATGATGCTAACCGCGCACTCATGGGGGCGAACATGCAGCGTCAGGCTGTGCCGTTGCTTCGTGCACAGGCTCCGTTGGTTGGTACCGGCATGGAATATAAAGCAGCATGTGACTCCGGCGTATGTGTATTGGCTAAAGAAGCCGGTGTGGTTACTCGTTGCTGGGGTAATGAAATCCATGTACTTCGCGATAACGGTCGTGTAGATGTATATAAATTGAATAAATTCCTTCGTTCTAACCAGTCCACTTGCTTTAACCAGAAACCGATTGTCTTCCGTGGCGATCGTGTAGTAAAAGGACAGGTATTGGCTGATGGCCCGGCAACGGACGGCGGCGAATTGGCATTGGGCTTTAACGTGTTGGTAGCCTTCATGCCTTGGGAAGGTTATAACTACGAAGATGCTATTTTGCTTAGTGAAGAACTTTGCAAAGAAGATATTTACACATCTATTCATATTGAAGAATACGAATGTGATGCACGTGATACTAAGTTAGGCGCAGAAGAAATTACTCGTGAATTGCCGAATACCGGTGATGATAACCTGCGCAACCTTGATGAAAACGGCATTATTTGCATTGGTGCCGAAGTACATCCGGGAGATATTTTAGTAGGTAAGGTAACGCCGAAGGGCGAAACAGAGCTGACTCCGGAAGAACGCTTGCTTCGCGCTATCTTTGGTGATAAAGAACGTGAAGTCCGTGATACTTCGCTTCGCGTGCCGCATGGTGAATCCGGTAAAATTGTTGACGTTAAGGTATTTACCCGTGAAAACGGCGATGAATTGAACCCGGGCGTAAACAAATTGGTTCGTGTATATATTGCGCAGAAGCGTAAGATTCACGAAGGCGATAAGATGGCCGGTCGTCA
Source organism: Veillonella magna (assembly GCF_959600285.1). Classification (NCBI taxonomy): domain Bacteria; kingdom Bacillati; phylum Bacillota; class Negativicutes; order Veillonellales; family Veillonellaceae; genus Veillonella; species Veillonella magna. Next base: position 49,952 of record NZ_CAUGKU010000012.1, on the reverse strand, counting down.
CGGTAACAAAGGGGTTGTATCCCGTGTTATGCGTCAGGAAGATATGCCGTTCTTACCGGATGGCACCCCGGTGCAGATTGTATTGAACCCGTTGGGCGTACCGTCTCGTATGAATATCGGTCAGGTATTGGAAACTCACTTAGGCTGGGCGGTACAAGGATTGGGTATGCAGATTAAGGCTACAGACTTGCAGATTCAAAGTGTCTTGGATCGCGCTAAAGCAGATAGCCGTTACTGGGACACCATTGATCGCATTAAAGACTTGTATGCGGAAATTGATGACTTGAAGAAAAAAATCGGCGAAAATGTGACAGTACCACATCTTGATGTTGATGCGGAAATTACGACACGCCGTGAAGAATTATTGGATAAGATTCGCGAAACAGCCATGGCTGAACTCAATGCTTTGGGCGGCCGTGCTCGTTATGACGAATTAAAAGCTATCGAAAAGACGTATATTGATGCCGAAATCGAGTACTTCGACAATGAAGACGAAGAAGCACCGGAAATGGAAGAGGGCTTGAGAAACGAGCTTCAGGGTCTTAGTGCAGTCGTAGATATTTTGGATACTATCGATTCGGCACGTGCTAAACGTGAAGAAATTCGTAAGGATTTGGAATCTTACGGTTATGACTTCACTACTTATGGTATGCCGAAGCCGGATGTAGCCGGTATTCATATTGCTACACCGGTATTTGATGGTGCCCATGAAGGCGATGTGTTCGATACCTTACGCATTGCCGGTAAGAGTGATGACGGTAAAACAATATTATATGACGGGCGTACCGGTGAACCGATGGATAACCGTGTAACGGTAGGCTATGTATACATGCTTAAATTGCATCATCTGGTTGATGATAAGATTCACGCTCGTTCTACAGGCCCGTACTCCTTGGTAACGCAGCAACCGCTCGGTGGTAAAGCACAGTTCGGCGGTCAACGTTTCGGGGAAATGGAAGTGTGGGCGCTTGAAGCTTATGGTGCAGCTTACACGCTTCAGGAATTGCTCACTGTTAAGTCTGACGATGTCGTAGGCCGTGTAAAAGCATACGAAAAAATCGTGAAGGGTGAAAATATCCCTGAACCGGGGGTACCGGAATCCTTCAAAGTATTGCTGAAAGAACTCCAGAGTATCGGTCTTGATGTGAAGATTCTTAACGAAGACCAAGAAGAAGTTGTCATCAAGGAATTGGATGACGATGATGATGGTCGCGATGAACAAAACGAAGACGAAATTAAAGAAGTTATGGAGGAAGGCGACGTACAGCGCGGCGATGAAGCGATAGCTGATGATGCTATTATAGAATCGGCAGACGACGCTCCGAGTGACGAAGGTGATGACAGCATTATCAGCATGTTAGGCACCTATGATGAAGATACCTCCACAGATGAAGACTGATAATTGAGTATCCAAAAAGAAGGGAGCGATACTTGTGCTAGACGTAAATGAATTTGATTCCATGCGGATTGGCTTGGCCTCGCCTAAGCAAATCTTGGAATGGTCTTACGGTGAAGTAAAAAAACCGGAAACAATTAACTACCGCACATTGAAGCCGGAACGCGACGGTCTGTTCTGCGAACGCATTTTTGGACCGACAAAAGACTGGGAATGTCATTGCGGTAAATATAAGCGCATCCGTCATAAGGGCGTAGTGTGCGATAAATGCGGTGTTGAAGTAACACGCGCTAAGGTGCGTCGTGAACGTATGGGCCATATTGTGTTGGCCACGCCGGTATCTCATATTTGGTATTTCAAGGGCATTCCGTCCCGCATGGGTCTTATCCTTGATATATCGCCGCGTTCGTTGGAACGTGTATTGTATTTTGCTGCTTATATCGTAGTTGATCCTGGCGAAACTCCGTTAGCGAAACGTCAGCTTCTTACCGAATCGGAATATCGCGAATACGAAGCGCAATTTATGGATGAAAACTATACAATCAGCGGTAAGCAGGTAGCTCTTGAAACGGTGTCACAGCGTCGTGAACGCTTGGCTATCGTAGCGGAAGCTAAACGTAAGGAAGCTAAAAACGCCGCATTGGCAGCAGATACTTCTATTCCGGAAGAAGAAAAGGAATATGAAACGTTAAGTCGTGAAGAACGCTATGAGTTGGCAGCGTTGAACGAAGTGTCGTTTGCCTGCGTAGATATGGGGGCAGAGGCAATTAAAGAATTATTAAGCGAATTGGACCTTGATTTGCTTAATGCTGAGCTTCGTAATGAATTGGAAACGGCTACAGGTCAGCGTAAAGTTCGTGCCGTACGTCGTTTGGAAGTAGTAGAAGCGTTCCGCCAATCCGGTAACCGTCCGGAATGGATGATTATGGATGTGGTGCCGGTTATTCCGCCGGAGCTTCGTCCGATGGTTCAGCTCGACGGTGGTCGTTTTGCTACGTCCGATTTAAATGATTTGTATCGTCGCGTAATCAATCGTAACAATCGATTGAAACGTTTATTGGATTTAGACGCACCGGAAATTATTGTTCGCAATGAAAAGCGTATGTTACAGGAAGCCGTTGATGCGCTCATCGACAACGGTCGCCGCGGCCGTCATGTTACAGGTCCTGGTAACCGTCCGCTGAAATCCTTGTCCGATATGTTAAAAGGGAAACAAGGTCGTTTCCGTCAGAACTTGCTAGGGAAACGTGTTGACTATTCCGGCCGTTCCGTTATCGTAGTTGGTCCGGAATTGAAAATGCATCAATGCGGCTTGCCGAAAGAAATGGCGTTAGAATTGTTCAAACCATTTGTTATGAAGCGTTTGGTAGAACGCCAGCAAGCAAGCAATATTAAGGCGGCTAAGCGTCAGGTAGAGCGTATCGGTCCGGGCGTATGGGAAGCGTTGGAAGAAGTAATCAAAGAACATCCGGTACTTCTTAACCGTGCCCCGACACTGCATCGCTTGGGGATTCAGGCTTTTGAACCGATCCTTTGGGAAGGCCGTGCTATCAAGCTTCATCCGTTGGTATGTACTGCGTTTAATGCTGACTTTGATGGTGACCAGATGGCTTGTCACTTACCGCTTTCTGTAGAAGCGCAGTCGGAAGCACGTACATTGATGTTGTCTTCGCATAACATCTTGTCAACTAAAGATGGTAAGCCGGTTGCGGTACCTTCTCAGGATATGATTCTCGGCACCTACTATCTGACCGTAGTACGTCAGCATACGAAGGATAAGGCTAAATATTTCGCTAATTACGATGAAGTCATGCTGGCATATAACTCAGGTATTATCGGTTTGCAGGATATTTTATATATTCGTCTTGAAGGCTATGGCCGCGTAGAAACAACGGCTGGCCGATTGATTTTCAATGAAGCTTTATATCCTGAATTGCGTCAATTTGAGCGCCAGGAAGACGGTCACTACACATTGGGCCGCGTTATGGATAAGAAAATGGTAGGTAAACTGGTTGACCAGTGCTTCCAATTATTCGGTAACGAAAAGACGGCGGAACTTCTCGACCGCGTAAAATCATTGGGCTATTCCTTTGCACGTCGTGCGGGTATGACAATCGCTATTGCCGATATTAAAGTACCGGAAGAAAAAGCACCGATTTTGAGCAAAGCTGATGAAGATGTAGATAAAGTATCTCGTCTCTATCGTCGCGGTTTGATTTCCGAAGATGAACGCTATCGTAAAACAATTCAGCTTTGGACACAGGCTACGGAAGATGTAACGGATGCTATGATGGACAACATGATGCGTGACCAGGAAGGCTTTAACCCGGTATACATGATGGCTATTTCCGGTGCCCGCGGTAATAAACAGCAGATTCGTCAGTTGGCTGGTATGCGTGGTTTGATGGCAGACCCGTCCGGTCGAATCATCGACTTGCCAATTAAGGCTAACTTTAAGGAAGGTCTTACCGTATTGGATTACTTTACCTCTAGCCATGGGGCACGTAAAGGCTTGGCCGATACGGCTCTTCGTACGGCAGACTCCGGTTATTTGACCCGTCGCTTGGTTGATGTATCGCAGGATGTCATCGTCCGTGAAGAAGATTGTGACGTTGTGGGTATTGATTTGGTGCGTGAACGTGCGCGCTTGGCAAGCTCTACTCGTCAGGCAGTTAACCTTTTAAAGGATAAATTGATTGGTCGCGTTCTTGATAAAGACGTTATTGTTCCGTCTACAGGAGAAGTTATTGTTCCGGCGGAAACGATTCTCACTGAAGAATCCTTGGAATTGTTGGTAGAACATAAGGTGGCGGATATTTCATTACGCGGTGTTCACCTTGGTAATGACAGCGATATGAACCACACTAACCTTGTACAGAACATTAAGCTTGGTGAAACGGATGAAGGCATTCGTGAAACTCTCCGTGAGACCATGGTTCATAACATGTTGGGCAAGGATACGGTAAACGCTGTTATCGATGGTGAAGGTAATGAAATTGTTCCTGCCGGCGTAGCATTAACAGAAGAAGGTATAGAAGCAATTCTTGATAGCGATGTAAAAGAAGTACAAGTACGCAACAATGATATTCACGGCATTGAAGTAGAAGCTATTGTCGAAGGTGCCGGCATCATTGAACCGTTGAAGGATCGAATTGTAGGCCGTACGGCAGCAGAAGAATTGATTAATAAAGATACCGGTGAAGTTATCGTACCGCTTAACGGTGAAATTACGGAAGAATTGGCAGATGAAGTCGTTAAATATTACGATACTGTCAAGATTCGTTCCGTGTTGACTTGCCGCTCCCCGTATGGCGTTTGCATGAAGTGCTACGGTCGAGATCTCGGTACAGGTAACCAGGTACAGGTTGGTGAAGCCGTAGGTATTATTGCGGCACAGTCTATCGGTGAACCGGGTACACAGCTTACGATGCGTACATTCCATACAGGCGGGGTTGCCGGTGACGATATTACTCAAGGTTTGCCGCGTGTCGAAGAATTGTTTGAAGCACGTCGCCCGAAGCGCCATGCTATCATCAGCGAAGTAGAAGGGGTAGTACGTGTTGTACCTAATGATAATAAGAAGGGGACAAATACAATTTTTGTAACCGATAAAGACGGCGTAGAGCAAGATTATCTTATTCCGTACGGTGCGCGTATCATCGTTAAGGACGGAGATCATGTAGCTTTGGGTGGTCGCCTCACGGAAGGTTCCATTAATCCGCATGATATTATGCGTGTAATGGGCACGGAAGCAACGCAGCGTTATCTTGTTTATGAAGTACAAAAAGTATATAAATCGCAAGGTGTAGAAATCAACGATAAGCATATTGAAGTTATTGTACGTCAAATGCTTCATAAGGTTAAGGTTGAAAGTGCCGGTGATGCTGATCTGTTGCCGGGCGATCCTGTAGATGTGAATACCTTTGAAGCCGAAAATCGTCGTTTGATTATGAATGGTAAACAACCGGCTACAGGTAAACGTATCTTGTTAGGTATTACTAAAGCAGCATTAGCTACCGATAGCTTCTTGTCAGCCGCTTCTTTCCAGGAAACGACTCGTGTTCTTACCGATGCAGCTATTAAAGGCAAGATTGATCCGTTGTTGGGCTTGAAAGAAAACGTTATTATCGGTAAATTGATTCCTGCCGGTACCGGCATGAGTCGCTACCGTAAGATTCGCGTTGTAAAAAAAGAACCACAGATTATTGATGTTCCGTCAGAAACGATGGACGACAGTGCAGACGCATAGGAACCTAGAATTGTGAGTGGCACATAGTCTAAGTGGTTTCTTGGCAATGGCTAGGAGAGTAGCTATAAGAGTGAGTCACGTGAGGTTCTTGAAGACTAGCCGAGCGTATAAATTTAGAATCTTATATAATAAAAAGAGAAGTACAATCACTGGATTGGCTTCTCTTTTTGTATTTATTTTGCAAGGAAGTTATGCGTGAAAAGCAATATTGATGTTAAAATTGAAATATTATACGAATATTGGCGCAAGATTTGCATAAAATGGGAGAAAATATTCATTGAAAAATAAAATTGAACCGCACGGAAAAGTGTACATATAAAAGCCAGTGTTTATGCGGAAAAACAGCGATTAATTTTGTTGACAACAGTCGGGGATGATGCTAAACTGTTATAGTGCTTACGGAAGAGTGTGCCCATGAGCATAATAAAGACAAGGAGCGAGGATATGGAACTCAGTATTCTGACATCGTCTGCGAAGACAATTGGTGCTAAACAAACTTCAAAGGCAATAGCACGAGATGAAGTAGAGTTGGTATTCGTTGCTAACAATAGTGATGATCGAATTGCGTTGCCTATTCTTGAACTTTGTGAAGTACACGGTGTTGCCGTTGATAGAAATCATTCGATGGAAGAACTTGGTAAAGCAGCTAACATTAAAGTGAAGGCGGCAGCAGTAGGTGTGCTTAAATAAATTTGGTAATATCCGGTACAGCTCATGTTGTACGGGATCAATTATAAATCTAATTGTTTGGAAAGGAGGTGCCCAAATGCCGACAATCAATCAGCTAGTACGTAAGGGTCGCGAAACATTGACTCGTAAATCCACGGCTCCGGCATTGAAAGAATGCCCGCAAAAACGTGGTGTATGTACTCGTGTATATACAGCTACTCCGAAGAAACCGAACTCCGCACTTCGTAAAGTTGCCCGTGTTCGTTTGACAAATGCTATCGAAGTAACTGCATACATTCCGGGCATTGGACACAATTTACAGGAACACAGTGTAGTACTTATCAGAGGCGGTCGTGTTAAGGACCTTCCGGGTGTGCGTTATCACATCGTTCGCGGTGCATTGGATACAGCCGGCGTACAGAATCGTATGCAGAGTCGTTCCAAGTACGGCGCAAAAAAAGCTAAGAAATAATTGGCTTAACAGTAACACACATCGTTAAAGGAGGAAATTGATATGCCAAGAAAAGGCCCTGTGCCGAAGCGTGACGTACTTCCGGATCCGGTGTACAACAGCAAATTGGTTACACGCTTCATCAACAAAGTAATGTATGATGGCAAAAAAGGCATTGCCGAATCCATCGTATATGATGCATTTGAAATTGTTCGTTCCAAAATGGGTCAGGACCCAATGGAAGTTTTTGATCAGGCTCTTAAAAACGTTATGCCTGTATTGGAAGTTCGCGCTCGTCGTATTGGCGGTGCTAACTACCAGGTTCCGGTGGAAGTTCGTGCCGATCGTCGTTTATCCCTCGGTATTCGTTGGATGGTAAACTACGCTCGTCTTCGTGGTGAACGTACTATGAAAGAACGTCTTGCCGGTGAATTGATGGATGCGTTCAACAATACTGGCGCAGCAATCAAGAAAAAAGAAGATACTCATAAGATGGCAGAAGCCAATAAGGCATTTGCACATTATCGTTGGTAATTAGTTAAAGAGGAGTTGACATTAGTGGCAAGAGAATTTTCCTTGGAGAAAACTCGCAATATCGGTATCATGGCTCACATCGATGCCGGTAAAACTACCACGACGGAACGTATTCTTTACTACACAGGCCGAGTTCATAAAATCGGTGAAGTACATGAAGGTGCTGCTACGATGGACTGGATGGCTCAGGAACAGGAACGTGGTATTACGATCACGTCCGCTGCTACTACTTGCCACTGGAAAGATCATCGTATTAACATCATCGACACTCCGGGTCACGTTGACTTTACTGTGGAAGTAGAACGTTCTCTTCGTGTATTGGACGGCTCCGTTGCAGTATTCAGTGCTAAGGGCGGCGTTGAACCGCAGTCCGAAACTGTATGGCGTCAGGCTTCTACCTACGGCGTACCGCGTATCGCTTATGTAAATAAGATGGATACGGTAGGTGCTGACTTCTTCAACGTAGTAAATATGATGAAGGAACGCTTGGGTGCAAACAGTGTTGCTATCCAGGTGCCAATCGGGGCAGAAGATACCTTTAAGGGTATTATTGACCTGATGACAATGAAAGCCGAAATTTATACCAGCGATGACGGTAAAGAATATGAAATTACCGATATCCCGGCAGAATATCAGGAAATTGCCGAAGCTCGTCGTGAAATGATGGTTGATGCTATTGCTGAAACCGATGATGAAATCATGATGAAATACTTGGAAGGCGAAGAAATTACCATCGATGAATTGAAGGTAGCCCTTCGCAAAGCTGTTTGTGAAAACAAATTGTTCCCGGTATTGTGCGGCTCTTCCTATAAAAACAAGGGCGTACAGATGCTTTTGGATGCTGTAGTAGATTACATGCCGGCTCCGACTGACATCCCGCCGATTAAAGGTGTTAACCCTGAAACGGGTGAAGAAGAAACGCGTCCGTCTTCTGACGAACAGCCGTTCTCTGCATTAGCCTTCAAAATTATGGCTGACCCGTATGTTGGTAAATTGGCCTTCTTCCGTGTGTACTCCGGTACTTTGGAATCCGGCTCTTACGTTTATAATTCTACAAAAGGTAAGAAAGAACGTATCGGTCGTATTCTTCAGATGCATGCCAATAGCCGTCAGGAAATCGAAAAAGTTTACTCTGGTGATATTGCAGCAGCAGTAGGCTTAAAAGATACAACTACCGGTGATACGTTGTGTGATGACAAGGCTCCGGTAATCCTTGAATCCATGGAATTCCCGGAACCGGTTATTTCTGTTGCGGTTGAACCGAAAACAAAAGCTGACCAGGAAAAAATGGGTATTGCCTTAGCTCGTTTGGCTGAAGAAGACCCGACATTCAAAGTTCGTACTGATGAAGAAACCGGTCAGACTATTATTTCCGGTATGGGCGAATTACACTTGGACATTATCGTTGACCGTATGAATCGCGAGTTCAAGGTTGAATGTAATGTTGGTAAGCCGCAGGTTGCTTATCGTGAAACGATTCGTAAATCTGTTAAAGCACAAGGTAAATTCGTTCGTCAGTCCGGTGGTCGTGGTCAGTACGGTGACTGCTGGTTGGAATTGATTCCGCAGGAACCGGGCGCAGGCTTCGAATTTGAAAACAAAATCGTTGGCGGTGCTATTCCTCGCGAATACATCGGACCTGTTGAAGCAGGTGTTAAAGAAGCAATGGAATCCGGTGTTATCGCCGGTTATCCGATGGTAGACATTAAGGTAATCGTATTTGACGGTTCCTATCATGATGTTGACTCTTCGGAAATGGCCTTTAAAATTGCTGGTTCTATGGGCTTCAAAGAAGGTGCTCGCAAAGCTGATCCGGTTCTCCTTGAACCATATATGGCAGTAGAAGTTGATGTACCGGAAGAATACATGGGCGACGTAATCGGTGACCTTAACTCCCGTCGTGGCCGCATGGAAGGTATGGAAGCTCGTAATGGTACCCAGCATATCAAAGCCTTTGTTCCGTTGAGCGAAATGTTCGGTTATGCAACCGACTTACGTTCCAAGACACAGGGCCGTGGTAACTATAGCATGGCTGTTGACCACTACGAAGAAGTACCGAAGAAAATCGCTGAAGAAATTCAGGCAAAGAAAAACGGTTAATCCTATAAGGGTTACAATATTTAAGAAAATTTTAATTATCCGGGAGGACAATTCAAAATGGCAAAAGCAAAATTTGAACGTACTAAACCGCATGTTAACATCGGTACCATCGGTCACGTTGACCATGGTAAAACTACCCTTACCGCAGCAATCACTAAAGTTCTTGCTGAAAAAGGCCAGGCTCAGTTCCAGGACTACAGCATGATCGATAAAGCTCCGGAAGAACGTGAACGTGGTATTACTATTAACACTGCACACGTTGAATATGAAACGGACAGCCGTCACTATGCACACGTTGACTGCCCGGGCCATGCCGACTATGTTAAGAACATGATCACCGGCGCTGCTCAGATGGACGGTGCTATCCTCGTTGTATCCGCAGCCGACGGCCCGATGCCGCAGACTCGCGAACACATCCTCTTGGCTCGTCAGGTTGGCGTACCGGCTATCGTTGTATTCCTCAACAAAGCCGACATGGTTGACGACGAAGAATTGTTGGAACTCGTAGAAATGGAAGTTCGCGAACTTCTTTCTTCCTATGACTTCCCTGGCGATGATGTGCCGATTATCGTAGGCTCCGCTTTGAAAGCCCTCGAAGGCGATCAGAAATATGTTGATAAGATCATCGATCTTATGAACGCTGTTGACGAATACATTCCGACTCCGGAACGTGACACCGATAAGACCTTCTTGATGCCGGTTGAAGACGTGTTCACTATTACCGGTCGTGGTACGGTTGCTACCGGCCGTGTTGAACGTGGCGAAATCAAAGTGGGCGACACTGTTGAAATCGTTGGTTTGCAGGAAAAACCGTCCCAGTCCGTTGTAACCGGTTTGGAAATGTTCCGCAAAACTTTGGATTCCGCAGTAGCCGGCGATAACGTTGGTGCTCTTCTTCGCGGTGTTGACCGTAAAGACATCGAACGTGGCCAGGTTCTTGCTAAACCGGGTACCATTCATCCGCACACTAAGTTCAAAGCTGAAGTGTACGTATTGACGAAAGAAGAAGGCGGTCGTCATACTCCGTTCTTCTCCAACTATCGTCCGCAGTTCTACTTCCGTACAACGGACGTAACCGGTGTTATCAACTTGCCGGAAGGCACTGAAATGTGCATGCCTGGCGATAACATTACTATGGATATCGAATTGATCACTCCGATCGCTATCGAAGAAGGTCTTCGTTTCGCTATCCGTGAAGGTGGCCACACTGTAGGCGCCGGCGTTGTAACCGCTATCGAAGCGTAAGATGCCAACAAGCCGTAACGGCTAATATAACCCATGCAGCATTAGAGCGGCAGTACCTGCCGCTCTCGTGTTGTGTATAAACTATGATATAGAAGGTTGCCCCTGTGGGGGAGAATTTCTATGGAGCAGTTCATTCTGGAAATGAACGACAGGAGGAAAAGTACTAATGGCAAAACAGCAGAAAATTCGTATTCGCTTAAAAGCATACGATCACAAAGCACTCGATCAGAGCGCAGCAAAAATTGTAGATACAGCAAAGCGCAACGGCGCACTGGTTTCCGGTCCGATTCCGTTGCCGACAGAAAAGAGTATCTTCACGATTCTTCGTTCTCCACATGTTAACAAGGATTCCCGTGAACAGTTTGAAATGCGTACGCATAAGCGTCTGATTGATATTCTTGAACCAAATTCGAAAACAGTAGATGCTATCACCCGTCTTGATTTGCCGGCTGGTGTATCTATTGAAATAAAATTATAATAAGGAGGTGCGATTATGTCTAAAGCTATTTTGGGTAAAAAGTTAGGAATGACCCAAGTCTTCACGGCTGAAGGTCGATTAGTTCCTGTCACTGTAGTGGAAGCTACCCCTAGCGTAGTAGTGCGTGTTAAGACCGTTGAATCCGATGGCTATGACGCAGTGCAGCTTGGTTATGGCTCCATTAAAGAAAAACATTTAACTAAACCTGTAAAAGGCCAGTTCGACAAAGCCGGTGTAGCTCCGGTTAAATATCTTCGCGAACTTCGTCTTTCTGAAGCAACTGATTACACAGTGGGCCAAACTCTGGCAGCTGATATCTTCGCAGAAGGTGAGTTGGTAGATGTTGTAGGTACAGGTAAAGGTAAGGGATTTGCTGGTACGATTAAGCGCCACAACTTCCATCGTGGTCCTGTAACTCACGGTTCCAAATCTCATCGTGAACCCGGTTCCATCGGTCCTATGATCTCCGGTGGCGGCGGTAAGGTATACAAAGGCAAAAAGCTTCCTGGACAAATGGGTGGTGGCAGAGTTACCGTACAGCGCCTAACTGTAGTAAAAGTTGATACCGAACGTAACTTGTTATTGGTTAAAGGCGGTATTCCGGGTGCCAAAGGCAGCCTTGTAATGGTTCGCAACACGGTAAAACCTGTTAAATAACTAATTGTCGAAAGGAGGAGCTCTAATGCCAACAGTAGCAAAATACAATATGTCCGGCGCTAAAGTCGGTGAAATACAGTTAAATGATGCAGTATTCGGCGTAGAAGTTAATGAAGCCGTTATGCATCAGGCCGTAGTTCGTCAGTTATCTAACGAACGTCTCGGCACACACGCAACTAAAACCAGAGGCCTCGTTCGTGGTGGCGGCAGAAAACCTTGGAAGCAGAAAGGTACTGGCCGTGCTCGCGTAGGCTCTACTCGTAGCCCGTTATGGGTTGGCGGTGGTACCGTATTTGGTCCGCAGCCGCGCAGCTATTATAAAGCTATGCCTCGTAAGGCTAGACGTCTTGCGGTTAAATCTGCTCTTAGCGATAAGGTAAACAGCAATGAATTAATCGTTCTCGACGAATTGACAATGGCAGCACCGAAAACTAAAGAAGTATTGAATCTTCTCAATAATTTTAATACTGGTGATGCCAAAGTTCTCTTTATCACCGAAGGTGATATCAATGTGGAACGTTCCGCTCGTAACATTCAGGGTGTAAAAGCTTTAGGGTGTGAAGGCTTAAATATTTTCGACCTTCTTCACTATGACAAGCTCTTCATCACGGAAGGTGCGGTAGCCAAGATTGAGGAGGTGCTCGCATAATGGAATTACGCGATGTTCTTATTCGTCCGATCATTACTGAAAAAACTACCTTGCTTATGGAAGAAGGTAAATACACATTCCGTGTGCCTTTGACTGCTAATAAAGTGCAGATCCGTCAAGCTGTAGAAAAGATCTTCAATGTGAAAGTAGATAAAGTAGCTACTATCCGAGTTCTTGGTAAAGTAAAACGCATGGGTCGTAACCAGGGTAAACGCAGTGATTATAAAAAAGCTATCGTAACCTTGAAGGCCGGCGAAACCATCGAATTCTTTGAAGGTGTTTAAGAGTCTAGTAAGGAGGCCCCATAATGGCAATTAAATCATTTAAACCGTACTCCGCTGGTCGCCGGTTTATGACTGTATCTGCCTTTGCGGAAATTACTGCAAGCAAACCTGAAAAATCCTTGCTCGCTAAGGTTTCTCAGACAGGCGGTCGTAACAACACCGGTAAAATGACTGTACGTCACCAGGGTGGCGGTCATAAACGTCAATATCGTGTTATTGACTTCAAACGTACGAAAGATAATATCCCGGCAAAAGTAGCTACAATTGAATACGATCCGAACCGTAGTGCTCGCATCGCTCTTTTGAACTACGCTGACGGTGAAAAGAGATATATTCTTGCTCCGCAAGGCTTACAGGTTGGTGACACTGTATTCAGTGGTCCGGAATCTGATATTAAACCTGGTAACTGCTTACCGCTTCTTAACATTCCTTTGGGTACTCAGGTACACAACATCGAAATGAAGATTGGCAAAGGTGGTCAGATCGTTCGTTCCGCAGGTACTTCCGCTCAGCTCATGGCTAAGGAAGGTTCCTATGCACTTCTTCGTTTGCCGTCCGGTGAACTTCGTCGTGTGCACATCAACTGCCGTGCAACGGTAGGTGTTGTAGGTAACATCGATCATGAAAACATTACCATTGGTAAAGCTGGTCGTCATCGTTGGATGGGCGTTCGTCCAGGCAACCGCGGTGTTGTTATGAACCCGTGTGATCATCCGCATGGCGGTGGTGAAGGTAAGTCTCCTGTTGGTCGTAAACATCCTGTTACACCTTGGGGTAAACCGGCACATGGTGTTAAAACTCGCGACAAGAAAAAAGCTTCTAACAGCTTGATCGTTAAACGTCGTACAAAATAGGATAAGAGGAAGGAGATAAGACAGTGTCCAGATCGATAAAAAAAGGTCCTTTCGTCGCAGCATCTCTTCTCAAGAAAGTAGAAGCTTTGAACGAAACTAATGATAAGAAAGTTGTAAAAACCTGGTCCCGTGCATCTACTATTATCCCGAGCTTTGTTGGCCACACGATTGCTGTTCATGATGGTCGCAAACACGTGCCTGTATTTATTACAGAAGATATGGTAGGTCATAAATTAGGTGAATTCGCTCCGACTCGTACTTTCAAAGGTCATGTTAAGAGCGAAAAAACCACCGGCAGCAAGTAATAGGAGGAATTAAGTAATGGAAGCAAAAGCAATCGCTAGACATATACGTATCGCGCCTCGTAAAATCCGAATTGTTGCTGATTTGGTACGCGGCAAAAATATCGGCGAAGCATTTGCCATCTTGAAGTTCACTCCGAAAGTTGGCGCCGATGTAGTAGAAAAAGTATTGCGCTCTGCTGTAGCAAATGCAGAACACAATTTTGATATGAATGTAGACAATCTTTATGTATCCGAAATCTTCGTTGATCAGGGTCCGACAATGAAACGCATTCATCCTCGTTCCCGTGGACAGGCTTTCAAAATTTTGAAACGCTCTAGCCACGTAACAGTTGTTGTTAAAGAAAGAGCTTAATAGAAGGAGGGAAATATAGTGGGTCAGAAAGTTAATCCCCATGGTTTGCGTGTCGGTATCGTAAAAGATTGGGACGCAAAATGGTATGCTGATAAAGATTACGCTGCAAACCTTCATGAAGACGTGAAGATTCGTAACTTCTTGAAGAAAACCCTTTTCATTGCAGGAATTTCCCGCATTGAAATTGAGCGTACAAATAAACGTATTAAGTTGGTAATTCATACGGCTAAACCGGGTATGGTAATCGGTCGTGGCGGTGCTGGTATCGAAGATATCCGCAAGGCATTAAAACGTTTTACTGACAAACAAATCGATGTTAACATCGCTGAAATCAAACAGGCTGATATGGATGCTGTACTTGTTGCAGAAAACATTGCTGGTCAGCTTGAACGCCGTATTGGTTTCCGTCGTGCTATGAAACAGGCTGTAGGCCGTACAATGCGCCTCGGTGCTAACGGTATTAAGGTTATGGTAAGCGGTCGTCTCGGCGGTGCCGAAATCGCTCGTAGCGAATCCTATCGTGAAGGTAGTATTCCTCTTCATACTTTACGTGCAAATATCGACTATGGTACAGCAGAAGCTCATACTACCTATGGTTGTATCGGCGTAAAAGTATGGATTTACAAAGGTGAAGTATTGCCGGAGGCAAAACAGGCACCTGCTAAAAAGGAAGAAGGTGACAACTAATGCTTATTCCAAAGCGCGTAAAACATCGTAAACAGTTCCGCGGTCGTATGAAAGGTCGCGCAATGCGTGGTAATAAAGTTGCTCACGGTGAATTCGGTCTCGTAGCATTAGAGCCATCTTGGATTACTAACCGTCAGATCGAAGCTGCCCGTATTGCAATGACTCGTTACATTAAACGTGGCGGTAAAGTTTGGATAAAGATTTTCCCGGATAAACCAATCACTGCTAAACCGGCTGGTACTCGTATGGGTTCCGGTAAAGGCTCTCCGGAATACTGGGTTGCAGTAGTAAAACCGGGCCGTGTAATGTTTGAAATGGACGGCGTTTCCGAAGAAGTAGCTCGTGAAGCTATGCGTCTTGCTGGCCACAAGCTTCCGATCAAAACTAAGTTCGTTGTTAAGGGTAAAGAATTGGGTGGTGACGTAAATGAAGGTTAAAGACATTCGCAACATGAGCGCTGCCGAAATGGAACAAAAGGTTTCCGGACTTAAGGAAGAGTTGTTTAACCTCCGTTTTCAGCTCGCAACTGGTCAATTAGAAAATCCGATGCGTATTCGCGAAGTTAAGAAGACAATCGCTCGTATCAAAACGGTACAGCGTGAAGCTGAGCTTAACGAAAACGCTTAATAACAGGTTTTGTACGGATTGAAAAGGAGGCTAAAGGTCGTGGCAGAAGAAAGAAATGTACGCAAAGTCCGTGTAGGCAAAGTTGTAAGTGACAAAATGGACAAGACTGTCGTTGTGTCTGTAGAACGTAAAGTGCCGCACGCATTATATAGCAAGCCGATGGTAACAAGCAAACGCTTTAAAGCTCATGATGAAAATAATGAATGCCAGCTCGGCGACGTAGTTAAAATTGTAGAAACTCGTCCGCTTTCCAAAGATAAACGTTGGAGAGTTGTCGAAATTCTTGAAAGACAGAAATAATCAGTGATGTAAGGAGGAAAAACGATGATCCAGCAACAAACAATTTTGAATGTTGCCGACAACACTGGTGCAAAACGTATTATGTGCATCCAGGTTTTGGGTGGTTCTTACCGTAAATTCGGCAATATCGGTGACGTAATCGTTGCTTCTGTAAAAGATGCATCACCCGGTGGCGTTGTCAAGAAAGGCGACGTAGTTAAAGCCGTTATTGTTCGTTCTAAGAAAGGTATCCGTCGTCAGGATGGTTCCTATATCCGTTTTGATGAAAACGCTGCGGTAGTTATCAAAGATGATAAGAGCCCGCGCGGTACTCGTATTTTTGGACCGGTAGCTCGTGAGCTTCGTGAAAAAGACTTCATGAAGATTATCTCCCTC
This sequence comes from Veillonella magna, assembly GCF_959600285.1. Classification (NCBI taxonomy): domain Bacteria; kingdom Bacillati; phylum Bacillota; class Negativicutes; order Veillonellales; family Veillonellaceae; genus Veillonella; species Veillonella magna. The sequence goes on along the minus strand of NZ_CAUGKU010000012.1, from coordinate 33,740 downwards.
GCTCCGGAAGTATTATAAGAAGGAGGAACGCGACGATGTCCCAGAAGAATCTTCTCATTAAAAAAGGCGATACAGTTGTTGTTATCTCCGGTAAAGAAAAAGGGAAGCAAGGCGAAGTTATCGCTGTAGAACCTAAGAAGGAACGCGTATTCGTTAAAGGTCTTAACCTTGTAAAACGTCATACGAAACCGTCTCAGGCTAACCCACAGGGCGGCATTATCACTAAAGAAGCCGGTATTCATGTATCCAACGTAATGGTGCTTGATCCGGAAACGAAACAGCCGACCCGTATTAAGAAAGTTGAACAGAATGGTTCTTTCGTGCGTGCAGCTGTTAAGAGCGGCGCTGTACTCGATAAATAATAGGGAAAGGAGGGCTATGTAAACATGTCTCGTTTAAACGAAAAATACACTTCTGAAATTCGTCAGGCTTTACAGGAGAAATTCCAGTACAAAAATGTAATGGAAATTCCTAAGATTGAAAAAGTCGTTATTAATATCGGCGTAGGCGACGCAGTCGGCAACGCTAAAGCATTGGAAGCAGCTGTTAATGATCTTACGATTATCGCTGGTCAGAAACCTGTAATCACCAAAGCTAAAAAATCTATCGCTAACTTCAAAGTGCGTGAAGGTATGGCATTGGGTACGAAAGTAACCCTTCGCGGCGAACGCATGTATGAATTCCTCGATAAATTAATCAATGTGGCATTACCTCGTGTACGTGACTTCCGTGGCGTAAGCGCAACTGCATTTGATGGTCGCGGTAACTATGCATTGGGTCTTAAAGAACAGCTCATCTTCCCTGAAATTGAATATGATCAGGTAGAACGCGTAACCGGTATGGATATTATCGTTGTTACCACCGCTAAAAATGACGAAGAAGCTCGCGAACTCTTAAGACTCTGCGGTATGCCTTTTGAAAAATAATTAGGAGGAACAGATAGATGGCTAAAAAGTCTATGATCGAACGTGAAAAGAAACGCGCAAAAATGGTTGCTAAATATGCAGCTAAGCGCGAAGCGTTGAAAGCAGCAGGGGATTATGAAGCATTATCCCAACTTCCGGCAAATGCATCTCCTACTCGCTTGCACAATCGTTGCAATTTAACGGGTCGTCCGCATGGTTACATGCGTAAATTCGGTATTAGCCGTATTGCGTTCCGTGAATTAGCATACAAAGGACAGATTCCTGGCGTTAAAAAAGCCAGTTGGTAATGATTACGGGAGGAGGTTTTTAGAATATGGTAATGACCGATCCGATTGCGGATATGCTTACACGTATTCGTAATGCAAACGCAGCGCTTCATGAAACGGTTGAAATTCCGTCTTCTAAGATGAAAGCAGCCGTTCTGGAAATCCTTAAAGAAGAAGGTTTCGTAAAGAGCGTTGAAACCGTTGAAAACGGTAAACACACGAATTTAAAAGTTACATTGAAATATGGTTCCAATAACGAAAAAGTAATTACCGGTATTAAACGTATCTCCAAACCGGGTTTACGCGTATACGCTAAGAAGGAAGAACTTCCTCGCGTATTGGGCGGTTTGGGTATCGCAATTATTTCAACGTCTAAAGGCGTTATGAGCGACAAACAGGCTCGTAAAGAAGGTCTTGGCGGCGAAGTAATCGCTTACGTATGGTAATCAGAGCAATAGGAGGTAGAAATAATGTCACGTATCGGTAGAATGCCTATCGAGATCCCGGAAGGCGTTACAGTTACTTACGAAAACCACGTAATGACTGTTAAAGGTCCTAAAGGCGAATTATCTCGCGAATTGCATCCGGACATGAATATTACTGTAGAAGGTAATGTAATTACAGTAACTCGTCCGAGCGATGACAAAGCTCATCGTTCCTTACACGGCTTGACTCGCGCTCTTGTTGCTAACATGGTGACAGGCGTAGCAACCGGTTTTAGCAAAACTTTAGAAATTAACGGCGTTGGTTACAGAGCGGCAAAACAGGGCAACAAGCTCGTGCTGACTCTTGGCTTCTCCCATCCGGTAGAAATGGAATCTCCGGAAGGTATTACCGTTGATGTACCGGCTCCGAATAAAATTGTAGTATCCGGTGCTGATAAAGAAATCGTAGGCGCTGTTGCGGCTAATATCCGCAAATGGAGAGAACCGGAACCGTACAAAGGCAAAGGTATCCGCTATGAAGGCGAATTCGTTCGTCGTAAGGCTGGTAAGGCCGGCGCTAAAGGTAAATAATATCAACAGGTAATAGAAAGGAGTGACAACCTTGGCTCGTAAATCCACTAGAAACATTGCTCGAGCAAAACGCCATCTTCGTCTTCGTCGTCACATTTCCGGTACGGCAGAACGTCCGCGTTTGAATGTATATCGTTCTTTGAGCAATATTTACGCACAGGTAATCGATGACGTAGCAGGCAACACCTTGGTGGCTGCCAGCTCTCTTGATAAAGAATTAAACTTAACCTACGGCGGTAACGTTGCAGCAGCTAAAGCCGTTGGTGAATTAGTTGCAAAACGTGCTCTCGCTAAAGGTATTGATACAGTAGTATTTGACCGTGGCGGTTATATTTATCATGGTCGTGTAGCGGCCCTTGCAGAAGGTGCTCGTGAAGCAGGCTTGAAATTCTAAGAAGGAGGAACTTGAGACATGGCGAGAATTGACTACACCAGTCTTGACTTAAAAGAAAGAGTAGTATTCATCAACCGCGTAGCCAAAGTTGTAAAAGGCGGTCGTCGTTTTTCCTTCAGCGCACTCGTTGTTGTCGGTGACGGCAACGGACATGTAGGCGTTGGTTTGGGTAAAGCTGCGGAAGTTCCGGAAGCTATTCGTAAGGGCATTGATGATGCTAAGAAAAACCTTATCCACGTTGTTATTAAGAACGGTACCATTCCTCACACTGTTACAGGTACATTCGGTGCAGGCCGCGTATTCTTAAAACCGGCAGCTGAAGGTACTGGCGTTATTGCAGGTGGCCCGGTTCGTGCCGTATTGGAATTGGTAGGTGTACGTAATATCCTTACTAAATCTATCGGCTCTTCTAACCCGAACAACATGGTTCGCGCAACGCTCGAAGGTTTGGCACAGCTTAAACGCGTTGAAGATGTAGCAGCTCTTCGTGGTAAAACTGTAGCTGAAATTTACAACTAAGGGGGATTGACTGTAATGGCACAGGTAAAGATTACATTGACCAGAAGCTTGATCGGTCGCCCGGAAGATCAGCGTGCGACAGTAAAAGCTTTGGGCTTGAAAAAGACTAACTCTCAGGTAGTGAAAGACGTTACCCCGCAAATTCAGGGTATGCTTCACAAAGTTAGACATTTAGTTACTGTAGAAGAAGTGTAAGATAGATAAGGAGGTGCACTGAATGAAACTTCATGAATTAACTCCTGCAGCTGGTTCCAAGAAAACCAGAACTCGTGTAGGTCGTGGTCTTGGTTCCGGTTTAGGTAAAACATCCGGTCGTGGACAGAAAGGTCAGAACTCCCGTAGCGGCGGTGGCGTTCGCTCCGGTTTCGAAGGCGGCCAGATGCCTCTTTATCGTCGTTTACCGAAACGCGGCTTCAAAAATGTATTTGCAAAAGAATACGCAGAAGTTAACGTATCTCAGTTGAACCGTTTTGAAGACGGTGCAACCGTTGATCCGGTAGCTCTTATTGAAGCAGGCATTCTCAAGAATGTACGCGACGGTATCCGCATCCTTGGTAACGGTACTTTGGAAAAGAAATTAACCGTTATCGCTAACGGCTTTACTAAATCTGCCGAAGAAAAAATCGTAGCAGCAGGCGGAAAAGTAGAGGTGATCTAGGGTGCTAGAAGGCCTCTCGAACATCCTCAAAATAACGGAGCTTCGTAACAAGGTAGCCTATACGTTACTTATGTTTATCGTGTTCAGGGCAGGCGTTCACATCCCGGTTCCCGGCGTAGATGCTTCGGTTATTGAAAGCTTATTTACCGCGGGCGGTTTATTTGGTCTATTAGATCTATTTGCCGGCGGTGCGCTCAGTAAATTCTCTGTATTCGCTATGAGTATTACTCCATACATCAATGCGTCGATTATTATGCAGCTTTTGACTGCAGTTGTTCCGACCTTTGAACAGTGGAGTAAAGACGGCGAAGAGGGACGAAAAAAAATTGCGAAGGTTACGCGTTATGGTACGGTCATCCTCGGCTTTATTCAAGCCTTTGGGATGAGTTACGCATTGCGCGCCAACAATGCATTGATCGATAATAGTATGTTATCGGTTATCGTGATTTCCATTATCTTGACAGCAGGTACTTGCCTCTTGATGTGGATTGGTGAACAAATCACCGCACATGGCATCGGCAATGGTATTTCTCTTATCATTTTTGCCGGTATCGTTGCTCGTTTCCCATCCGGATTCAGTACTATTTATCAGTACTTACAGGTAGGAACGATTAACATTTTCCAAGCAATTTTGTTTGCTATTATCGCTATTGCAATGGTTGTATTTGTAATAGCGGTTACTCAAGGCCAGCGCCGCATTCCTATCCAGTACGCGAAACGCGTGGTAGGTCGGAAGATGTACGGTGGTCATTCGACTTTCCTGCCTCTTAAAGTCAATCAGGCAGGTGTTATCCCCATTATCTTTGCGTCATCCGTTTTGATGTTCCCGGTAACGTTAGCGCAGTTCGTTCAGGTTGACTGGGTCAAATCTATTGCTAACTATTTTACTTGGGGGACGCCGATACAAACAGTTCTCTATGCTGTGCTGATATTTATGTTCACCTATTTCTACACGGCAATATCGATTAACATTACGGATATGGCAGATAATATGAAAAAATACGGTGGATTTATCCCAGGTATTCGCCCGGGTAAACCTACTGCTGATTACGTAGATCGGGTTATGACTCGTATTACGTTTGCCGGTGCTATTTTCTTAGCATTCATTGCCATTTTGCCGAACTTCATCGGTGGCATTACTGGTATCGAAGGGGTCTACTTTGGTGGTACCGCCCTTCTTATCGTAGTTGGTGTTGCACTTGATACAATGCAGCAGGTTGAATCGTTAGTTTTAACCAGACATTATAAAGGTTTCGTGAAGTAGGAGGGAAACAAGATGCACATTTTATTAATGGGACCTCCGGGTGCAGGTAAAGGCACTCAGGCAGTTCGTTTAATTGAAAAATATGGTATCCCTCAAATTTCAACCGGAGATATGTTCCGCGCTGCGGTGAAGGAATGTACCCCTCTTGGACTTGAGGCTAAGAAGTATATGGATGCCGGTCAATTAGTGCCGGACAGTGTTACTGTCGGCATCGTTCGCGAACGTTTGGGCAAGGATGATTGCAAAAAAGGATTCATCCTTGATGGCTTTCCGCGTACGACTGCGCAGGCAGTTTCCTTGGATGCCATTTTAAAAGAAATGGGAATTGTTCTTGATGCCGTTGTGAACCTCAATGTTCCTTCTGACGAACTGGTACGACGCATCAGTGAACGTGCACGTCTTGAAAATCGTGATGATGATAAACCGGAAACAGTACAGAAACGTCTTGCTGTATACGAAGAATCCACAAAACCGTTAATTGACTACTATCGCAATAGCGGTTTGTATGTGGAAATTAACGGATTACAGGATGTGGACCAAGTATTTACAGATATCGTTAAGGCGTTGGAGAAATAATCAATGATTATTTTAAAATCGCAGAATGAAATAGAGTATATCCGTCAGGCATGCCGACTTACAGCAGATACGCTGACCCAACTAATAGCAGCAGCTAAACCGGGCATTACGACGCTTGAGTTAGATCAGATTGCCGAAGAATATATTCGCAGCCACGGCGGTGTGCCGAGCTGCAAGGGTTACTATGGGTTCCCCGCAACGATTTGTGCGTCTGTTAATGAAGAGGTTGTACATGGTATTCCAAGTGCTAAGCGCAAGCTTAAGCATGGTGACATTTTGAGTATCGACTTAGTGTCATCTGTTAACGGGTATCACGGTGATTCTTGTGTGACTGTGCCTATCGGTCATGTAAAACCGAAGGTGCACCAGTTGCTCAAGGTTACGGAAGAAAGCCTCTTTAAAGGCATTGAACAGGCCGTCGTTGGTAACAGAGTCGGAGATATATCGCATGCGGTACAGTCGTATTGTGAAAAATTCGGATTTGGAGTTGTGCGCGATTTCGTTGGTCATGGCCTTGGTCGTGAAATGCACGAAGATCCGCAGATTCCTAACTATGGCCCTGCGGGGCATGGCCCCATCCTAAAACCGGGAATGGTGCTGTGTATCGAGCCGATGATTACGATGGGAACATACGAAGTGGAAGTTCTCGGAGATGATTGGACTGCCGTTACTCTTGACGGTAAACCGGCGGCTCACTTTGAACATACAGTGGTTGTTACGGAAAACGGCCCTGAAATATTAACTATGCGTGATGAACCGCGGTTAATACGATAACCAGGTAACCGGAGGAATAATGATATGTCAAAAGAAGACGTTATTGAAGTGGAAGGTACGGTAGTTGAGGCATTGCCGAATGCCATGTTCCAAGTAGAACTTGAAAATGGACATATAGTGCTTGCCCATGTGTCAGGTAAAATGCGTATGAATTTTATTCGTATCCTTCCCGGTGATAAAGTTACTATGGAACTGACACCATATGACTTAAATCGTGGTCGCATTACCTATCGCTTCAAATAAGCGCGCGCCACAAAGGAGGTACTTATGAAGGTTAAACCATCAGTTAAAAAGATATGCGAAAAATGCAAAATCATTAAACGCAAAGGCCGTGTAATGGTAATTTGCGAAAATCCGAAACATAAACAGAAACAAGGTTAATTGATAGGAGGTGGATGAATAGATGGCACGTATAGCCGGTGTAGATTTACCACGTGACAAACGTGTTGAAATTGGTTTGACATATATTTACGGTATTGGGTTGACGCTTTCCAAGGAAATCTTGGCAAAGACCGGTATTAACCCGGATACTCGTGTTCGCGATTTAAGCGAAGACGAAGTAGCTAAGATTCGTGGTCTTCTCGACGAAGAATACAAAGTAGAAGGTGACCTTCGCCGTGAAGAAGCTCTCAACATTAAGCGCTTGATTGAAATCAACTCCTATCGCGGTAAGCGTCATCGTATGGGTTTACCATGCCGCGGACAGCGTACTAAGACGAATGCTCGTACTCGCAAGGGTCCTAGAAAAGCAATCGCCGGTAAGAAGAAATAATAAAGGAGGGATACAGCGTGGCTAAGAAAGTTGTAAGAAGCAAAAGAAAAGAAAAGAAACATATTGAGTCCGGAGCAGCGCATATTCGCTCCACATTCAATAACACTATCGTAACCATCACCGATATCAACGGTAACGCGCTTTCCTGGGCATCTGCCGGTGGTCTTGGTTTCCGTGGTTCCCGTAAGAGCACTCCGTTTGCTGCTCAGATGGCTGCCGAACAGGCTGCTAAAGCAGCTATGGAACATGGCTTACGTCAGGTTGAAGTATTCGTTAAAGGTCCGGGTGCAGGCCGCGAAGCAGCTATTCGTGCATTGCAGGCTGCTGGTTTGGAAGTTAACAGTATTAAAGATGTTACTCCGATTCCGCACAACGGTTGCCGTCCTCCGAAACGTCGTCGCGTATAATTTATCGATTGGCGACTGTGTTTAAGATGGTTGCTGTGATATACTATACTTATGGGGCGTTTTTTATAGGAGGATTATCCTGATGAGCGAAGAAAAAAAACTCAAAATCGAGAAAGTTGATATGAGCGACGACGGTCGCTACGGTAAATTCGTGTGCGAACCGTTGGATCGTGGCTATGGTATTACTCTCGGTAATAGCTTGCGTCGGATTTTACTTTCGTCCTTGGATGGAGCGGCTATCACTTCCATAAAAATCGAAGGTGTTCTTCATGAGTTCTCTACCATCCCGGGAATTCGCGAAGACGTAACGGATATAATCCTTAACCTCAAACAACTGTGCCTTCGCCTCGAAAGCGAAGCACAGGTTCCGTTGGATGTTCACATCGATATCCAGAAGAACGGAGTTTTAACTGCTGGTGATTTGATTCCTCATTTTCCACCAGAGGTTGAAATTTTAAATCCTGAGCTCGTAATTGCTACTATGGATGAGGTGGCTCATCTGGTAATGGATGTGCGCATAGATCGTGGTAAGGGCTATGTGCCGTCCACGAAGAATAAGAGAGAAGACGATGTAATCGGTCGTATTCCGATTGATTCTATTTTCTCGCCGATTCTTCGAGCAAAATATGAAGTTGGCGATGTACGTGTAGGTAATGAAATGGACTTCGATAAGCTTACGCTCGAAGTTTGGACTGATGGCTCCATTACCGCAGCAGATGCGGTAGCAAAATCAGCAGCTATCATGATTAGCTACTTGGGCAACTTCACTAAATTGGCACATTCCGTTGATACGATTAATCTTGGTACTGATGAATACGAAGGTGAAGTGGTATCTACGGATACGGAAGAAGTCGTTGAAGATGACGGCCCGTCCAAGATTCCAATTGATGATTTGGAATTATCCGTACGTGCATATAACTGCTTGAAACGTGCAGGCATTAATACTATTGCGGATTTGCTTGATAAATCCGTTGAGGACTTAGGTAAGGTCCGTAACTTGGGTAAGAAATCCATCGATGAAATTGAAGAAAAGCTTCAAAACCATCCGTTGGGCGGCTTCTCTCTCAAGAAAAAAAGCGAATAAGAGGAGGATGACTAATGTACAGAAAATTAGGCCGAGACAGCTCCGCGCGTAAGGCTTTGTTCCGCGGAATGTTAACATCTTTCTTCCAATATGATCGTATTGAGACCACTGAAGCTAAAGCTAAAGAATTGCGCGGCTTGGCTGATCAGATGATTACTTTGGCTAAACGCGGCGATCTTCACGCTCGTCGTCAGGTTCTCGCATACCTCATGGACGAAGATGTTGTTAAAAAATTATTTGACGAAATTGCTCCGAAATATGCTGAGCGCCAGGGTGGTTACACTCGTGTAATTAAAACTGGTCTTCGCAAAGGCGATGCCGCTCCGCAAGCTATTATCGAGTTAGTCTAGTAATTATACACATAATAAACGGTGTTGCTCTATGGCAGCACCGCTTTTTATTCTGTATAAAAATTATTTTTGCAGAGGTTCTGTCTTTGCTATAATGAAAGAAATGTATGTACTTGGTTAACCTACAAATTTTTATTAGGTTAACGAAGTATGGACATTTATTATGAAAACGGTGTATAGTTGTTTTGTTAATCTAAAAACTATGTGAGGATGCATTGATGGGAAAGCGAGATACCAAACAAAGAAATATAAGTCATCGAGGCAAGAAAGAAGTCGGTTGCCGAGAAGAACAGAAAATTAGCTATCAAGAAGAAAAGCAGACTAACTATCAAGAGGAAGCGAGTAATACGAAGCCGATACAGACTATAAAAAATAGTGACTCTTTTTGCGAATATAAGATAGATAAAGAGGTTATGATTGACGTATCGCATATGAGTCATGTGTATACCGATGAAATGGGAAATCCTGTTCATGCCCTCAAGGATGTAGATGTAACTATATATAAAGGCGAGTTTGTAGCGATTATCGGCACTAACGGTAGTGGCAAAAGTACATTGGCCAAGCATTTTAATGTGTTACTCACGCCCAGTGAAGGAACCGTTAAAGTTTTGGGAATGGATACACAGGATCCGGCGCACATTTGGGATATACGTCAACATGTGGGCATGGTATTTCAGAATCCGGATAATCAAATTGTTGCTGCTGTTGTTGAAGAGGATGTGGCATTTGGACCGGAAAATCTTGGCATTGAACCAAGTGAAATCAGACGTCGCGTAGATGAAGCGTTGAAGGCTGTCAATATGAGTCAATATGCACTTCATGCACCACATTTATTGTCCGGTGGGCAGAAGCAGCGGATTGCTATTGCCGGTGTATTGGCGATGAAGCCGGAGTGTATTATTTTAGACGAGCCTACGGCTATGTTGGATCCACGAGGACGAAAAGAAGTACTCGACACAGTACGACGTCTGAATAAGGAAGAAGGTATTACGGTTGTCTATATCACTCATTTTATGGAGGAAGCTGCTGTAGCTGATCGTATCGTGGTAATGAAGAATGGAGTTAAGCTACAAGAAGGTACACCGCGTCAGATTTTTGAACAGGTAGATACGTTAAAGCAGTTGGGACTGGATGTGCCGGTGGCAGCTGAAGTTGCTTCGGAGTTGATAAAGAGAGGTCATGCGTTACCGAAAGGTATTATTACGAATGAAGAATTAGGAGATGTGCTATGTCGATAGTTTTGGACAACATATCATATGTATACGGTGCTCATACGCCATACGAAAAAAAAGCACTGGACGGTATAACATTAGAAATTCATGAAGGTGAATTCCTGGGCATCATCGGTCATACCGGTTCGGGTAAGTCAACATTGGTGCAACATTTAAATGGCTTACTCCATCCCACCTCGGGAAAGGTAACAGTCAATGATGTTGATTTAGCAGATAAAACGGAAGAGGCGCGCAATATGCGCCATACGGTGGGCATGGTTTTTCAGTATCCGGAGCATCAACTCTTTGAAGAAACAATTGCTAAAGATATTGCATTTGGACCTCGCAATTTAGGATTGTCAGAAGAAGAGGTAGACGAGCGCGTACGCGAAGCAATGAAGTTTGTCGGTCTTGACTATGATACATATGCGGAGCGCTCACCGTTTCATTTATCCGGAGGACAGATGCGACGAGTAGCGATTGCCGGCGTCGTAGCGTTAAACCCATCATACTTAATCTTGGATGAACCATCGGCTGGACTTGATCCGTTTGGTCGTGAAGAAATTTTTGATGAAATCATTCGTCTGCATAAAGAGAAGGGCATTACGGTAGCATTGGTGTCTCATAACATGGAAGATATTTCTCGAATGGCGACCCGCCTCATCGTATTAGACGGCGGTCATGTTATTTTAGATGACGAACCGCTGACCATATTTATGCATCACCGTGAAGAGTTACAAAAAGCAGGTGTGGATGTGCCCCCGGTGTCTGTATTGATGGAAACATTGAAGCATCGCGGATTACCGGTTTCTACGGAAGTTCGAAATGTGGACGATGCGGTAATGGCTATTGAAAAGGCTTTGAAGGAACAGGAGGTACACCATGCTGAGTAATATTACTATTGGGCAGTATTTCCCGGGACAATCCTTTATTCATAAAATGGATCCGCGTGCGAAGATTTTAGCGACTATGATTTTTATTGTGGCTATTTTCTTAGCGGAAACCGTAGCATCCTATGCGGTAGTAGCCGGCTTCACGATTGTAACGTTGGCTGTATCACGATTGCCTTGGCGATTGGTTTGGACATCAATTAAACCATTATGGATTATTATCGTATTTACTATGGGAATTCACGTATTTACAACGCCGGGGACTATGTTGTGGCAATACGGATGGCTTCACATTTCCGAAGAAGGTGTGCGCATGGGATCCATGATGGCCGCGCGTTTAGTATTTCTTATCGTATTCTCATCGCTATTGACATATACTACATCGCCGATTCGATTGACTGACGGGATTGAACACTTATTGGCACCATTCAAGAGGTTTGGTGTACCAGCGCACGAGTTGGCTATGATGATGACCATTGCTTTGCGATTTATTCCTACCTTATTGGAGGAAACCGATCGTATTATGAAGGCACAAGAGTCACGCGGCGCAGATTTTACAACGGGCAGCATAGTCAAACGGGCGAAACATATGATTCCTTTATTAGTACCTCTTTTCATCAGTGCCTTTCGTCGGGCCGACGAGCTAGCTGTGGCTATGGAAGCTCGTTGCTATCGCGGTGGCGAAAATCGAACTCGCATGAAGGAACTGGTGATTACCGGCTATGATTACATCGGCATGGCATGTATCATAGGCGTTACTCTACTCTTAATCGTTATGCGGTGGTTCGTATGAGGAACATTCGATTGATTGTGGCCTATGATGGTACCGAGCTGTGTGGCTATCAGAGGCAAGCAAATGATGTGACGGTGCAAGGTTGCTTGGAAGAAGCACTGAGTAAAGTATGCAATGAGTCAATCAGTATATATGGTGCGTCGCGTACTGATGCGGGAGTGCATGCAAAGTTTCAGGTCATTACCTTTTTTACAGAAGGGCGAATTCCCGTAGAAAATTTAACGAGGGCGTTAATTGCGCACTTGCCACCGTATATCGTAGTACGACGAGCAGAAGAGATTCCTTTGGATTGGCGGCCTCGGTGGCGTATTCTGGGTAAGGAATATGTGTATACCATTCATAACGACAGCGTGCAGGATCCGCTGGGCATGCGTTACCATTGGCATGTGAAAAAGCCGTTAGACGTAGAGCGCATGCGTGAAGCTGCGCGGCTATTGGAAGGCACACACGACTTTACTTCTTTGCAAGGTGCCAACTCAACACCGGCGAATCCGGTTAAGACATTATTTCGTGTGGCCGTTAAACAGAACGGACCGCACATTACGTTGCATGTAGTTGGCGATGGATTTTTGTATCATATGGTACGAAATATTGCGGGCCTCTTGGTTGATGTAGGTTTGGGGAAGGTGGAGCCGGGACGTATACCGGAACTACTGGCAGCTAAGGATCGTCGTAAACTGGGAAAAACAGCGCCGGCACAAGGCCTTTGTTTAGAAGAAATATTTTTTGACAGCGTTCGGCTGGATGTGGTAGTGTCTGAATTATAAGGGGATGAAGATGTTAGCTTATAAGGAGGACACAATATGGATGCCCGAGCTTATGTGAAAGATACCCTGCTCTTGCTTAATGAGTTGCATGCAGAAGGAATCATTGAGAAAATGACGAATCGGTTTGCAAATACCTATACGCAAAAAAGCGATAGGCATATATTGTCCTATGATATGTTTATATCTCATTTGCAAGCGTTACGTTCAGCAATGTCTCGATTGATGGTCACCGTGTTGGGCGCAGCGGCTTATGAGGAGACGGTTCTTACGCATCATCATGTAAAGGTGTGGAAGAAATCAGAGGCTACACCCAGTGAGGTAGAGGTGTATGCACATTTTGCGGTTGGTGAAGATGGCATACAATCCTGTGAGGAAGTATCGAGAGTTATCCGTGGCAGCGTAGAGGATGCCGACCTTAGCCATCGACAATAAAGAGAATAGTGTAGTTAGTAAATGATGTGATTGGTATTATATTTGGTTATTATTATGTTTGGGAGAACTCGAAAGGGTTCTCCTTTTTTGATAGAAACAGGTCATAATATAGTTGAAACTGCGTAACGATGGTAAGAAGGAGTTGATCTTATGATAGATATGATAGCAGCTAAACGTCGTAGTATTCGGAGATTTACGGGAGAGAGTATTGCTGAAACGACGATACGAGAATTACTTGTTACGGCAGGGCGCGCACCGTCGGGAAAAAATAGGCAGCCTTGGCATTTTACCGTAGTGACTGGTAAGGCGAAGCGCGAACTGGCAAGTATATTGTGGCAAATGGCTACCGATAAAGAAAGTTGCGGCGAAGTATTTGGTAGCTTGCGCATCAGTGCACGGGCTATAGCAGAAGCCGGGGCTGTCATATTGGTAGGTAATCGGTACGCTCCATTAGAACAAGATTACAATGACAAACGCTATCGTCGCGTGATGGACACACAGTCGATTGGTGCTGCAATTCAGACAATACTATTGGCAGCGACGGAAAAAGGATTAGGTACTCTGTGGATTTGTGACGTATTTCAATGTGAAGAGGAGATTCAAAGCTGGTGGGGACGTAACGATGAATTAGTGGCGGCCATTGCCATTGGTGTGCCGGCAGAAGCACCGTATCCACGGTGGCGTGAAGATGTGGATACATTGATGGATTGGCGCAGTGAATAGTCATTGGTACTAACATTGAGTAAGCAGCTAATAGAACTGTAATTGGAATATTAAATAGCAATACAAGTGGTATATTAATTTGTCATAGCAGCCGGTACTCTCGTTGAATTGTACAAGAAATTCTTACAACAGAGAGTAAATAATCTGGTAAGACGAATAAATATTCTTTTGGTATGACCCTGTCTTTGAATACTATGAGCATTTGGCGGGGACGGTAAAAATAAGAAAAGCTTGATAGTGCGTGCTTTAACGGGAACAGGCAATAATACAAGGCAGTGTATATCCTATAGAATCAATATGAGCCTGCCTTTGCGTCCTATGCATGGAGGCCTTCTATGACTGATTGTGCATGATTGCTAATTTTACATAAAAATGCTATTATTGGTGTAGTTGAAAGATTGGATTAGTATACATTTTTTTACATACATTGTTGAACAGTCTTTCTAAGTCCAATGTGAAATCCTAAGGAGGGTGAATCTCTTGCAAAAACGTAAAGATTTTATCTGGAAAATGGGCGGCCAGCAAGGTGAAGGGATTGAAAGCTGTGGCGAAATCATGGCGACAATCCTCGCAAAAGAAGGCTATTCTTTATATAGCCAGCGTTTGTTCGCATCGCGTATTAAAGGTGGTCATACGACCTTCGCTTTGCGCATTGCGTTAGAACCGATTATGACCGTTGGTGAAAAAATCGACTTCTTGGTAGCACTTGACCAGGAAACTGTTGATAAACATGGTGAAGAAGTGCGTGAAGGCGGCTTTATTATTTGCGACAGCAAAGTAAATCCGGACTTCTCTAAATTTGATGGCGCACCGATCACCTGCTTGGCATTGCCGATTACCGAAACTGCTATGAAACAGGGATCGCTGTTGATGCGTAACATCGTAGCACTCGGTATGTCCGTTGCTTTGTTGGGCTTTGACAAGACGCCGTTCAGAACGGCGATTGCCGCAAAATTTGCGAAAAAATCGCAGGATATTGTAGACAAGAACCTTAACGCCTTTGAAGATGGTCATGCATTGGTATTGGCTAGCAAGGGCGATGTAGAAATCGAAACATTACCGGTACCGCAGCCGAAGGATCAGATGTTCCTTCTCGGCAACGAAGCATTGGCATTAGGTGCTATTGCTGCCGGATCTCGTTTCATGGCTTCCTATCCTATTACGCCGGCTTCGGAAGTTATGGAATACATGATTAAGAAAATGGATAAAATCGGTGCAACCGTTGTACAGACGGAAGACGAAATTGCCGCTTGCATGACGGCTATGGGCGGTGTATATGCCGGTGTTCGCGGTTTCACATGTACATCCGGTCCGGGTCTCAGCCTTATGGCAGAATCCTTATCCATGGCTTCCATGGCCGAGTTGCCGATGGTTGTTATTGACGTGCAGCGCTCCGGCCCATCCACAGGGATGGCAACAAAGGTAGAAACCTCTGACCTCAACGCAGCATGTCATAATGCTCATGGCGATTATGCGAATATCGTTATTTCCCCGACCAGCATCGAAGAATGCTTCTACGAATTACAGAAAGCATTTAACCTTGCCGAACAGTATCAGTGCCCTGTTATCTTTATGCCTGATTTACAGCAAGGTCTTAATAAGCAGTCGGTACCGAGCTTTGATCTCAACCGCGTGCCGATTAACCGCGGCAAGTTGATGAAGGAAGAAGACCTTCCGGAATTGGAACGCCCGCACTACTTCAAACGCTTTGAACTCGTAGAAGACGGTATCTCGCCGCGTACGATTCCAGGCATGAAGAATGGTTTGTTCCTTTCCACGGGTCTTGAACACAATGAAGAAGGTAAACCGGCAGAAGCACCGTCTATGCACGTATCGCAGACGGATAAGCGTCTCCGTAAATTAGAAACGGTAGCCGATAACTATGAACCGTTCCTTAACAATGCTAAGCATGACGAATGTGACGTGCTCGTTATCGGTATTGCTTCCAGCCGCGGTGCTATCGAAGAAGCGGTAGCCGAATTGGAAGCAGAAGGCCATAAAGTTAACCATTTACAGCTTCGTCTTATCAAACCGTTCCCGACGAAACAGCTTTTACCGTTCTATCAAAATGCGAAGAAGGTTGTTATTTGTGAACAGAATGCTACTGCACAGTTGGCAGACATGTTCCGCATTAACATGCCAGAAAAACGCAAAATTCACAGCTGCCTGAAATATGACGGTAATCCGTTTACGGCATCCTATGTGAAGAAAGCTATCAAGGAGGTTTTATAAGATGACAACAGCTAACGATTACAGAAATGATATTCGTCCTAACTGGTGCCCGGGCTGCGGTCATTACGGGGTGCAGGCAGCTATTGCCGATGCAGTGGCTGCACTGGATATTTCTCCGGAAAACTTGGCCGTTATTTCCGGTATCGGTTGTTCCAGCCGTATCGGCGGATACTTCTACACTTACGGTGCTCATACGACGCACGGTCGTGCCTTGCCGTATGCACAGGGGGTTAAATTGGCCAACCAGGATCTGAACGTTGTATGTGCCGGCGGTGACGGTGATGCGTTCGCTATCGGTATGGGGCATACCATTCACGCCTTCAAGCGCAATGTAAATATTACGTACATTGTTATGGATAACCATGTATATGGCTTGACGAAAGGTCAGACATCTCCGCGTTCCGATATTGGTTTTGTAACGAAGACATCCCCGCATGGATCCTTCGAATCTCCGTTACCGATTTGCGAAACAGCAATCGCATCCGGTGCTACCTTTGTAGCGCAGAGCTATATGGTTAACCGCGCCGAATTGGTTGAATTGATTAAACAGGGCATGCAGCATGAAGGCTTCTCCTTCATCAATGTATTCAGTCCGTGCGTAACGTATAACAAACGCAATAGCTATGACTGGTTCAAAGAACACTTAACTTCTTTGAGCACTGTAGAAGGATATGATCCGACAAACCGCGTACAGGCATTGCAGACATTGGGCGCTCACGAAGGTTTGGTAACCGGTTTGATTTATCGTGATGATACCAAGCCGTCCTTTGAAAAAGCAATGGCAGCTGTTAACGGCGGTCCGCATCCGCGTGCATTGGTTCATGACGTTGTAAAACCGAATGCCGATGTATTTGCTGATCTTTGTAAAGAATTTAAATAAGATAGGATAAGCAGTATACAGTGTTGCTTATGAAAAAAAGGTCTCCGGTGTGTGCCGGAGACCTTTTTTGTATGACGGTTGCCAAGAAGAAGGAGATTCGCTATAATATAGACATTGTCTCGCGCTTGTGCGAGCAAGACAGTTCGTAACCATCCTGTCTATAAATAAAACTAAGGAGAAAAACAAATGAACAGAGTATCACACACGAGAAAACTTACTATTTCGGGAATTTTGTTGGCATTGTACATCGTCATCATGATGGCCACGCAAGGATTTGCTTTTGGTCAATACCAGGTGCGAATTGCAACGGCGTTGTACGGTTTGGCGGCATTATTCCCTTTTTCTGTGCCTGTATTCGGCTTGGCAAACTTAATCAGCAATATGATTATGGGCGGGCTGGGACCGATTGATGCCATCGGCGGTTGTATAGTGGGTCTTCTCAGTGCCGGCGCAGCGGCATGGGGAAAGCGAATGGGACTTGGTAATTGGATAGTTATTCCTATCATTACTTTTATCCCGGGATTAGTTGTACCCCTTTGGCTGGCATATTTACTTCAGGTACCGTACATCATATTGGCAAGTAGTCTGCTAGTGGGCCAAGTCATCTGCGGTATTGTCAGCTATATATTAGTAAATGCTATTGAGCGTGTCCACGGTACTATGGCTAAAGAGACGGCACCAAATCAGTATGATGCTATGGTAATGAGTAGTCACGAAGGTGTAATAGCAGCGCATGATGAGTTTACATCCAAGGAGGTAAGAAGCTATGGCAAGCGGTAGAACACAAGAGGAATTGCAGGGCGTTCATGGATTGGGGCATCATACTACCTATCCGACCGATTATGCACCACAGGTATTGGAATCGTTTCCGAATAAGCATCCGCAGAACGATTACTGGGTAAAGTTTAATTGTCCTGAGTTTACGAGCCTATGCCCGATGACGGGGCAACCGGATTTTGCAACCATATACATTTCGTATGTACCGGATGAACGACTGGTAGAAAGTAAATCTTTAAAGCTATATCTGTTTAGCTTTAGAAATCATGGTGACTTTCACGAAGATTGTGTAAATATCATTATGAAAGATTTAATTGCATTAATGTCGCCGAAGTACATTGAAGTGTGGGGGAAATTCACACCCCGCGGCGGTTTGTCGATAGATCCTTATGCCAATTACGGAAAGCCGAATACTGACTGGGAACGAGTGGCAAAGGAACGACTGCAGTTTCATGATATGCAGCCGGAACGGGTAGCATATAGATAGCAACATGTTGGCCTATGGCAATATGCAGTGAGACAGGTGTAGTGTAGGTAGATTAAGAAATATATAATAGCATAACGTGTCAATAGGTACATAAGAAAAGACATAGTCACTATCGGACAATAGTAACTGTGTCTTTTTCATTATACTCACATGTAGTATCTGTATACTATATGTGTAAACATCTACGATACCCAATGACAGTGATGTTTATTATAAAAAAGCGTCTCCGATGGCCGTGATTTGCACAGGTCCATCCAGATAATACTGAGGACATAATGATTGATCATCATGGCTCACCGTATGCCAACGCTGATGAACGGTTAAGGTGCCGCCGGGTTGATGCAAGGTAAGTGATTGATTGCCCCGGTGAGAACTTAATAAGGCCGCCCCCACAGCTGTAGTGCCGCTGGCACAGCTTTGCTCCCAAAAGATGGATTCGGTAGCATCTACATATACAACCGGCACCATCTCTTGGCGTATAGTATCATAGAACATGATGCCGAAGGCAGCTGCTGTTTCTTGGTGTTTTAATTGAGAAAACAGTGAATCGAATAATCGGTGTAACGTAGGGCGTACAGCATCTGCTAATAATCCCTCGGTATGAAAGGCATTACCGACGATAGATGGGGATAGCTCATACCATGCACGTATGGGAACAATATAATGAGTAATTCCGGGGAAGGTAACACGGTGTAATGGTAGGGTCCATGTATCAAACGATATATGTATTATGTCAACGGTTTGCGGTGATGGCATATGGGCCTCTGCATAAAATATAAAGGGATGATCGGTTGGTCGCACGATACAGCGAATAGGAGCGGATGACCCGGAACAATATACCAATGGTTGATAGCTTCCGTCAGCTTCGGGCGCTAGCATCCGTGCGTAGACTGCATAAGACGCAGCAGACCGTGTGGCATTGCCACAAAATTCTCCGCCCATCATGGTCAATCGAATCGGGATTTCTCGAGGGCTGCCGTTAGAAGGATAGCTAAGGAAGCCGACCTGTTCGGCATGCAGATGGTTATATGCCATCAATTGATTGGCTATGGTTGGTCTGGCTTCGTCTTCTATCGGCGTATCGACGAGAATAGTAATGTTGCCGGCCGGATTTACTTTTATGAAATGGAGTGAGACAGACCGGGGATGGCTATCTTGTTTCGATGACACTGTGGATGCAATCGTCTTGGCAGTACGTGATGTGTCCTGGTAATTTGATGACATGGACAAAACCTCCTTTGCTGAGGGGAAGCTATAATGAAATGTAGTGAACTTTCTTTCAGTGTACCATAGAAATGGGCGTATCCATAGTATTCTCTTTGGAATTTGCGCATACCTATGCATGAAAAGTAATGGCACATTCTTCTAAAATAGATTACAATATATATGTATTGTAACCAGAGATAATGAAGTTGGCATGTGCCGACAGCAGGTTTAACCGAGCTGTGTTGCACTCCGCTTATAAGTAGGTATTATGGTAGAAAGAGGAGATGACATAGGTATGTCGGATGTATTTTTTACAAACTTGCGCACCCGCGTCGGTGAAAGTTTATTGGATAAAATGGAACGCTTGGTACGAAAAGCCGGAATCGGAGAAATTGATTTTGCTAATAAATATGTAGCTATCAAGATGCATTTCGGTGAACCGGGGAATTTGGCATATCTGCGCCCGCAATATGTAGCGCGCTTGGTAAAAATTATTAAAGAACTCGGTGGTAAACCGTTTTTGACGGACTGCAATACATTGTATGTAGGCGGTCGTAAGAACGCGCTGGATCATATCGAGTCAGCGTACCAAAATGGGTTCAATCCGTACAATACGGGAGCCCACATTATTATTGCCGACGGGTTGAAAGGGCTTGATGAAATTAAAGTGCCGGTGCCGGATGGCAAATACGTGAAGGAAGCAAAGATTGGCCGCGCGTTGATGGAAGCGGATATTGTTATTTCGCTGACACATTTTAAAGGACATGAATCCGCCGGCTTTGGTGGCGTCATTAAAAACTTAGGCATGGGCGGTGGATCCCGTGCCGGCAAAATGGAACAGCACAGTGCGGGTAAGCCTTTCGTTCAGCAAGAGCTTTGTATTGGATGCGGTCAGTGTGAAAAATACTGTGCCCATGATGCGGTGCATGTAACCAATCGTAAATCGTTTATTACGGAAGAAAAATGCGTAGGCTGTGGCCGTTGTGTTGGTGTATGCCCGGTGGATGCGATTTCGCCGATGTGGGATGAAGCCAATACGGTACTCAGCGAAAAGATGGCGGAATACACGGCTGCCGTAGTGCGTAATCGTCCTCGTTTTCATATCAGCTTTGTTGTAGACGTATCGCCGTATTGCGATTGCCATGGTGAAAATGATGTGCCTATCGTACCGGACGTGGGGATATTTGCTTCCTATGATTTGGTAGCTTTGGATCAAGCGTGCGTTGATGCGGTTAATAAACAGCCGATTATGCCGGGCAGTATGTTGGATGAAAAAGAAGAACACGGTTGGGATCATTTCCACGATGTGTCACCGGATACCGACTGGGAAGCAGCTTTAAAACGCGCCGAAGATTTAGGGTTAGGAACGCGTGCGTATCGTCTGGTAGAGGTAAAATAAGTAACGTGGAATTGGGTGTCGTGTAGATGTAGTGGTTGTAACGAAAGGCGATTAGACTATGAAATGGGTAGGTAAACGAATGGCAGTGTTGGCGATGATGGTGTCAGCACTGGGGATCGGAGCGGCGTCGGCAGACATGCCGCTAAACGGACCGGATTGGAACAGTTATAATGAAAGTCATACATTTGCGGCTACGGCTATGCATCAAGGCTTCTATACTGTATATACGGTGCCTACTGTATCGGTTGATTATTCTGAGCCGCCGGTGTATGTATTTTCCGTAAACTCTATGGAAGTGCGACCGGATGGTGATCGATTGTATAGCGGCCGCGCAGTGTATAAATTGAATTACGCTACGAAGGAAGCATGGATTCTTGATATTCGCAGCGAAAAGGCGCCGTACTGGCAGCCTATTCCAACAAACAGTGTGACCAATAAGGTAGTATTGAATAAGTTGTCCAAGCAAGCATTGGGAATTCCGTTTGTGGAATAACGCGAATAGAGAAGAGACTCGGGAAACCGGGTCTCTTTTTTTATAACCGAATCAAAAAAACCATGCCAACACGTTTTGTTGGCTAACCGGTAAACAGTGGTCGATGGAAGGGATATGAAGGATATGAAGGGATACAGTATGACTGCCGTAGTAAACAGAACACAAAAAAGCCGCCGAGCATATGCTCAGCGGCTTTTTGAACATCATCAAATTATTTGCTGTACAATTCGACGATAAGAGTTTCGTTAACTTCGATCGGAAGTTCTTCACGTTCCGGCATACGAGTGTAGGTGCCTTTGAAAGCGTCAAGATCTTTTTCGATGTAAGGAAGTTCGAAAGAACGAAGTTCCTGGAAGTTAGTTTTGAACATTTCGTTGTCACGAGATGCTTCGCGAAGTTCGATAACATCGCCCGGTTTGCAGTGGTAGGACGGAATGTCAACACGACGACCGTTAACCAAGATATGACCATGGTTTACCATCTGACGAGCCTGACGGATGGAGTTACCGAAACCAATGCGGTATACCAAGTTGTCGAGACGGGATTCTAACAATTTAAGCATGTTTTCACCCGTAACGCCCGGCATCTTCTTAGCTTTATCATAATAGCGTACGAACTGGCGTTCAAGCAAGTTGTAGTATGCTTTAACTTTCTGTTTTTCTAATAACTGTGTGCCATATTCAGACATTTTTTTCTGTCTCTGGTCTTTTTTTACACGTTTTAACGCTTTGGAATGACCGAAAACGTTTACACCGAAACGACGGCAAAGCTTAAAGCGTGCTTCTCTTCTCGTTGCCATGTGATTATCACCTCATATAAAATTTTTAAACCTGTACCACATATAGGTACCCGATAATAATATCATATTTAACGGATACCTGGCAAGGTATTAATTGAATATAAGGAATAAGGCGCCGAGAATAGAAGGACATAAAGAGAAAATATAAATTTTTTAGATATCCCATATAAAATGCATGAGTGAATTAGAATCATATGCTATAATAAGAAAAGAATACATACAGCCGGTAATATTATCATTTAAGTTGATAGTTAATGGTTAAGTTGATAATTGACGGCTGTAATTGTGGTGATGATGCTTAAGTGGCTGCATAAAGAGGCAGTAGTCTGTTTGGTAGGTTGTGAACGAGGAGCGGATAATTATGGATGAATTACCGACTTTACAAGAATTACAAAGCTTTATAACATATAGCAAAATGGGCAATTTTACGTTGGCCGCACAGGCAGCGAACATTACCCAGTCTGCCTTCAGTGCGCAGATGAAAAAATTGGAACGCTTGGTAGGGGTACGCCTTATTGCGCGTTCTACCCGCGGTAGCCAGTTAACGCCGGAAGGTGAAAAATTTTTGCCGGAAGCAGAACATATTATTGAAACATTGGAGAGAGCAATCCATAGTATTCGCCTTGCCAATAAGTTAGAACGCCCAATTTTGAACGTTGGCATTTTGCGGAGTATCGGCGATGTGCGCATGAACCAGTACGTTGCATACTTTCAACAGCGCAACCCGGACTTTTCCATTTCCGTATACGATATGGAAGAGGAAGAGATGCTTTTGGATCTTAGGGAAAACCGCATAGATATCGGCACCTGTTACTTGCCGAACAACAAGGACATGAGTGCCTATGAAAGCGTGGCTTTGCGCGAGGACTCAGTAGCTTATTTTGCACCTAACCGTGAAGTAGCGGAACCGATTACCTGTGAAGAAATGTTGACCTATCCATTGGTTATGTACCCGCCGAAATATTTCATGAGTCAGCGTCTTAAGTTTTATTTTTCGGAAGAAGGGCGTCAAGCATTGCCGCAGACCATCCGTTTGTCAAACCCCTACGCAATGATTGATTATTGCAAGAAAAATTCCGCAGGCGCATTAATATCCAAGAGCTTATTGGAGTCCTTAGGAGAAACGGAAGGCATTTATCCGTTGGCTAAACCGTTGTTGTTGCAGGTATGCTTTGTATATCGTAACAATAACTCAAAGTGGGAAACAATGAAAACCTTTATGGATTATATCGGTCAACAAGCCAATACGTTGTAATATATTCTCCTGTTATGAAAATATATACAGATGTGATTACACTCGGCATCCTTTTTTAGGGTGCCGAGTTTTTATTATCATAAAAATTTATATCAAATATATGTAAGTTGAGTTATACATTAAACCAAATAAAGACTATAATCGTTGGCGTTACGTAACAATGATAATAAAAATATTTGATTTAGTATGATTGAGATTTTACAGAGTGAGGATGATAGCATGAACAGCAGCAAAGACAGGCTGTGGACCGCTGCCTTTATATTGGACACGGTCGTTAACTTATTGATTTATCTAATTTATTATTTGTTAATGGTTATTATTACCGTGGTAGCAAAAGACAATCTGCAAGCTTCGTTGGCTGAAGCCGGATTGGCATCGGGTATTTTTATTTTAGGCACCTTAGTGGCTAGGCTGTTAGCCGGCCGTTTCGTTGAGGAATATGGTTGCAAGAAAATGCTATATGCCGGTTTGGGCATCTATCTGATTACTACTGTATTTTATTTTTACATGCCTAATCTGTGGGTGCTGTATGTGGTGCGCTTGCTTAACGGTATTGGTTACGGCGTGGCTTCAACGGCAACCAGTACGATTGTGGCAGCGATTGTTCCGGCATCGCGCCGCGGTGAAGGCATTAACTATTACGGCCTAAGCACTAGTTTGGCAGCAGCAGTGGGACCGTTCTTGGGGATGCTTCTTATCAACTTGACTGGATTTTATTTCATTATCAGCTTATGCGTATTTTTGATTGTTCTCTGTTTGTTGGGAACGATGGGAATTCAATTCAACGAACGGGCATTGCACAATGATGCGGCAGAAGAACGACATGGCATGCGCATTTCGGATTATTTGGAACCGTTGGTAGCACCAATTGCCATCGTTGGTCTTTTTATGGGCTTTTGTTATTCCAGCGTACTCAGCTTCATGGCTGCATATGCCCGCGAAATTAATTTAGTAGAAGCGGGTACTTTTTTCTTCGTCGTTTATGCCGTCGTTATTACTGTAACGCGTCCGCTGTTGGGTATTGTCTTTGATCGAAAAGGTGAAAACTTTGTTCTCTATCCATGCTACATTGCATTGGCTATCGGCTTATGGCTGATCAGTACGGCGCAGTCCAGTGCAGCCTTGCTGTGGGCCGGGGTATTCGTCGGCCTTGGCTACGGTACATTTATGTCAAACGGACAAGCTGTTTGTGTCAAGCTTGTACCGCTGAATCGTGTAGGGGTAGCTACATCGACTTACTTTATTACCTTGGACCTCGGCCTTGGCGTAGGTCCGTACATGCTTGGCTTTGTTCGTCCTAGTCTCGGTTTCTCCGGTGTATATGATGTAACGGCCGTGGTCGCTTTAGGATGCTTTGTCCTGTATTATCTTTTATACGGACGCCATGTGGAAAAACCATCGCAGGATATGGTGCAAGGTGAAACCGGAAACGCAGTGGATCACGATGCAGCAGATGTAGCCTTGTGTGGTAAAGAGCAAGCGCAACATTAATATTTGCCGATAAATCTATTGACAAGAAACAGTTGTTTCAGTAGAATATAGCTATCAATTACAAATGTATAACAGTGATGATAGAAGAAAGTAGTTGTCTTGCTTGTGCGCAGAGAGCCGTTGGTTGGTGAAAAACGGAGACGAGGGGGCAGTGAAGTTCCTTCTTGAACTGCATGGCTGAATTAAAGTAGGTTGTGCCGGCGTAGCTGTCGTTACTAAAGCTGTGAGTTGGTCGATTCGAGATAAGTAGGGTGGTACCGCGGATATATCCGTCCCTTGGGTGCCACCCTTTTTTTGTAGAATCGTCAATGAGGGTGGTACCGCGATTCGTCATCGTCCCTTGGAGGGGGCGATTTTTTTATTGGTAATTGATAGTATGGTTGAAAAAGACGAGAGAAGACACACTGCTAGCCCCGGCGGTGGAAAGGAGAACACACATGATAGTATCGGCAGTGGTAGTAGGATTGTATGTATTGGTTTTGTTGTTAATTTCGTTGGCCGCTAAACGGCTCAGCACGGGGAATGCAGAGAATTATGTATTGGCGGGACGGCGTATGACAACGCCGTTGATTACGGTATCGATTGTAGGCTTAGCCGTCGGCGGTGCGTCTACCATCGGCGTAGCGGAACAGGCGTATGTGCATGGCATTTCTGCCGGCTGGTATACGGCGGCTTGGGGGATCGGTGCTATTGTCATGGGAATGGTAGTAGCCAAGCGGTATCGGAGACTCAATATTACAACGATCCCGGAAATGTTGGAACGCTATTACGATAAGAAGAGTATGATAGCCGGAATTGCTATTCAGATTTTAGTACAGCTTTGTGTAATGAGTTTGCAGTACGTAGCTGGTGGCACCATTTTGGCAGCATTGTTACCAGGTATTTTTGATATGACCACAGGAATGATCATGAGTGCTGTTGTATTTATCGGCGTTACGATGATGGGCGGTATGTGGTCGGCCAGCATTTCTAATTTACTTAATGTTACGTTAAAATATGCGGGTATAGCTTGTGCTGCATATGTAGCGGTACAGTTAATGGGCGGTACGGCGGCTATTGCACAGGCAGCCCCCACAGCGGTTACGCTGGATCTGGTAGACGGCGTAGGCAGTATGACAATTCTTACTTGGATTGTTACCTTGATTACCGTAAATTTATCTTTGCAAAGTATTATTCAAATTTCCTTAGGTGCTAAAACCGTAGGAGTAGCTCGTAAAGGATTTGTGTTGGGCGGTTTGCTGATGTTGCCCATAGGTTTCGTCAGTGCTTACCTCGGTGTTATTGCTTCGGAACTATATCCCGGTATGAGTCCTACCTTGGCATTACCGCAGTTGATTATGTCATTGAACCCGCTGCTGGCAGGAATTACGTTGGCGGCTTTATGGGCAGCGGATGTAAGTACGGCATGTAATTTACTCTTAAGTTCGGGCACATTATTTTCGCAAGACATTTACAAACGCTTTATCAATCCTTCCGTAAGTGAAGCTAATTACACGCGCATTACGAAAGCATCGGTTGTGGCCATGGGATTGTTAACATTTGTGTTTGCTCTTACCATTAGCGGAATTATTGCTACGCTGATGCAGGGCTTGAGTTTGATGGCTGCCTTTTCGGTGATTGTATTGATGACACTTTTTGCTCCGCGTTATTGCAGTAAGGAAGGTGCATTCTATACATTGGTAATGGCAGTGATTACTCTGTTGGCATGGAATTTTGTGCCCGCTGTCAGAGTGGTGCCGCATGTGATTTATTTGGAATGGATTGTTTGCGGACTGACCTTTGGTGTTAGTGCGTTGGTCAGTCGCCGACAAATTGTAGTGGACGAAGAATTGGAACACGCATCCGTCTAATATATAAGAAGCGATTAAATTAACATACAATAAAGGCTCTTGGTAGCTATTGGGGGATAGCTGCCAAGAGTCTTTGCTATTTGTGAAAAGAAAACACATGGGTTGAAAGTGTGGCAGAAGAAATCATCAAATAAATTTAAAAAGGCACTTGCATTGCCCTATATGATATGCTATACTATCAATGTTGTTGCGGGACGTAGCGCAGTTTGGTAGCGCGCCTGGTTCGGGACCAGGAGGTCGCAGGTTCAAATCCTGTCGTCCCGACCACTTTTTATACGAGTGGTTATGATAACTTGATACGATACAAGCGGTTCGCCGGAATAGAGGTAACTGCAAATATCGGGGCATAGCGCAGTTTGGTAGCGCACCTGGCTTGGGACCAGGGGGTCGCAGGTTCGAATCCTGCTGCTCCGACCACGTATGCGGGTGTAGCTCAATGGTAGAGCCCCAGCCTTCCAAGCTGGTCGCGAGGGTTCGATTCCCTTCACCCGCTCCATTTTTTTATGCGGATAAAATGATATATAGTATAGATATGACGGTGATATATGTATTGAGCATATATCATGTTGTAGTATATGGTCCAGTAGCTCAGTTGGATAGAGCAACGGCCTTCTAAGCCGTGGGTCGGGGGTTCGAATCCCTCCTGGATCACCAGACATGGACGATTAGCTCAGCTGGGAGAGCGCCTGCCTTACAAGCAGGATGTCGGCAGTTCGATCCTGTCATCGTCCACCATGGCTAAGAGCCTTGCATGTATGTGCGGGGCTCTTTTTGTATGATTGGGTACTGACAACCGATTACAGGTGAAAAGTAGGAAGTGAGTGTATGGTGGGACCATCGCGTATTGATATGCTTCATGGGCCGCTATTGCGGCCTTTGTTTAATTTTGCTATTCCGGTAGCGATGATTGGCATATTGCAGCAATTATTTAATACAACAGATATTTTTATTTTAGGACGTTTTGTGGGGACGGCCGCATTATCGGCAGTGAGCAACGACATACCTATTATTGGCATATTGGTTACCTTATTTATCGGTGTTTCCTTAGGTTCCAATGTTGTCATTGCACGCTACATGGGAGGCCGGAGATATCGGGCGGCTTCTGTGGCGATTCATACCACATTGGTACTGGCGGCATTGATAGGCATTGGTTTTACTGTGCTAGGTGAGATGCTGGTTACGCCGGTTATTCATTATATGGATGTGCCGCCGGAAGTAATTGATGATGCAGAATTATATCTGCGGGTGTTCCTATTGGGAATGCCGGGAATGGTCATGTATGATTTTGTGTCGGCGATTTATCGAAGCTACGGAAATGTACGAACTCCTTTATTGGCGTTGCTACTGGCCGGTATCTGTAATGCCGTGGCAGATATCATTGTGGTATCCCTTGGGTGGGGGTTATTAGGTGTAGTCGGTACTACGGTGGCAGCCAATTATGTGGGACCGATTCTACTGTTGCGGCTATTGCGATATGGGCACGGTGTGCTTCATATCTATCCCGGTGCGTTTCATCTTAATAAGGCAGATGTAAAAGAAATTTTGCGCATTGGCATTCCGGCGGGATTGCAAGGGATGGTATTCAATGTGGCCAATATGATTATTCAAGCAGCGATCAATAACCAAGGAGCTGAGGCTATGGCGGCTTCCGGTGTTTCCCTGGTTATGGAATTGAACACCTATCCGTTTATCATCGCCTTTGGACAGGCGATTACAACATTTACGGGACAAAATAATGGGGCTGGTAATGAAAAACGCAGTCATGAGGTGGCTTATTACGGAACATTGTTAAGCTTTGGCTTTACCGCTGGTATGACCGTGGTGGCCTTGCTATTAGCACGAGTATTTCTTCAGTTCTTCGGACTTGATGAAGAAGCCGTTGAGTTAGGTGTGACCAGATTGTATTTGATTGTGGGCTTTTACTTTCTGTGCACGATTTATGAAAGTTTATCCGCTTCGATGCGTGGCTTTGGACATTCCCTGGCACCGGCTATTGCCATGACCATTGGCATTTGCATGACTCGCGTTGTTTGGATTTATACAATCTGTGAAATGTATCCTTCGTTCACGATGATTATGTATTGCTATCCTGTCAGCTGGCTAGCCGCAGATATTTTAATTGGTGCTATGTACTGGCGCATGCGTATGCGATTGAAAAGACGGATGGCTATTGCATAAAGAGAAACGTGCAGCAGAGGCAAGTACAGCAGAGGTAAGTATAGTAAAGGGAAATATAATAAATGGAAATATAATAAAGTAGTAAGAGCGTACAAGATGAAATTACAGTAATCGTGTGTAGGATCGCTGTAATAGCCGATAAGGCGGCAACAGATGAAGATATTCATTTCTGTTGCCGCCTTTTATATTGGAATTTGTGGTAATATATAGGTAACCGAATTTTGGTGTTAGTTAAAGGAGGAGTATGAACATGAAAACGGTTAGGATTGTCGTATCTATGTTAATGGTATTGTGTTTTGGCGTGTTTATGGCATCAGCTTCGTCAATAGTGGGACATAAGATTCCCGATAATTATATGACGGTGTTAGGGGTGCCTATGGGCGCTAAAAAGGCAGACATAATCAGAAGCTTAGGCGAACCGACGAAAACTCAATTTCGCCTTGTACGTGGCGAAGGGACATATATACTAAGCTATGGAGGAACGGATTTTTATTGTTTGAAAGGTGAGGAAACGGAAGATAATGCTCAATTAGTAAGGGTGATTCTTACAAATCGTGATGCAGCTATAGTCGGTAATATAGCGGTAGGTGATTCTATTACAAAACTGGCAGAAGCAGATATTTTTGATTTCCAACCGGATAGAGTACATCATTCCGATAAGGATAGAAGAAAAGCGACGATTTTTTATGGGCAATATATCCCACGAACTGATTATATGTCAGGCATCTGGTTTCAATTGTATAAGAACAATAAGGGTGAGTATATAATAACCGAGATCGATATTGAACGATAATGTAAAATGGATGGGGAATAAAAAGAATTGCTGAAATGATAAATCTATATGATGAAAATTACATAACCTAAGGAAAACGTTAAATGATCTAAAGAAGAATATAGCCCTGTATACGTGGTGTAGCAACTTTTTATGAATATTGCCAACCATATGCAGGGCTGTTTGTATGTTTAGATACTTTTAATAATTACCTATTTTATATTAACTCATCAATCTCGGAGCTGTACATAATACGCTTGCCGAAGAAGGATTCAATGAGTTCAACGGCGAGTTCGCCTGTTTTATTTTGAAAATCTAGAATTGGATTTACTTCAACAACTTCCAAGGAAGTAATGAGTGGTCCATATGTAGAAATGTATTTCATAATAAAGTGTGCTTCGCGGTAGGTTAAGCCGCCGCGTACAGGAGTGCCGGTACCGGGTGCTTCGCTGGGATCGATAGCATCCATGTCGAAGCTGATGTGAATGCAGGAAGATACTTTTTCCAAATATTGCATAGCTTCTTGCATGACATGTTGAATACCGTAGAGCTCGACTTCTTCCATCGTGTATACAGTGACGCCGTGTTTATGAAGAAGCATAACTTCACCGCCGTCAAGATCGCGAGCACCAACGATGACGACGCGCTTAGGATCGATTTTTCTTCCCGGCCGTTGGATATGAATAAAATCCTCATCACCGATACCGCAGTTGATAGCCAAGGGCATGCCGTGTACATTTCCTGTCGGTGAAGATTCCGGCGTATTGAAATCGCCGTGAGCATCTACCCAAAGTACGCCCATTTTCGGTTCATCACAGGCCAGCCCGGCAATAGAACCGATGGCAATGGAATGATCCCCGCCCAAAATCAAAGGAAAGCTATCCTCTTTATAGATTTGATAGACTTCTGCTGCCAATGTTTGACACACCGTTAAGATTTCTTCACGATAGCGCATGTTTTTATTAGCCGTATTCATACCGACGGGGACATGAATATTGCCTCTATCTTCGACAATTTTGCCCATAGCTTCTAAGCGATTGACCAAGTCGGCGTGGCGGATAGCCGCAGGGCCCATATCGGCACCGCGTCGTCCGGCCACGAGTTCCATGGGAACTCCTAAAATTGTAATATTTTTCACTCGTGTTAACACCTCCGCATCAAAATAGATATATGTAGGGAGTGACAGAAGAACCACTCTCCTTAACAGCTCGGAATAGAGCTTACACCTGTAATATAACGAAAAAAGATAGGAAAAGTAAAATACGAATGTAGAATGATATTGTACAAAATTAATATAATACTGGCTATGATATCGCAAAGTTGCATTTAACTTTACCTATGATTTGCAGTAAAATAAAATCATATAAGCTTAGGTAAGTGGATTATATAGGTCGGCGTATAGTGAGATAGCAGTCGCGTAATCCATTGTACAGGTTAGTAGTAGGTAGAAGAGGAGATGGAATTATGGCAGGTGTCAGTGAATCCGTAAAAGCAGCGCTTATTGAGGGGTATCCTAAATTTGCGGAAGCAACAAAACAATTTTTTGATAAAACATTAGCGCCCGGTGATTACAAAAAGATTTCCGGCGGTCAAGGGTGCTATGGCGAACATGGGGCTAACAGCGTAATGCTGCGTCTTCGTTTTGCCGGTGGTGCTATCGACAAAACACAGATTAAATTTTTAATTGATGCGATGAAGGAGCATCCGATTACATTCACGCATATTTCGACGGGACAATCCTTACAGCTTCATCACTTAGATGCTGATACGGTGATTGACTTATTCCCGAAAGCACATGCTGCAGGCATTTATACCCGTGGGGCCGGTGGGGACAATCCGCGTAATATGACGGGGGCTCCTCTTCGCGGTGTAGGTAAGGGCGCAGCCTTTGATGTGACTCCTTATTTTACAGCGGCACAAAATTATTTGATGACGTTGGTTACGACGTTAAAATTACCGCGTAAATATAAAATTGCGTTTTCCTCCGGTTGTGAAAACGAAG
Organism: Veillonella magna; assembly: GCF_959600285.1. Taxonomy (NCBI): domain Bacteria; kingdom Bacillati; phylum Bacillota; class Negativicutes; order Veillonellales; family Veillonellaceae; genus Veillonella; species Veillonella magna. Next base: position 2,097 of record NZ_CAUGKU010000012.1, on the reverse strand, counting down.
GTCATGCTACGTGTAAAGAATTAGGATTCATTGCCGAACAGGATGGAACATTCACTGTATATGCCGGCGGTGGTTTGGGTGCCAATCCGAGAGTGGCTACGAAGGTGGCTGCCGGCGTAGATCCTAAGGACGTGCTGTACTATATGTATGCTATGGGCAAGCTTTACGAAGATTTTGGCGATTACAAAAATAAAGCGCGTGCTCGCAGCCGTTACATTGTAGAACGCTTAGGGGCCGATGAATTTATTCGCGTGTTTAACGAATACGTGGCTAATGCAAAAGAAACTCAGCAGCTCGACATTGTACCGGAAGAAGCCGGTGTCACTAAACAGGGTACCGGTGTGCCTACGACGAAGCGCGCCGCGGAACAAGAGCAGCCGGGATTATATTATGTAAATTATCATCCGTTCGGCGGCGATCCGGATGCGAAGACCTTCTTGCGTTTGTTGGAATATATTTATCCGTTGCAGGATGTTACGTTGCGTCTTAATACGGATGAATCCATGTATATTATTAATCTGAATGCCGAAGAAGCCGATGAAGTGGCTAAGATTGTGGAAGCCGATAATGCTACCACCGATTTTGATACGTCCATTTCCTGCGTTGGTTGCACGGTATGTCAGATTGGTTTGCGCGATTCTTCCGGCATGCTTGCCAAGATTCGTGACGCCGTGGTAGCAGCTGGCGACGTAGATGAAGCTCTGTTACCGCAGATCCGTGTATCCGGTTGTCCGAACTCCTGCGGTGCTCATGAAGTAGGTCTTCTCGGATTACAAGGCTTTAGTAAAAAAGTAAATGATGCGGTGGTGCCGGCCTTTGCTCTTAGCATGGATGGCAGTTGTGACTTGCACGATACAAAATTGGGTAATCGTGTAGCGGTAATTACCGAAGAAGAACTACCGGTATTCTTTGTTGAGTTGGGTCGCGTGTTGACGAAGGCGAAGACTTCGTTCGCACCGTGGTATGCAGCACACAAGGATGAATTTATGGCCTTGGTTAAAAAATTTGACTAAGCCGATTGGTGTGAGCGTGCATCTATGATTGGAACTTTTGTAAATGTGGCAGCCATTATCATCGGTAGCCTTATCGGTAGCGTCATAAAGTCAGGCTTAGGCGAGAAGTATCAAACAATGCTGTACGATGCCATGGGGATGGCCGCAGTTGGTTTGGGACTGGCAGCGGTTATTCAAAACTTACCGCACAGTACCTATCCGGTTCTTTTCATTGCCAGTTTGGCTATCGGTGGAACATTGGGAACCTGCTGGGATTTGGAACAGCGCTTTAAAAATATAGTGGTACGCGTTGGCAAGCGTGGAGAAGGAACGGATGCGAATCGGTTGGGCCAAGGTTTGGCAACGGCGATTATGTTGTTTTGTATCGGTACCTTGTCGATTTTAGGGCCTATTAACAGTGCCCTTTACGGAAATCACACATATTTATTTACCAATGCGACGCTGGACTTTGTTACCTCCATGGTATTGGCGACTACTTATGGATTGGGGATAGCTTTCGCCGCTGTCGTTCTCTTTGTGTGGCAAGGGTCCCTCTATTTGTTGGCGCATCAGTTGGTGACGGTTCTTGACTCGGTGCTTATGACTGAAATCTCCATCGTCGGTGGGTTCTTGATTTTCGGATCCGGTCTTGCTATCTTGGGCATCAAGCCGATTAAAAGCGTGAATATGTTGCCGGCATTGCTCGTACCCGTCATTTGGGTAGTCATCGTTAGCTTGTGGAAGTAAATAAAAAATAAAGTGATACTCATATATCTAAGAGGTCAGGTCTTGTGAATGACACTCTTGCGATGTATGAGTATCGCTTTTTGTTTTGAGGAATAGATGGCTTTTGAGGGAATAAAAAAGTTTAATGGATGTTAATGATAGAGTATTTGATGATGTGATGTAACTATCTTGCTAGTCTAGTTGATGAGCAGATGAGTAGAATCAGACTTTTGTGTAGATAGTTACTAGAACACCTTTAATTCCATAGTGTAAGTTATATGGAGAAGTATAATTTTGGCCCATGCGTTAAAGAGATTTTTATTATGGTTAATTGTAAAATGAAACTGAACACATAAAAAATCCATAGTGACTACGCCGT
>NZ_CAUGKU010000011.1:0-85302 GCF_959600285.1 Veillonella magna | reverse complement strand
ACAGCAGTTGCTGCAAATACGGCTGCAAAACGTTTTTTCATTGTAAATACCCCTTCGGATAGATTTAACATCAAAAGGGGTATTTGGGAGAGCGGTTATAAGTTGAGTTATTGTAGAATGGATAGTTAATATAGTCAAGGAAAAGATGAGTGACCGTAAGAAGTTAACAAGTAAAAAAGGGCTATACCAAAGCAAGCTCACAGGGATTCGTCAGGATAAGAGGATTATCTTACAAAAAGAAGTATGAGTTACTTTAGGTATAGCCCCTATACATGTTAAGGTAGTTCGTCGAGATATGTTTGTAGTTTATCGATACCAATATTTTCAACGGCAGAAATTCTGAATATTTTATGTGCACCGGCCATTCGTAATTGCTCTTCAGCGTAGATATAGTCGTCTTCATGCGCTAATAAATCTATTTTAGTAATAATACCAATAACAGGTTTGTTAAATAGTGAGGTAAAACCTGGGGAATATATCTGCTCTTTTTCTGTAGCGGGTAGGAGAAATCCAATAATATCCGCATCAGAGGAAGTAACAAGCAGGGCGTTGTACATGAGACGATGTTGTACGAATTCTCCTGGGGTATCAATAATAGAATCATGAAACTCTAACGCTTGGGTTTTGACATAAGTTAGATCTACACCGGTTAGCCGTTGGGTTAATGTAGTTTTACCACATCCTATAGGACCTACTAACATTAATTTTTTCATATGTAATCCCTTTCTTATTAGGTAGTAAAGATAAATTTTATTTGTAGATTGAGGATGGGTTAATTTCATTAAACATGTAAACAGACAATTAGTCAATACGGTAAAATTAAATTGAATTGACAAAATACTTTCTACTTTGTATCATCAAGGTAACACAGAGCTGTGTGAAAAAAGCAACGAGGCTTACTTTAGTAACTTATGTAATAAGAAAGGAGTTTCGTATGCGTATTTACACAGGAACGGGAGACAAGGGAATGACACGGCTTGTTGGTGGAGCGGCTGTTGCAAAGGATTCGGATAGAGTAGAAAGTTATGGAACCATAGACGAGTTGAATTCATGGATTGGTTATGCTGCTACATTTATGGGAAAATCATATGAAGATGAGTATAAAGAAATTGTAACGATTCAAAATTTCTTATTTGATATTGGAACCGAATTAGCCACGCCCGAAACGAATTTGCGAGGACCTGTAATTTCGGAAGAAGCCATATCCTGGATTGAATCACGTATTGATTACTATACAGATGCGGCCCCAGATATTAATCGTTTTATTCTACCCGGAGGTTGTAGACTTGCGGCGCTGTTTCATGTGGCACGGACGATTGCCAGAAGGGCAGAAAGACGTATCATTCGATTAAATACCACGGTGATGGTTTCACCGATAGTGATTACTTTCGTTAATCGCTTGTCAGATTATTTTTATGCGATAGCACGTTATTTTAATTTTCGAGAAGATGTAAATGATGTGTTCTATGAACGAAGCGCGGAGGTATTTCATAAAATTAAGGAGAAAGGATTGTAGTTCTTATAATCTCTGTGACTATTTATAATTATTATGCATAACAAATATTTATATTTCTGTTGACATATGATTTGGTTTGGTATAAATTATAATCATGAAGATTGAGGATGTACAACGGCGTACATGGGTTTTAATGCAATGAAGCTTTTCGCGGGACTGTTTTGTCTTGCGTTAGGCTTCTTTTTTTGTTTTTAGGATAGGAGAACATGTATGCAATCAATAAAGTTCCCTACAAATTTGTGGATTGGTGAAGATGCATTACAGCAGCTTCAAAATAGAGAGGAAACATCCTTCTTTATCGTTACAGATCCATTTATTCAAAAATCGGGCTTATTGGATTTGGTACTGGAACAATTGTCTTCAAAAACAGTAAATGTTTTTTCGGATATTGTACCGGATCCTCCAATCTCAGTAGTGGCAAAGGGAGCTGCACAAATTAATGAGGTAAGTCCGGAGGCTATTATAGCTATTGGGGGAGGTTCCTCCATTGATGCAGCAAAGGCTATGTATTACTTTTCAAAACGAACCGGTGATAGTAAGGCAAACACATTTATTGCGATACCGACTACTAGTGGTACAGGATCTGAAGTAACTAATTTCTCGGTTATTACTGATGAAGAAAAAGGGGTAAAATACCCATTAGTTACTGATGAAATTCAACCGGACATAGCAATACTTAGTCCTCAGCTTGTAAAAAGCGTTCCTCCAGCAATAACAGCTGATACAGGAATGGATGTTTTAGCTCATTTAGTAGAAGCATATGTAGCTACTAAGAAAAATGTTATGGCGGATATCCTTGTTGAATATGCGATACAGCAGGTTTTTACATACTTAAAAAAGGCGTATGATGATGGTAATAACCTGGAAGCGCGCCAACAGATGCATTTAGCCTCAAGTTTAGCAGGAATGGCATTTACGACTGTTGGACTTGGATTGACTCATGGCTTAGCGCATGCTATAGGAGGACAATTCCACATCCCGCATGGTCGATTGAATGCACTCATTTTACCACATGTGATTATGTATAATGCTGATTTACCATCCTGTGGGGCAGCTAAATCAGAGGCAGCCGCTAGGTATGCAAAGTTAGCAAAAACGATTGGAGCTTCAGTTATTGATAATCCAAGAGTGGGTGTTCTAGCTTTTATAAAAAAGGTTTGTAGTTTACAGCGCTCTATGAATATGCCACTTACACTTCGTGACTGTGGTGTTAATCAAGCGGACTTTATGGAAGCAATAGATAGTTTAGCTGATGCGGCCTTGGCTGATGCTTGTACATCAACAAATCCCAAGGTTCCAACGAAGGAAGAAGTTGTAGTTTTATTGAAAGGCCTTATATAGTTATAGGAGCCGTGTATGGAAGAAAAGCAGAGAATGATACAAGAATATGTGCCCGGTAAACAAATAACATTGGCACATATTATTGCGAATCCTACGAAAGAAATTTATACCAAACTTGGATTACCGACAGACGTGTATAATGCGTTAGGTATACTTACTATTACTCCGGCGGAGGCTGCTATTATCGCTGTTGATATTGCTACTAAAAGCGGGGATGTAAAGATTGGATTTGTCGATCGTTTTTCCGGTTCGGTTATTATTTATGGTGATGTAAGCTCTGTTGAAACGGCATTGAGAGCTGTGGTAGACGGGTTGAGGAATATTTTACACTTTGCACTTGGGTGCGAGGTGACGAGAACGTAATATAGAAGAGGGGTTCATATGAAAGGTAGAATAGTCATTGTAGACGATGAGCCAATCACTCGATTAGATATAAAGGATATGTTAATCGAGGCTGATTATGAGATCTGTGGCGAGGCTGCCGATGGATTTGAGGCTGTAGAAATCTGCCGTAAGGAAAAACCTGATTTGGTATTGATGGATATTCAGATGCCAATTCTTGATGGGTTAAAAGCAGCTAAGAAAATTGCGCAAGATAAATTAGCATGTAGCATAGTTTTTCTTACTGCTTACAGTGATTCTGGTAATACGGAAAAGGCAAAAAAAATAGGTGCTACAGGGTATTTAGTAAAACCTATTGATGAGAAGTCTTTAATTCCAACAATTGAAGTTGCGATAGCTAAGGGAAAGCAAACGCAAAATCTTGAAGCCGAAATAGAAGCATTGAAGACGCGTCTGGAAGAACGGAAGATTATTGAAAAAGCAAAAGGTGTATTAGGGCAATCATTAAACATTAGTGAGGATGAAGCATATCGACATTTGCGCAAGTTAAGTATGGATAAACGTGCTAAAATGAAGGAAATAGCGGAGTTGATTCTTATGGATAATGATTGATAGGTGTTGCCATTGAGTACTGAATTTAAAGATAAAGTGGTGGAATTGTGCAAGCAATTTACTAGTTTAACTGATGATGAAATTGAAGAGCTTTTAAAAGTAATTTCTTATTGGGAAACCGAAGCGGTCGCTCCTGATGCGGATGTTTTTGTAGATGTATTCAATGAAATTAAGAAAAATGCATTGGTTGTCTATCATAGGACGCCATTGTCAAAGCCATCTATGTATGACCATGCTGTGGTTGGTTTGGATGCACTTATGGAAAATGAGCCGGGAGTGCTACGGACTATGCAACTAGGAATTAATTCTATTGGATTGATTGCTTTGTCTCAGGAAGGTAAGTTAATAAGACAGTCGATTTATCCAATTAAGTATGGCGCAAAGGTTATTGGAACATTAATTATTGAAACCGATGGAAGTATTCCGAGCGATGAGAATGAGACTAGTATTGAGGCTATCATAGATACGAATTATATTACAGATGATTTTATTATTAATCAATTATCTGAAAATGTATTAGTGTTTGATGCAAAAGGGATTTTGTTATCAGCAAATGCAGGTGCTAAAGAGCTTTATCGTCGGCTGGGATATCGCAATAACATTATCGGTATGTCATATGACAATTTGACCTTGGATTATGTAACTTTTGACTATATTAAGTTTAAAATTGAAAGAGAATCAGGGAATTGGTCCATTGATTCTGAAAGTAAGTATTTACATTATTATTTTGTTATTAAGCATAGTTGGATTGCATTAAGAGAACGCTTAGTCGTTGTAGTTCAGGATGTAACTGAATTTAAACGGAGAGAGGAAGAGCTCGTACTAAAGTCTGTTGCAATCCAAGAGATGCATCATCGTGTAAAAAATAATCTGCAATCCATAGTTTCCTTACTAAAAATACAAGAGCGTAGGGCAAAACATGGAGAGACGAAAAAAGTTTTACAAGATAGTGTGTCTCGAATAATGGCAATTGCCTCTACGCATGAATTACTGTCTAAGCAGATGGAAAATTATACTCTGCTGGAGCAAACACTAACTATGGTTGTTCATAACTTCCACCATATTTTTGCGAATTATAAAGATGTAAAAATATGTTTGCAAGTAGACAGTGAAGTGTATATAACTACTGATCAAGTAGTAGCTGTTTCTGTTATTGTGAATGAATTGTTGCAAAACGTATTTGACCATGCGTATAATGACCGGCAAGGTGGAAATGTAACGGTTGTGGGAAAATTGGTCAATTCTACAATATTTATCGAGGTCAGTGATGACGGTAGCGGGTTTGATATTTCTGCTGTCAATGAAGACAGCTTAGGTATGATGATTATTAAGGGCTACGTAAAAGATAAATTGAAGGGAAAGTTAAAAATTGAATCTGATGGAAATGGAACAAGAGTTTCATTTCGTTTTCGATATAATGTAACAATGTAGTTGCATGACAGAAGAGCAAAGGTGCTCAAGTCGATTTGTCGTAGTTTTACGCGATAGGCTTGGGCACTTTTTTGTATACTTGGAGGTTTACGCATGGAAAAACAGGAAGATACGTTGCTGACAGTAGGTATTGATTTAGGTACTTCAACAACTCAGTTAATTTTGTCGGAGATTACTGTTGAAAACTTTGCCTCTGCTTTTACTGTACCACGCATAGAAATTTCTGATAAAAAGGTAATTTATAGGAGTGAAATTATATTTACTCCGCTCATCAATCAACAAATTATTGATGAAATAGCCATTAAAGAGTTTGTAGCTAATGAATATCATAAAGCGGGTATTAGTAAGGACAACATACAAATGGGTGCTGTGATTATTACTGGTGAAACGGCACGAAAGCAGAACTCGGAAAAAGTCTTACAGGCACTTAGCGGTTATGCCGGTGATTTTGTTGTAGCTACAGCAGGACCGGATTTAGAAAGTATAATTGCGGGAAAGGGTGCAGGTACGGAGGCTCTTTCTAAAGCCTATAGCGGATGTATTGTAAATTATGATATTGGTGGGGGAACCAGTAATTTAGCTGTATTTAAAAATGGTGATGTTGTAGATACAGCCTGCTTTGATATTGGAGGGCGACTCATAAAATATGATGTAGATACTAAGAAGATTTTATATATTGCCCCTAAAATTGAAGCCATTATAAATGAAGAGAACCTTTCAATACATGTAGGCGATATTGTAACGATAGAAAAGTTAGAGCCTATAATATCTATTTTAGTTCAGGTGCTTGCAAATGCGTCGGGTGTAGGTGAGAAATCGATTTATTACGACTTACTAATAACAAATCATGGGCTGTCTAATCCGGAGGCTGTGTCATCTGTCACATTTTCTGGTGGAGTAGCTGATTGCATCAATGATGTGGATTCTTCATGGGATCGATACGGAGATATTGGCTTGCTTTTAGGTAGATCTTTAAAAGAATCGATACTATTTAAAGAAAGACAGATATTAAAAACAGAGGAAACAATACGAGCTACTGTTGTTGGTGCAGGATCGCATACCGCTGATGTAAGTGGAAGCACAATTAGTTATACAGAAGATACATTGCCGGTAAAGAATATCCCTGTATTGCGGTTGACCCTGGAAGATGAATTGCTGGCTCCAGAAGAAATGAGTAAGAGAATACAGAATAAACTGGAGTGGTTTGTTTCTGACGGAGAACTTCCGCTAATTGCATTAGCGTTACAAGGAGAAAAGGCACCGTCTTTTAAAGAAATTCAACGTTATGCAGAAGGAATTGCGTTAGGTATGAAGCCAATCTGGACGATGGGAAAGCCTCTGTTAGTTATTATAGAATCCGATATGGCGAAAGCCTTAGGAAATAGTTTGTTTACATATTTACCAGAGGGTCACCCCATTATATGTGTTGACTCTATACAAGCAAAAAATGGTGATTATGTAGATATAGGAATGCCAGTAGCAGGAGGTGCTGTGTTGCCAGTAATAATTAAAACCTTGGTATTTAACTAAAAGGAGTGATTTGCGAATGATTTTAAAGACAAGGCTGTTTGGTAATACTTATGAATTTGCTTCAATCAAAGAAGTATTGGCAAAAGCAAATGAAGAAAAGTCCGGCGATAAATTAGCTGGAGTAGCAGCGAACAGTTCTGAAGAACGTGTAGCAGCTAAGGTTGTTTTATCTCAATTAACGTTGAACGATTTGTATAATAATCCAGTTGTTCCTTACGAAGAGGATGAGGTTACCCGTATTATTATCGATCAGGTTAATAAACGTATTTTTGAATCCATAAAAAATTGGACGGTGGAAGAACTAAGAGAATGGCTTTTGTCGGATACTACCACCGATACTGATATTAAGCGAGTATCTCGCGGCCTTACGTCGGAAATGGTTGCTGCTGTTTGCAAATTAATGTCGAATATGGATTTAGTGGTAGCAGCTAAGAAGATTCGTATTGAAAAAACCGCAAATACAACAATTGGTAGACCAGGAACGTTCTCGGCACGTTTGCAACCAAACCATCCGACTGATAATATCGATGGTATTATGGCGTCTTTGATGGAAGGTTTGTCTTTTGGGATTGGCGACGCTGTATTAGGTTTGAATCCAGTAGATGACTCCGTAGAAAGTGTTAGACGTATTTTAACTCGATTTGAGGAATTCCGTTCTGAATGGAATATTCCAACTCAAACATGTGTACTTGCTCATGTTACGACACAGATGGAAGCTATTCGCCGGGGAGCGCCTACAGGACTTGTGTTCCAATCTATTGCAGGGTCCGAGAAGGGGAATACGGCATTCGGTTTTTCCGCAGAAATTCTTGAAGAGGCAAAACATTTGGCTCTCACTCAAGGTCAGGTGACAGGTCCGAATGTTATGTATTTCGAAACCGGCCAAGGTTCTGAATTATCTTCAGAAGCTCACTTCGGCGCAGACCAGGTAACGATGGAAGCACGTTGCTATGGTTTCGCCAAAAAATTTGATCCGTATATTGTGAATACTGTAGTAGGTTTTATCGGTCCTGAATATTTGTATGATGCTAAACAGGTAATTCGAGCCGGCTTGGAAGACCATTTCATGGGTAAGTTGACAGGAATTTCTATGGGCTGTGACGTTTGCTATACAAACCATATGAAGGCGGATCAGAATGATATGGAAATTTTGACAGTTATGTTAGCTGCAGCCGGTTGTACATATATCATGGGTATTCCTCATGCCGATGATGTTATGCTTAACTATCAAACTACGGGATATCATGAAACTGCAACAATTAGAGAGTTGTTTAACTTAAGACCGATTAGAGAGTTTGAATTATGGCTTGAAAAAATGGGCTTTATGGAAAATGGTAAATTGACATCGCTAGCTGGTGATGCATCGGTATTCTTGAAATAAGAGAGGTGATAGGGATGAATGAAGCCGAATTGAAAAGTATGATTGAAGCAATATTACAGGATGTTGTGGCTGGGAAACATTCCAATGTTACCGGGGCAACTAGTGGCGTAGATATGCAGAGTACCCCTAAGGAAAGCAAATCTGTAGTAGAAGATGCGTATATCCCGGACTTATCAGAGCTTGATATTAAAAAGGAGTTATATGTAGATAATCCGCATGATAAAGAAGGATATTTAAAAATGAAATCCTTTACACCGGCTCGATTAGGCTGTGGACGCTGTGGTACACGATATAAAACAAAATCCATTTTACGTTTCAGGGCGGATCATGCTGCAGCACAGGATGCAGTTTTCTCAGATGTAGATCCTAAATTGGTTGAAGAGATGGGTTTTGTACCACTGCAGACTGTTTGTAAAACAAAAGACGAGTATATTACACGACCGGATCATGGCAGAATTTTTGATGATGCAATGGCAAAAAAAATTGCGGATAATACGGAAAAAGGTGCGAAGATTGTCATGATGGTTGGTGATGGTCTAAGTTCGGCGGCCATTGAAGCCAATATTAGAGATATTATTCCGGCAATTAAGCAAGGACTAAAAAAATATAATTTAGATTTCGGTAAGATTTTATTTGTAAAATATTGTCGTGTGCCTGCTATGGACCCTGTAGGTGAAATTAGTGGAGCTGATGTAGTTTGTTTATTAGTAGGTGAACGTCCTGGTTTGGTAACAGCAGAATCTATGAGTGCGTACATTGCTTATAAACCGACTATTGGTATGCCGGAAGCACGTCGTACTGTAATCTCTAACATTCATAAAGGAGGCACACCTGTAGTAGAAGCCGGCGCATATATTGCAGATGTTATCAAAGAGATGTTAGAAAAGAAAAAATCTGGCATTGATTTAAAACGAGCATAGGAGGAATACTAGTGAAAAATGAACGCTTAGGAGCTAATGTGCTCAGTGTCAAGGTTATCCCAAATGTTGATCGTGCACTTTCACAGCAATTGGGACTCACTTCCAGTCAACGTTCGTTAGGTATTATTACATCAGATTGTGATGATGTTACCTATGTTGCTTTGGATGAAGCAACAAAAAAAGCAGAAGTTGATGTGGTTTATGCTAAAAGTCTGTATGCTGGTGCCGGTAATGCACAAACTAAGTTGGCCGGAGAAGTGATAGGAATTCTGGCTGGACCGAGCCCGGCTGAAATTATTAGTGGGTTGGAAGCTGCTATTCAGGTTATCGAATCCGAAGCAAGTTTTATTAGTGCCAATGATGACAATACTATTCCTTACTTTGCACATGTAATTTCACGATCTGGAAGATATTTGTCACAAGTAGCTAATATTCGTGAAGGCGAAGCAATTGCTTATTTAATTGCACCTCCCTGCGAAGCAATGGTCGGCTTAGATGCAGCTTTGAAGGCAGCAGATGTGTCTCTTTGTGCATTTTATGGTCCTCCGTCAGAAACAAACTTTGGTGGAGGTTTGTTATCCGGAAGTCAGTCGGCATGTAAAGCTGCATGCACGGCATTTGCTCAGGCAGTACAAAATGTAGCAGACAATCCGGTTGGTTATTAAGGAGGAATAAATGAGAGCACTAGGCATGATAGAAGTTAGAGGATATCTAGGTGCCGTCAGTGCCGCAGATGCAGCCTTAAAAGCAGCTGACGTTGAGTTAAACAGTACAGAATGTATCAGTGGTGGTTTAACTACAATTATGGTGGTTGGTGATGTGGCAGCGGTGACGGCAGCTGTTGAGGCGGCTGCGGATATTGCCGGAAAGTTAGGGCGATTAAAAGGCAAGCATGTTATATCACGTGTTGATGAAATGACAGCAGCTATGATTGGGGGTAAATTGGCAGGCATGCCAGAGACTAAAGATGGTGAACAGAATGATAATCTGTTGCCTGAGACATCATCTACTGATACTGATGAAACTCTAGAGAGAAAAAGCGAGAAGATGATAGATGAGACCAATCAAGGAAGTATACAGTTAAGTGATAAGAAAGATGAAGTGGAACATATGAAGGAAGAAGCAATTGAATCACTTCCTATAGATAATGAAGATGAGTTCCTAAAACGCGTTGAAGTGTGGCTTCATAATAAAAAAGTCCTAGAGTTAAGAAAAATTGCTTATCGTATACGGGTTTCTGGTCTTAAACGTACAGCGATTAAGTTTGCAAATAAGGAAACCTTGATTAGGGTTATTATGGATGATGTAAAAAGAGGTGAACGATTTGAACTTGATTGATAAAGATTTACAATCAGTACAAGAAGTCCGAATTTTACTGCGTAAGGCAAAAGCCGCACAGAAAAAATTGGCAGAAATGAACCAAGATCAGATTGATGCTATTGTTAAGGCTGTGTATGAAGAAACTTATAAGGCTAGAGTTATGCTGGCTAAAATGGCTCATGAAGAGACGGGCTTTGGAAAATGGAAAGATAAAGTATTAAAAAATGCTTTTGCGTCACGTGGTGTGTATGAGTACATCAAAAATAAAAAGACAGTGGGAGTAATTAGTGACGATCCTGTTTCCAAAGTTATGGAAGTGGCTGTACCGGTAGGCGTAATTGCTGGTTTAGTTCCTTCCACTAATCCGACATCTACAGTTATTTATAAGACATTGATTGCACTTAAGGCAGCTAATGCGATTGTTTTTTCTCCACATCCAACAGCCGTAAAATGTATTGGAGAAACTGTAAGAATCATAAAAGAAGCACTCGCTTCAGTAGGGGCTCCCGAAGATGCGGTAGCTTGTATGTCCTTACCTACAATGGAGGGAACCTCCGAATTAATGAAGAGTGATGATACTGATTTAATCTTAGCCACGGGTGGATCTGCCATGGTAAAAGCAGCTTACTCTTCCGGTACCCCGGCTTTAGGTGTTGGTCCAGGAAATGGTCCGGCATATATTGAAAGAAGTGCAAATGTTCCTTCTGCTATCAAACGTATTATGGATTCAAAAACATTTGATAATGGAACGATATGCGCTTCTGAACAATCTATTATTGCAGAAACAGTTAATAAAGAGGCAATAAAAAAGGAATTGGTGGCACAAGGGGCATACTTGTTAAATCCTGAAGAAGCTGCACAGCTTTCTAAATTTATTTTACGTGCTAACGGTACAATGAATCCTGCAATTGTTGGTAAATCGGTTCAGACTATAGCTCAATTGGCAGGCTTGACAGTTCCGGCAGATAGAAAGCTATTGGTTGCAGAAGAAACGGAAGTAGGGCCAAAACATCCATATTCTAAAGAAAAACTGGCACCGATTATTGCCTTGTATACAGTAGATAATTGGCAAGAAGCCTGTGATTTATCGATTCGCATTCTAGAACAGGAAGGGGCGGGTCATACTCTTATTATCCATACTGAAAATAAGGAAGTAGTAAAAAACTTTGGTCTCCGTAAGCCTGTATCTAGATTATTGGTAAATACGCCTGGATCTCTTGGTGGTATTGGAGCTACGACTAATATTACGCCTGCCTTGACATTAGGTTGCGGTGCCGTAGGTGGAAGTGCTACATCAGATAATGTGGGTCCTGATAATTTATTCAATTTACGTCGTGTGGCATATGGTGTTACTGAACTAGATGATTTAAAAGCGGCAGAAGGTATTGATTCATTAAAGGACGATAGTGTAAATACTGCATATGACAGTGTAGTAAAAGAAGAGGTAATTCGTTCTATTGTAGAACAAGTTATACAACATCTAAAATAACAGATGTGTAATTATTGCTAATTAATAGGAGGTAAAAATTATGTCTAGTACAAATGCGTTAGGAATGATCGAAACTCGTGGTTTAGTTGGTGCTATTGAAGCAGCGGATGCTATGGTAAAAGCAGCTAATGTTACTTTGATTGGTAAAGAGCAGATTGGGGCCGGTTTTGTCACTGTTATGGTACGTGGTGATGTTGGCGCTGTAAAGGCTGCTACTGATGCGGGCGCCGCAGCTGCAGAAAGAGTAGGTGAATTAGTTTCTGTACATGTAATTCCGCGTCCACATATGGAAGTAGATGCTATTTTGCCGCATGTTGCTGTAGAAAAATAGGTTTCGGTATTTAGGTAGAGAGCACTAATAGGTGCTCTCTACTATACAAGAGAGGATACATATATGAGGGTGATTACCGAAAGAGATCTGTTAACCTTATTGCGGAAAAAGGAAATAGAATATAGAGGGACTTACGAAGTAGAGGTTCCTTATGTAATCACACCTTCCGCAAAAAGCTTGTTGAGGGATAAACAAATTCTATTAGTAGAAAAAAATGTGCCCGATACAAGTCATAACATGGTTAATGAGGTGTCATCTGAAAAGAATACTATAAATGAATTGCCAGATAGATTTGACTATAGTAATGGCATTGAAATACAAGATGCTGTAAGTCAATTAATTCAATTACTATATTTCCCTTTGTTACCGGATGATTTTTTCAGCCCGTTAGTATGGCAATATATAGAGAAACAGCAGGATCAGTTGCGTAGATGGCAAGAATCTGATTTTACTAGTCCTCTTGATAATATTATTTGGTCATATCCGGGAGAAAAGTTTAATTTTAGATGCTGCAGTTGGCGTACTTGGCAGTACTCAGTGGGTGAAGTAAATCGACAAATAAATAGAATCGAATGGTACATGAAAAGCAGGGATTGTAGCAAGACATTTGGAGACTGGGCTAATTCTTATAGAAAGTTTATTAATAATGAGGAGGTGATTAGGTGCAAGCAATAGTTGAAGAGATTGTTCGAGAGGTAGTAAAGCAAATTGAGGATAGAGAAAATACAGTATTAATTGAAGCTTCGGGGCGACATGTACACTTAAATAGAGAAGCCGTAGAAAGTCTTTTCGGAGAAGGCTATCAACTGACTAAAGTACGTGATTTGTCACAGCCAGGACAGTACGTATGTAAAGAACGTGTAACGATTGCGGGTCCGAAGGGACAATTTTCTAATGTTGTTATTCTTGGACCTGAGCGCGGTAAGACGCAAGTGGAAGTATCTCTCACTGATGCACGTATGATGGGGATACATGCTCCAGTACGTGAAAGTGGCGATATCGAAAAAAGTGCTCCTGTAACAATTATGTATAAAGATAAAAGTATTGTATTAAAAGAAGGTTTAATTGTAGCTAAAAGGCATATACATATGACACCGGAGGATGCAAGAAAAAACAATGTGACAAATGGTCAGATTGTGAAGGTAAAAACATATACGTCTAGGCCTTTGATTTTTGATGATGTTATTATACGTGTTAGTGATAGATATAGTACAGCGATGCACATCGACTATGATGAGGCAAATGCATGTGGTTTTGCTTCAGAAAATAGAGGTAAGATTATTCTGTAAAGGAGTGGTTCTATGACTGTCATTGAGATGGAACAACTCGTTCAGGTAGTAACAGCCCTCTTGTGTCATAGGTTACGTAATACAAATAGTAATTTATGTAAGCAATTAGAGGCTACAGATAAGCCATATCCGATAGAGATAAAATCATTGAGTTGTACTGAGCTCTGTGAAATTGCCAATTTGACTCCTCGTTCAGAACAGGCAAAAAAAATTGTGGCGGCTATTTCTCGAAAGGAGACAGTAGTCGTTTGTCATTCGGAGTTTGATAGTCGAAAAAAGCCGCGTCAAATGAAGTATGCTTTTTGGAAGACATGTAAAACAGCGTATGATAAGTGTATAGCTTATGGTATTACATTTAAAAATACTACGCCAGAAATTAATACCATCAATTATCATAAGAGTAAAGATAGAAACTCATCAGTTATTAGGGACGTTATTACCTTGTCTAAAGCACAGGTTTTAGTGGCTGAAGGAAAGGATATACCTTTGCATGCTATAGTAACACCTTTAGCATATGATTATATTAAAAAGATGACACGCAGATAGGAGAATAGTCTATGCTGGTAGGAACAGTAATAGGTAGTTTGTGGTCGACAAGAAAAGATGACAAGCTAAATGGTTGGAAGTTTATGGTGGTAAAATTAACTACTGGATCAGGCTTTGTCGGAAGAGACTCCTTGGTAGCAGCTGATAACGCAGGAGCTGGTGTAGGTGATACAGTGCTGGTTTCTGTGGGGGAAGCAGCTAGGATATCAGCAGAGAATGCTATGGTTCCCATTGATGCGATGATTGTCGGTGTTGTCGACTCCATAGAAATCGAGGAGTAGGAGGGTATTATAATGAGTATCAATGAAATTATCATGTATATAATGGTAGTATTCATGGTGATCGGTGGACTTGATAAATGCTTCGGAGGTAAGCTTGGTCTTGGAGAAAAATTTGAGGAAGGCATTATGGCTATGGGGGCTCTAGCAATGTCTATGGTTGGGATCATTACTATAGCTCCAATTTTGGCCCAAGTGCTAAGTCCTATTGTTGTCCCGGTATATACTATGTTAGGTGCAGATCCATCTATGTTTGCCACTACTTTGTTAGCCAATGATATGGGTGGTTTTGCATTGGCACAACAAATGGCCTTGGATGAACAGGCCGGCTTATTTGCAGGGGCTATACTGGGAGCCATGATGGGGCCAACCATTGTGTTCTCTATACCAGTTGCTCTGGGAATTATTGAAAAATCTGATCACCAGTATTTAGCCACTGGCGTTTTATGTGGTATCGTTACTATTCCTATTGGTTGTTTAGCCGGTGGATTGGCAGCAGGCATGCCGTTAGGTATGATTTTATCTAATTTAGTTCCAATTGTTATTTTTGCTTTGTTAGTTATCATAGGGCTTTGGCTAATACCGGATACGATGATTAAGTGCTTTACTGTTTTTGGACAGGGAGTGGTTATCGTTGCAGTGCTAGGTCTTATTTTAGGAGCCTTGCAGCTATTAGTAGGAATTACTGTCATTGATGGTATAGCACCTGTTACTGAAGGTATTGAAATTGTAGGTGGTATTGCCTTGACTTTGTCTGGAGCATTTTGCTTAGTAGCATTTATTACGAAAGTATTCAATAAGCCGCTTTTGAAAATGGGAGCCGCTTTGGGAATGAATGAAGTTGCTGCAGCAGGGATGGTTGCTACGTTGGCAAACAATATTCCTATGTTTCAAATGATGAAGGATATGGATACTCGAGGGAAGATTCTTAATGTTGCGTTTGCGGTATCGGCATCCTTTGTGCTTGGAGATCATTTAGGATTTACGGCTGGGGTAGCTAAGGAAATGATTTTTCCAATGATTGTAGGAAAATTAGTGGCCGGTATTACTGCAGTTATGGTTGCTATTTTTATGTCTAATCGTATTTTGGGGAAAAATAGTAAATAAGGAGCCTGTAAATGGAACAAGAAACTAGAAATCTTATAGAAGCTTTAGTACGGCAGGTTATAACTGAAAAGTTTATGCCTTCAAAATCTATAGATAGTAGTGGCATCATCAAAATTAACTTGCCTGTTGTTAATGTAGGGGAAGAAGATAGATTAAACACAGGGAATGCGGCAGATGTAGTATATACAAAGGACTTAGTTTCTTTAAAGGAAAGCCCGCGGTTGGGCTGTGGCCTTATGGTAATGGAAAAGACTACTTTCGATTGGACGCTAAATTATGACGAAATAGATTATGTGATAGAAGGAACACTATCTATTATCATTGATGGTCGGACAGTAACAGCTGGCCCTGGTGAGATAATTTTTATTCCGAAGGGGAGTACTATTAAATTTTCCGTTCCGGAAAAAGCTCGTTTTATGTATGTAACCTATCCTGCAGATTGGCAGTCACAAGCCACTGAATAAGAAAAATATTCATTGGTTATCATGCGGTAGGGAATTGGCGTATAGGAGGATTTTTATGGATTTTAAGAAAAATATAACATCGGTACTTGAAGCAGCATATTTGCTGGGATATAGGTATTTAACCATATCTCAACAGGACGGATGCTATGTTACTAAAGGTCTGAAGGATGATACTCCGTTAGCGCTTAACTTTGATACAAACTTTGTACGTAAGCTGGAACAATTAAATTTGCCTGTAGGCGTTTCGGTAGAAATCCGTACCGTATTAGATAATCAATGTGCTGATGAAGTGATAGCTTTGCAAGCATATGAGCAAAGTAGAGATAGCAAGGTAACTCATATACGACATAAGCCTAATGAATTAACTGCTGTGAAGTCTACTGAGGAACAGTATTTACTAACTTTGAATGGAATAGTTAAGACAAATCCAGGAGATTGGATCATTCGCGGTGTTAATGGAGAAGAATATCCGTGTGACCCAGAAATTTTTAAGAAGCTTTACGATATTGTAGAATGATTGTATGTACACGAACTATCTTAGAATTAAGATAGAAAATATCCCCGTATACAGATAGAAGTTTTGTCATAGTTCTTTATGGCAAGCTTGCTGTTGTATACGGGGTATTTTTATGCCATCCAATAATCAATGGCTACGATACAGGCTAAAAATATGATGCTGTAAAAGCTAAAGCGCAAAAGGTAGCGAAGGCGTTGCTGGGGTAGGTCATGGGCTACGTATTTATAGGAAATAACACTGGCCATGGAAGCAATTAATGTTCCCAGGCCACCGAGGTTACAGCCGATGATGAGGTCGGTAATGTCTTCGGTATAACCGGAGAGAAGGAGGGCTGCCGGTACATTGCTGATAAACTGACTCACGACGATAGCAGTCAGCCGTTCGTGACCGGTAATGAGTTGTTGCAGCAACGTATGAAGAGGACCGAAGGATTTTAGGTTGCCACTGAGTATGAAGAAAAAGACGAAGGTAAGTAGCAAGGAGTAGTCAAGCTTGCGCAGTAGATCCGGTTGATAACAAAGGATACTGCCTCCTACGATGAGTAGCAGATACCACGGGGAAATCCAATGAACAACGCTGGCTAAGGAAAGTAAAAAGAGAATGCCGTAAAAGAATGCTTGTCGTTGTTTCAGCGGTGCCGGCGGTGATATGTGTGCGGTAAAGGAATGAGCGCTGGTTTTCAAAAGAATAAAGATAAAAGAAAGTAGTAATGCGATTGTAGTGTAGGGAAGCATAATCCCCATGAATTGGCTCAAGCTATAACCGGATAGACGATATAAGTATAGGTTTTGCGGATTGCCTACAGGTGTGAGCATACTTCCCATGTTGGCGGCAATGGTCATAAGCGCCACGGTAGAGGTAATGCGCGAAGTCAAGTCGGCATTGCGTAGTAGCATGATGGCAAAGGGGACAAAGGTGATGAGGGCCACATCGTTGGTAATGCACATGCTACTAACGAAGCAGAGGAGGACGAGTAGCATGACGAGGTGGCGTTCGGTATGCATATGACGGAGAAAGTAATGGGCAATATGATCGAAGACCTCGGCACGATGCAATCCTTCCACCACGGCCATTAAGCAAAACAGTAAAAGTAATGTATGTAAATCTATGTATTGGATGTACGCCATTGAAGGCGGAACGATGATGCAAGACAGCAGGGCAAGTACAAAAGAAGTGAACAGTACGAAATCTTTTTTTGCCCAGCGATATAGATGATGCATACGAAGAACCTCACTTTCTATAAGACATACCTATTATACTTCATGTGGCATTCATCCTCAATTCACCGCAGTTTTAAAAAGGTATCGTAAAATTTTTTGGAAGTGATGAACTTTTTAACCGACGGCGTTGTCTTTTATATATGTAACGGTTAAAAATAGCGATAGGGAAATAACTACACGGGAGTAACTACACGGGAGTAACTACACGTGAGTAACTGCATGGAAATATCTGTACGAAAACTTCTGTATGGAAATGCTTATACGGAAAGAGCCGTACGGGAATCACCGAGGGACTGTTTGAGAAAGAAGGGAGTGATCAGGTGAAGGAGTTGTCGTTAACAGAACATATCAAACGAGCCAAGCAAGGCGATACAGCCTCCTTTGCCTGGTTGGTGAATCGGTATAAATCACATATTGTGTCCGTTGCTTGGGGGATTTTGCAAAACCGAGAGGATGCAGAGGAGGTAGCACAGGATGCGTTTGTAAAGGCGTATATGTCTTTGCGTGAATTGACTCATGAAGAAGCGTTTTATCAGTGGCTAGTCACCATCGTGACCCGTTTAAGTTTAAATCGCAAGAAGGCCATTGCCAGGCGTCGCGAAGAGATAACCGAAATGGCGGAGGAGCAAGGGGCCAGTCGATTGGCTGTGGCATCGGAGGAAGCGAATCGCATTGTGACTCGCGAGACGGTGCGGCAAGCCTTGCGGGGGTTATCGGAAGAAAAGCGTACAGTATTAATACTCCGTGAGTTACAAGGCTTTAGTTACGAGGAGATAGCAAAGATGCTGAAGCTTCCGTTGGGGACGATAAAGTCTAGGATACATGCGGCACGGAATGAGCTTAAAATACGATTGATAAAGGAGGGCTGGCACAATGACATGTGATACGTGCAGAGCACAATTAAATGCATACTATGATAATGAATTGGATGCAGTGGAACGAATAGCTGTGGAAGGGCATTTGCATGAATGCCTGGGGTGTCGCGATGCATTGGCAGATATTGCGGCTGTGTCGGCTCTGGTGCAGGAGGCCATGCCTTTACCGGAGGTGGATGATGAGTTTACTGCAGCGGTTATGGCGCAGATTGAACAGCTAGAAGCTAAGAAAGACATGGTGCTACCGGCGGCGGAGCGGTCACGATATGTGGGTGCGCTTTCGATGCTCAGTACATGGCTGACGGTGATGGCCGCCGTGGTAGTGGTCGGTTTATTACCGATTGTGATACCCGTAGGAAGTATTGTAGCCGGTGTAGTCGGCGGATTGCTGGGATTAGCGGCCAGTCTGTCATTGGTGGCAGTAACGCTAAATCATGGCTGGGGCCTCATATGGTTGGTTATGGTTCTTGCCGGTGTATATGGAATTCGATATATGAGAAATCATGAATATGTGTAAGCGAGAGGATGTTATATGAAGCTAGGGAAATATATTTGGCAGCTATGTGTTATGGTGGCACTATTGCTTTTGCCATGGCAGTCGGTGGCGGAGGCACATACGTGGACATTACCGAGTTTTGCCAATCATCGCAATGTAGTGCAGTGGCAGGATACGACGGTGCCGGTAGGGTCTTCTGTTCATAATTTGATTGTCATCGGCGGTAATGCGGTTATTGACGGTGTGGTAACGGA
Organism: Veillonella magna; assembly: GCF_959600285.1. Lineage (NCBI taxonomy): Bacteria > Bacillati > Bacillota > Negativicutes > Veillonellales > Veillonellaceae > Veillonella > Veillonella magna. The sequence goes on along the minus strand of NZ_CAUGKU010000011.1, from coordinate 66,043 downwards.
TAATGTCGTGGTTGTTAACGGTGATGTTACGTTAGGTGAAGGTGCGTATGTAAAGGATCGCGTCTTCGTCTTCGGCGGTCACATGACGATGCACTCCGGTGCGGAAGTGGGGAATGGCATCATTCATTTAGGTGAGGATGTGACAACCTTAATCAGTATTCCGCTAGCCGGGCTATTAGCCTTGTTTATGGATTTTGTGCGACTGGTAGGTTTTGTGATACTCGTCGTGTTACCGGCGTTGTTGAGCCGACTCAGCGGTAATGCATGCGAATCGTTGCGGCGGATTACGGATGCGTATTTTGTGAAGAATATCGTCTATGGGTTGTTGTGGTCATTGGTACTCGTTGGGGGCGAGGTGGCGTTGGCCATGACGGGAATCGGTACTCCCATTGCTTTGCTGCTCATGGCGTTACACGGTATCGCTTGTATTGTTGGTATTGTCGGTGTAGCCGGGGCAATCGGTCATCACATTGTGACGGCCATGGTAGACGGAGCGTTAGTAAGTCGCACTAAAATGTATGCGTACGGTGGTTTTGCTTTGGCTTTGGTCACGGCAATTCCTGTGGTAGGTATTTTAGTCGGTCTTGTTTGTACGCTGGCCGGTTTTGGCAGTGTATGTATCGTAGTATCGAGAAGAAAGAAATGAGGACATAAATAATAATGAAACCATGTGATTGGCAAAAGGCATGGGGGGTAGGGTTAGCGGTTATTGTGTTGTATAGTTTGTTCAATTGGGCCTTGGCTGTAACGGATCCGGTGGAATCCAATTATGCATTGACGGCGAAGGAGATGCTCTTGCGTGGGGATTTTTTAACGACCTACATCTATGGCCATCCATGGTATGATAAGCCCATATGGACGTATTGGATGTTGATTGGCTCATACTCCTTATGGGGAATGAATGATTTTGCAGCCAGATTTCCGTCGGTCATTGCCGCAGGACTATCGGCAGTGCTCATGTATTACGGGGTAAAGCAAATGACGGAGAACAGTCGCATGGCACTGTGGTCTTCGGTAATTATGAGTACCTTTTTAGAGTTTTGGTACATCAGTCACGGCGTCATTACGGATCAATATTTATTTTTATTTAGCTTGGGAACATTTATATTTGCCTTCTTAGCATTGCGCGAAGACTCACTTCGGCATCTATGCTGGGCCTATGCGATGGCCGGGTTGGCCGTCCTTGATAAAGGGCCTGTAGGCTTGGTGTTGCCCGGTATTATTTTATTGGCGTACTTGATCGGGCAAAAGCAGTGGAAACAGCTGCGCTTGTTATTTCATCCTTGGGGACTTATTGTTTTTGCTGCAGTAGCATTGCCTTGGTATCTATATATGTATTATGCTCATGGTATGGAGTTTGTGGAAGGGTTTTTGGGATTGCACAATTACATACGGGCTACGATTTCCGAACATCCGGAGGATAATGTATGGTACTACTATATTGTTATTTGGTTGTTGGGAACTATGCCGTGGGGGCCGTTGGTAGGTTATGGCTTGTGGAAGGCACCGAAAAATAATGTGTACCGGTATGCGCTGACATGGAGCCTGGTAACCATACTCTTTTATAGTGTAATGGCAACGAAGTATATGACATATACCTATATTTCGCTCATCGGATTCTCCGTGATCGCCGCTATGGGATTGGAAGAGATATGGAGTGGAAACGTAGCCTTGCGTCGGTGCAGTTATGGTCTGTTGGTATCTGGTGAAGTTTTGCTGTTAGCCATCATTCTGGTCGGCGCTGGTTGGAAATTCTTACCGGACAATCATGAAGCGCTACTTCTCATGTTGATGGCGGTAGTGCTGTTGAGTATAGCCGGATACCGTATTTATTATCGTCACCAACAGGCAGTGACGGCACTGGGCTATGCGGTGGCTGCGATTGTATCGGTGTATACGATAGCGGCATTTTTACTACCGCCGGTGATGAACTCCCATTCCGGCGCGGAGTTAGCTAATGCGTATACAATGAAGCAAAGTGATGATGTGTATTTCTACGGTAAATTTTCTGCTTCTTACGTGTACTACTCCGGGCACAGCGCTATGCTGTTAACATATGGCAACAAGCCTATTACCGATGTATGGGCCATAGGGAAAACGGTAATGCCGTCGGAGCATCCGTCTAAATTGGTAGCCGATGTGTATGCTGGTACATACAATGCGGATCATCCGGCCTATATATATGTGCGCACCGATGATGTGGAGCATTTTGAGCAATATGTGCCGGAAGGGCGATGCAAAGAAGTACAACGTCTGGGTAAGAATTGGGTGCTGTATAAGGCATATTGATTTGTTGGTTTGGCTATACATGAGAGAAGAGAAAAGAGCAGAAGAAACATAGTTAGTATTGGATGAGAGAAAGAGAATAGAACCATCCGTTATCGAGTAACAGCAGGTTGCTTGGTAACGGATGTTTTTTATCGTTTAATAGGTTAGATTTATTTATGAATACATCTAGTAATTGAGGCAAAGTACATTGTATGACAAATATAGTACGGCTTATCACAAAATGTAAATTGTTCTCGCGATTTATTAAAAAATAATGATTGTCAATTATAAAGTAGGGGAGTATACTAACCACATAAACAATAATCAATATTGATTATTGTTTATGGAGTATGAAATAGTTTACGATAAAAAGAGAACAAAAGAACTGAAAAGCAATTAAAAATCTGATTAATGATAGGAAATCATATAGGTAGCTATGTAATGCAGTATCAGAAAATGACAAAGAATAGTAGAGGCTAATTATAAAAGTATCTATATGTATTCTCATTAATCGAGGAAAAAGGAGGACTTATTATGGCAGAAATGAAATGCCCTGTTACAGGTCATGTCGGACATGGCGTGTCAGCACAGGGAACGAAGAACAGTGATTGGTGGCCGGAACGATTGGATTTGGGGATTCTTCGTCAGAATTCCGAACTCAGCGACCCCATGGGGAAGGAGTTTGATTATGCGAAAGAGTTTGAATCACTTGATCTGGATGCTGTTAAAAAAGATTTACGAGCTTTGATGAAGGACTCGCAAGATTGGTGGCCGGCGGATTACGGTCATTACGGGCCTATGTTTATTCGCATGGCTTGGCACAGTGCGGGGACGTATCGTATGGCGGACGGTCGCGGCGGTGCTTCGGATGGTACGCAGCGGTTTGCCCCGCTTAACAGCTGGCCTGATAATGTACTCCTCGATAGAGCGCGTCGATTGCTTTGGCCGGTAAAACGTAAATACGGTCGTAAAATTTCATGGGCCGATTTAATTATCTTGGCCGGGACCTGCGCATTGGAGGATATGGGGCTTAAAACCTTTGGGTTTGCCGGTGGTCGCGAAGATGTGTGGGAAACGCAGCAGGATGTATACTGGGGCAAAGAAAAGACTTGGCTTGGCGATAATCGTCATGAAAAGGAAAAGCAATTGGAAAATCCGTTAGCGGCTACGCAGATGGGATTGATTTATGTGAATCCGGAAGGACCGAACGGTATGCCTGATGCGGTGGCTTCGGCGAAGGATATTCGAACTACCTTTGCGCGCATGGCGATGAATGATGAAGAAACGGTAGCGTTGATTGCCGGTGGTCATACCTTCGGTAAGGCGCATGGTGCCGGTAAGACTACACATGTAGGACCGGAACCGGAAGCGGCACCGATTGAACAGATGGGCATCGGTTGGAAAAGCGATTATAAATCCGGTAAGGGTGGCGACGCCATCGGCAGCGGTATCGAAGGTGCTTGGAAGCCGAATCCGACTAAATGGGATATGGGTTATTTAAAGACGCTCTTTGCGTATGATTGGAATTTAGTGAAAAGCCCGGCCGGTGCCTTCCAATGGGTGCCGGCAGATCCATCGGTTAAGACGGTAGTGGATGCGGCAGATCCTACAAAGCGTCATGCGCCGATGATGATGACCTCCGATTTGGCACTTCGCTATGATCCGGCGTACAAGAAAATTTGTGAACATTTCTTAGCGCATCCTGATGAGTTTGCTGATGCTTTCGCACGGGCATGGTTTAAATTGACACACCGCGATATGGGACCGCGTTCACGCTATCTTGGTCCGGATGTGCCGCAGGAAGAATTGATTTGGCAAGATCCGGTGCCTAAGGCTACGTATAAACAAATCGAAGCGGCTGATGTGGATGAGTTAAAAGATAGGCTACGTCAATCCGGAATTAGTCAGCGGGAGCTCATCGTAACGGCGTGGAAGTCGGCATCGACCTTCCGTGGATCGGACAAGCGAGGCGGAGCTAACGGTGCACGTATTCGTTTGGAACCGCAGGTGCACTGGATGGCAAATGAACCGGATAGCTTACTGCCTACGTTGACAGCGTTGGAACAGGTGCGCAGTGCTTTTAATGCGGCTCATCAGAAGGACGGTAAGCAGGTGTCCTTAGCCGATCTTATCGTTCTCGGTGGCAGCGTAGGTATTGAAATGGCCGCTAAGAAAGCGGGCTATGATATCGTTGTTCCCTTTACGCCGGGACGTACCGATGCTACGGTGGAACAGACCGATGCCGCTTCCTTTGGTGTGTTGGAACCGAAGGCGGATGCATTTAGGAATTTCCAAAAAGCAGAGTTTGCCGTTATGCCGGAAGAATTGATGGTTGATCGCGCACAGTTATTAACCTTGACTGCTCCGGAAATGACGGTATTAATTGGGGGCATGCGTGTAATGGGTACCAATTTCGGCGATTCCGATTTAGGTGTATTCACCGAAAGAAAAGGGGCCTTAACGAATGATTTCTTTGTAAACCTTACCGATATGAACACGGAATGGAAACCCAGTGCTTCGGAAAAAGGAATTTATGAAGGCTTTGATCGCAAGACAGGCGAACGTAAATGGCGTGCTACGCGAGTAGATTTAATCTTCGGTGCTCATTCCGAGTTGCGTGCATTGGCCGAAGTATACGGAGCTGACGATGGTGAAGAAAAATTAGTTCATGATTTTGTGAAAGCATGGACCAAGATTATGAATGCCGATCGTTTTGATGTGCGGTAAGACCGATTGTTGTTTTATTTCATACCAATGGCAATGTGGTTGGTATCATGGGATGACAAAAGCAGTGTTTGTGCTGTGGGAACGAAGATGACAGTAATAGATATAAAACGAATGGCATAAAAATAAAATTAAATAAGATAAAATTAAAGTTACATTAAAAAAGTATTGCAAAAGATTTCGATATAGATTATAATAGGTTCATCGATGAGATAAGTTGTCATTTATTATGAGCCGAATCGTAGCAGAGGGATACTCTTTGTAGTCGTTCGGAGCATAGCGCGTTATATATAGTGTCTGCTCGTGGGCTGCTCATGGGTAAGGAGCAGACTATAAAGTGAGGAGTATGTACTATGAAAACGTTAGATGTAATTAATGCACGTAGAACCTATTATGCTATTAACGATCAGTTGCCGGTGGAAGATACAACGGTGGTTGATTTTGTGAAAAAGGCAACGGAATTAGTGCCGGATGCGTTTAACATGAAGAGCGCTCGCGCCGTTGTCGTCCTCGGTGACAAACATAAACAATTGTGGGATGTTATTTATGATGCATTTGAAGGCAAGGTACCGCGTGAGAAGATTGATAGCTTCAAAGCCGGTTACGGTACGGTCTTGTATTTTACGGATGAACCAACCGTGAAGGCGTTGCAGGATCAATTCCCTGCGTATGCCGGTAATTTTCCGCATTGGGCAGCACAGGCTGTGGGAATGCTTGAGTTTACCGTGTGGACCGGTTTACATGAATTAGGAATCGGTGCATCTATTCAGCACTATAATCCGGTGATTGATGCGGCAGTGAAAACATTGCTTCAGCTTCCGGACGAATGGCATTTGGATGCGCAAATGCCGTTCGGTGGTATTGTGAGTGAACCGGATCCTAAGGCAGCGGAAGATATTAATCAGCGCGTGCGTGTTATCAAGTAAATCATGTTGACGCTATAAGCGGGTCTATGTTATTATAGTGGAAAATAAAATAGATATGCTTCCTTCACCACCGGGTGAAGGGTGATAAGCAACCGAAGCTTTTCCGTAGGTACGGCGTTGTTGACGCTATAAGGAAGAGCTGCGGTTGCTTTTTTTATAAGGATTTTTTATAAGGAGGATATACTATGAACATTGCACCGTTTGCTGTAGAAGAATGGATGAATGCTTGGGAAGAGGGCGCCGTATATAACATTGCGGAAACCTGTGTGGATTCTATTTCGTTGACGGAATTGGCAACGCTTATCGGAGAATCACCGGATGGGTTTGCAAAGGGATTGATGGAGCAGCGTATGACCTACGGCCATATTGTAGGTGCGCCGGACTTTAAGGAAGGCATTGCATCGTTGTACAAGACGGTAACGCCGAAGGATATCGTACCCACCCATGGTGCTGCCGGTGCGAATCATCATGTCTTTTTATCGCTGATTAATCCCGGCGATCATGTAATTAGCGTAGCCCCTACGTATCAACAGCTATATGCGATTCCGGCTTCGTTGGGAGCTAAGGTGGACATACTTCGTTTGAAGAAAGAAAATGATTACCTGCCGGACCTCGATGAATTACGTAAATTGATGACACCGCAGACAAAAATGATTTGCTTAAACAACCCGAATAATCCGACGGGGGCACTGATGGACAAAGAAATCTTAGAAGAGATTGTCGCCATTGCCAGAGAGAATAATGCCTGGGTGCTCTGCGATGAGGTGTATCGTCATTTATCACAAAGCGATGAATGGTGTCCGTCTATTGCCGATATGTATGAAAAGGGAATTTCTGTTAGCAGCATGTCCAAAGTGTTTTCGCTGGCCGGTCTTCGATTGGGATGGATTGCTTCTAGGGATACGGATGTCATTGCAAATTGCTTGCGTCATCGCGACTATAATTTAATTAGCTGCGGATTATTAGATGAATACATTGCCGGAAAAGCGTTGGCACATAAAGACGTGTTGTTAGCACGGAGTCGTCGTATTGTACGAGAAAATTTAGCTATTCTTGATGCGTGGGTAGCATCGGAAACGCATGTAAGTTATGTAAAGCCGAAAGCAGGAACCACTGCTTTGGTACAGTACGATATTGCTATTCCGTCGTATGATCTTTGTGAAGCTATGTATAAAAAGACCGGTGCCTTTGTGACACCGGGGGATTGTTTTGATGAACCGTATTCGTTCCGTATCGGTTATGCATATGGTACGGAAACATTAAAAAAGGGATTAGCGGCCATCAGTGAATACTTTGCTGATATAAAATAAGTGAGGCATCTATTGAAAGAAAATAAAAAGCAGAGTTATAGGAGAACACGTAGTATGCTACAGTGCCATGCACCGTATTCCATAATAGGGTTAAGGCTATAAGGATATAATAACAAAAAAGCGAGTATCGTAAGATACTCGCTTTAGCTGGTGCCGGAGGTGGGACTTGAACCCACACGGTGTTACCCGCTTGATTTTGAGTCAAGTGCGTCTGCCATTCCGCCACTCCGGCATATCGGAACGATACTTATTATATCTATAATACGGTTGATTGTCAATATGGGGGATAAAATAAAAATATATGAAATACAAAAGCGAGTATCCTAAGATACTCGCTTTAGCTTGGTGCCGGAGGTGGGACTTGAACCCACACGGTGTTACCCGCTTGATTTTGAGTCAAGTGCGTCTGCCATTCCGCCACTCCGGCACATCGGAACAATAGCTATTATACGGATAATCGTAAGGTATGTCAATACTTTTTTTTATAAAATTCCATTTGTGCTAGAGGGCGGAGGTGGTATAATAACAGAGAAAGTATATGGAAGGAGCCGTAGGATGGAGAAAGCGGAATTTTTACGACCTGTAGCAAATACCTATCGACGACGCATTGATTTGAGTGGTTCGTGGTATTTTGCATTTGACGGGGCAAAAGATAGAAATTATGAGAACGGTGTACCGCGCCGTATGACCATACCTGTGCCCAGTGCCATGCAGGATTGCTTCGTGGCTCCCAATGAGCGTTTTTTCTGCGGAACCATGTGGTATGAAACGATGGCATTTGTGCCAAAGGCATGGCTTGGTGACGATGTGTTTCTTCGGTTTGAAGGCATTGGTCAACGGGCAGTGATTTACGTGAATGGCATAGAAGCGGGGCGACATGAAGGTGCTTACACGCCGGCTATCGTAAGCATTACCCGACAGTTGCGTTATGGTGAGGAAAATCGCATTGTAGTAAAAGTGAATAATGAAATGTCGATGTACAGCCTACCGGCAGGGCATACGTGCAGTTTGTCGGATGGTCGAAAAGCCAATGTCAGTGATGCGCCGTACGAGGTACCGGCCGGTCTGTTCGGTGCTGTATCCATGTACACGGTACCGACGACGCGTTTAGTTGATGTATTTATTCAAACAACGGAGCTTACACCGGAACGCGCAGTGATTCATTACGTAGCCCAAGTACAGGGGAATTGTCTTGTGACGGTTACGTTGCGCGATCGAGATGGACGCGTGGTGGCTACTGGCGTTGGCGGTAATGCGAAGCTGACCGTAGAGAACCCACATGTATGGAGTGTCGGCAGTGGCTATTTATATACTATGGAGCTGGAGGTCAGTCGTTTAGGTAAGCAGCATGATATGTACAGCGTTCGTTTCGGTATACGGACCGTGGCTGTTAAGGGAGGACAGCTCCTTCTTAACGGTGAACCGATAACAATAAAAGGTGTTCATGTAAAAGCCGGCTTCGGCGATAGCCTTACGTACAGTGATCCGCAGGCGAAACAGCGGTTGCTGCAAATTGCTGCGTTAGGCGGCAATTGTGTATTTAGTGGTGGTAGGCCGCTTCCGGAGAATGTATTGTCCATGGCTGATGAATGTGGCCTTATGGTTATTGATGAAATTCCGGCTGTCGGTTTGGGATTGACATCAGCTAATAAGGGAGATGCACACTATGCGCGGGCGGATATGCGATCGCGTGCCTTGGAGGCGCATAAAGAAGCAATCCGGCGTCTCGTGCACCGTGATAAAAATCATACATCGGTTGTATGTTGGTCGCTCATGTATAAGCCGACTTCACTGACGAATGAGGATGCTGCTTATTTTGAAGGCATTTTCGATCAGCTTTTGCAAAGCGATTGGGAAGGGCGTCCTTGGGTGATGACGGTAGGGCAGATACCGACGTCGATTAGCGGCACCATCCTAGAAAAATGTAAGTTAATGATAGTGGCAAGCGGTGAAGATGTTTGGGGGCATGCAGCCGTAGCCGTACAGGATGCATTGTATAAGACGATTATGGAATGGCAAACAAAGGCACCGGATGTAGGTGTGGTTGCTTTGCTTGGCAAGGAAGACAATCGTGGTGCGCATCTTACATGGCAGATACAATCGTCCTTAACGGATATGTATCAAAGTCTTTTGGCGATGTTAGGTGCTATGCCTAATGTGCGCGGGGCGTTGGTATACGAAGATGCATTCGCATTGGGGAAAGAAGCGTTAAAAAGTTGGTAACAGACAGCAGTAAGGAGGATGTAATATGGTACCGGAGATTGAATTACTTAAAGGGCTGACGGAAGCGCAGCGCAATTATGTATTAATGAAAGCGGCTAGTAAAAAGGATACGGCCGTTGCTTATTTATGCTGGTTCTTAGTGGGCGTTCACTATTTTTATTTAGGCAAGCCGATTATTAATATTTTGTACTGGATTACCGGCGGTGGTTTCTTGATTTGGATGCTTATTGATTTATTTCGCATTCCCGGAATGGTGCGACGTTATAATTATAAGAAATTAGAGGAAGCCATTGCAGAAGCTAAAGAGCTGTATCCGTCAGAGCATATAACGATCGAGTCTTAAGCAAAGGGGCTGTAACGATACACCCTTACAAATAAGAAGGCGAGTTGAAGATGTATTTGTATCTTCAACCCGCCTTCTTGCCTATGTATATAAGAAAAAGGCCCTTCGGGCCTTTTCTTATTTGTAGTTGATGTAAGGTAATATAGTCTACCATACTTACTTATTTAAAAAAGCGACCAATAATTGGCATGCGTTGTCCGTCATGGCGATCCAATCCTTTAAGCAGCACCATGATGATTACATAGATGACACCGCCGATGGCTGCACTGATGACCATAGCTAAGAACATCGGCATAAGCGGAGCAATGTAACCATAGATGAAGTACATGGCTATGCCCATAATTACGGCGCTGACAATATTTTTCCAAAGGATGGAAATATCAAGAAAGTAACCGGTATAACGTTTAATCCAAATGAGATTGAGTAAAGCGGCTACGCCGATATCGGCTACGGTAGCATACGAAGCGCCGGCGATACCAAGCCAAGGAATAGCCGTTAAATTCCAGTTTAAAATTACTTTACATATGGCGGCAATCCCCATGTTGATTACCGGTAGGGTCGGTTTGCCGAGACCTTGGAGGATACCGGTCGTTACCTGGTGTAATCCGAGAAAGAAAATAGCGATAGCCAAAATTTGCGTTGCTTCGGCAGCTTTTGGCGCATTATAGATAACGGTTACTACCGGTTCGGCCAACACGTAGAGCATCAACGTAAACGGCACTGTGGCCATAAAGGTAATGCGCATAGCGCCGGATGTGCGATAGAAGACGCCTTTCGCATCGTTTAGCGACTTGGCATTGGAAATAGCCGGTACCAAGCTGGTAGCTAAGGCAGCAGTAATGATGGTGGCCAAGTTGATAAGAGGCACCGCCATACCGGTTAGATACCCGAATAACTCGGTGGCCTCACCGGTGGAAAAACCGGCAACGGCCAACCGACGAGGGACGATAAACAAATCCAGGTTAGCTACTAAAGGCAACATAACGCTGGCTAACGAAATAGGAATGGCCAGTTTAATTAATCGGTAGAGAATAGAACCGGAGCTTTCCTTCTCGATAACCGGTCGTTGCGAAAGACTGTCGGATGGAGTCATTTCGTCAGTGACGGTAGTGTTTGTATCGTTGCCGGTAGCAGTGGTTTTGTTATGGAGTTCGTTGGCACGTTGTGAAGTGCCGGTGCCTTCTAACGGTGTACCATCGGCCAAGCGTGGTAACTTATAGTAGTAATACATGAGAACGACCAATGCACCAAAGGCACCTATACCGGCACCTAAGCTAGCCCCGCCGGCAGCAGCGGCCAGTCCGTAAGGCAACAGGAGATACCCGGCACCGAGCATAACGACTACGCGCAGCAGCTGTTCGATAATTTGACTGATGGCAGTCGGTGTCATTAATTGCCAACCTTGTAAATACCCGCGATAGCAAGAGATGAGGGTAACAAAAAAGATGGCCGGCGACAAGGCAATTAATGAATAGTATGCCCTGTTATCAATGATGTATCCGGATGAAATTAACCAATCCGAACCGAAGTACATGAGCAAGCTGCACAGTAAGCCGGTGATGAATAATAAATTAAAGGATAAGGTGAATACCTTCTTGGCACCAGTATAATCGCAGCGTGCCACCTTTTCGGCGGTGACAATAGAAATCGCAATAGGAATCCCTGCACTGGATACTTGCAGAGCTAAGAGATAAATCGGAAAGGCCATCTGGTAAATACCAATCCCTTCGCCGCCGAGGACACGGGACAGTAAGATCCAGTTGATGCTGCCGATTGCTTTGACGACAAAGCCGGCAATCGTCAGTACCAGAGTGCCTTGTAAGAATCTGTTAACCATAGAAACTCCCTATAAATATGTAATACTGTTCAGCTTCTTATTGTAGCACAGTTTTTATTCCTACGCATTAGATAAATGAGAAGGTCCGGCGGCACTTTTTGCCCCGGTAGTGACAAAAAAGATGCAGTAACAAAAAGCGCTCCTCGCCGTAACGAGGAGCTTGATAAACTATAACTACTTATGAAATAGCTTGGCAGTATAGGTAATTGTAAAGATAGATAATTTTGCTACGCTGTTCATGGCAGTAAACAAAATAGTTTGCCAAGCAAGTAGCCTTACTGTAACGCTTGTTTATTATGCAAGGTTACCACATCGTCGGTATTGTCTTCGGTTACCGTGTACTGCGGAGCCGTGCCGACAAAGCGGAGTACAAGGGCGATAATAAAGTTGAGGACAAACAAGCCGGCAAATGTGTATAGTGTAATGTTATAGCCGGAGGTAGTTTCACGCAACACCGAGATCAGCATCGGACCGGCAATACCGGCAAAGCCCCACGCGGTAAGAATGCGACCATGAATAGCACTGAGTGCTTTGGTACCGAAGAGATCGCTCAAGTAAGCGGGCATGCAACTGAAGCCACCGCCATAGCAGGTGATAATCAAGAATACCAACGCTTGGAATACGAAGGGAGTATCGGTGTTAGCCAGCATAGCGAAGGCACCGATTTCCAAAAGGAAGAAGAGGGCATAGGTGATACCGCGACCGAGGTAGTCGGAGATGGTTGACCATACGATGCGACCACCGCCGTTTAACAGTCCGATAAGACCGACCATAGAAGCAGCTTGCGTCGGTGTCATGCCTACTACTTCTTGGGCCATCGGCGAGGCGACAGCCAGGAGACCGATACCGCAGGTGATGTTAATAAAGAATACCCACCACAATGCGGAGAACTGCCAGGTGCGCATAGCATCATGGGCGGTCATGCCACGCTGTAACAAACGAGATTCCGGTTTGTTAGCATCTACTGCAGGCGGTTTGAGGTACAGCGAAGATAGGGCCATAACGATGATATAGGCACAACCCAGTACCAAGAAGGTATTAATTAAGCCATAATTGACAGTAAGATACTGCATAAGGGGACCGGCGAGAAGCGCGGCAAAGCCGAAGCCCATAATAGCCAGGCCTGTGGCAAAACCACGATTGCGAGGGAAGTATTTTACCAGTGTAGATACAGGAGTGATGTAGCCAACGCCAAGGCCGATACCGCCGATGACACCATAGAAGATGTACAAGAGAGTTAAGCTATGCTGCGTTAATGCGTAAGCAGTTCCGAGCATGCCGATACCGAAGAAGCAAGTGGATAGAAGACCGCTTTTCTTCGGGCCGATTTTTTCCGCAAAGCTGCCCAGTAGACCGGCGGAGAGACCCAAAAACAGAATAGCCAAGGAGAAGGTCCAGGTGGTTTCCTTTAAGGACCAACCCATAGCGGCCATGATAGGCCGAGTCAATACACTCCAGGCGTAAACGCTGCCGATGCAAATGTGAATGCCCACGGCAGCGAGGGCGATAAGCCAACGATTTCTCATAATTTCATCCCTTTCTGTACGTCCCTCGAGTGACTCAGATACAAAAAGACCGCCTGAGCTCCTCGAAAGGGTGCCCAGACGGTCGGCAATACAAAGCGGTTACAGTACATGTGGTCAATTCCACTTATCCGTCAGCACTGTAGGCTTACTAATGATGGAATCATTATAACATACATGTATCGCTTGTCAACGTACAAATTGATAATTTTCGATTATCAATGATATGTATAAATTAGATGTAGTTACTATAGACAATAACTGTAGGCAGTACCTATAGGTAGTAACTACACACAGTAACTACAGGCAATAACCATAGCCTGCTGTCGCCGTTAACCTAATAGGTGAGTTAGGTTAGCGTTAAATACGGTTAGACGAACCGAGTACGTCTTTAATCTTATGCTGTACCATACCTTTGATGGCATCACGAGCCGGTCCTAAGTATTTGCGAGGATCGAATTCGCCGGGGTTTTTGGTAAGGTATTCGCGTACGGTAGCCGTCATAGCCAGGCGCAAGTCGGTGTCGATGTTAATTTTGCAAACAGCCATGGAAGCGGCTTTGCGAAGCATTTCTTCCGGAACACCTTGGGCTCCCGGAATGTCACCGCCGAATTCATTGCATTTTTTTACAAATTCCGGCAATACGCTGGAAGCACCGTGAAGTACGATCGGGAAGTCCGGTAATAATTTACCTACTTTTTCCAAACGGTCAAAGTCGAGGTACGGCGTGCCCTTGAACTTGTAAGCACCGTGGCTGGTGCCGATAGCGATAGCTAAGGAGTCAACGCCGGTAAGGTGTACAAATTCGGCGGCCTGTTCCGGATCGGTGAAGATAGCATCGTTGGCAGAAACATTCACGTCATCTTCTACGCCGGCCAAACGACCGAGTTCGGCTTCGACAACAACACCGTGAGCATGTGCATATTCAACTACTTTTTTAGTGAGAGCAACGTTTTCTTTGAAATCGTATTTGGAGCCGTCGATCATAACGGATGTAAAGCCGCCGTCGATGCAGTCTTTGCAAAGCTCGAAGGTGTCACCGTGGTCGAGATGTAAGGCAATCGGTAAATCCGTATCGGCTAAAGCAGCTTCTACCAATTTAATCAAGTAGATGTGCTTAGCATATTTACGGGCACCGGCGGACACCTGCAAAATTAACGGGGACTGTTCTTCTTTGGCAGCATCGACAATCCCTTGAACGATTTCCATATTATTAACATTAAAGGCACCGATAGCATAGCCGCCTTTATAGGCTTTTTCAAACATTTCTTTAGTGGATACTAATGGCATTTGTTATTCCTCCTTGTAATCACCTAATGTAATGTTCCGCTCACAGTTCGCGTGATGTCGGGATAGATTAGGTACCAGTGATACTGCTTCATGCAGTTTATTCTACTGTTAGTATAGCAAGAAGATGGTAAGTCGGCTACTATGAATTGTATATAAAAAGCACCCGCAATGGGTGCTTACGTTGTAGGCGCCGCATTGTTGTGGGACTTAATCGTTCCCAAGTGCGCTTGTAATAAGGGTTTCCATGCGTCGGGAATAGGTGCGGTCAGAGAAATATACGCTCCCGTCATGGGATGGACAAATTGCAGCCCGCCGGCGTGTAAGGCCTGGGTAGTCAGTAAATCCGTAGACCCGCCGTAAATATCATCACCTAAAAGAGGAAAGCCCAGGTGTGCCATGTGAACGCGAATTTGATGTGTACGTCCCGTATGCAATAGGAAACGCACATAAGAAAGGCGTTGTCCGTGAGCCAGGCATTCGATGTCGGTGTGAGCCCATTTGCCGGTTGGTGCGCAACAGCGTTCGATGATGCTGCCGGCTTTGCGATCAATAGGCCAGTGAACGGTTAGTTTAGCAGCAGGAAAGTTACCGTCGCAAAGACCATCGTAAATTTTACGGAATGTCACCCGTTTTTTGCTAAAACTGTGTTGCACGAAGGCATTTTTAGCAATGATAACCAGTCCGGAGGTATCCTTATCCAATCGGTGTACAGGATGAAAGGCGGCATCGGTTTGACCGGTACTGTTGTAATAGGCGATGACGGCATTCGCTAAGGTATGATACCGTTCATCGGAAGTGGGATGCATCAACAGCCCGCCGGGCTTATTGATGACGAGCAGATGTTCATCTTCGAAAGCGATGCTCAGAGGGACGGACCAAGGCTCTATATGGCGCGGTGCTTCCAAGTAGACTTCGAGGCAATCGCCGCAGCTGAGAATCGTATCCCAGGTGCATGGCAGGCCGTTGCGCTGAAATCGTCCGTGTGTTCGCAGACGCCGCCGCATTGCTTGAGAAACGCCATGTTGTTTTACGGCATGATTGATAGAGATGCGCCTTTGATCCGGTGGTATAAAAATGGATAATAAAGGTTTCATAGTTTATACACTTTCTAACTTTTGGTAATACAATGCATACATTGTATCCTATCGCCGTAGCGGATACAAGCGGGAGCATGAAAAATTTTCATATCAATTTAAAAGGGTGTGGCGAATGGCTATTCGGCAATGGTACTTCATATGATATAATATCTGTATTCCGGTATAGTATAGGAATAAGAATTGACTATAGTATAGGAATATACAATGATTACAAAGTGAGGAGGCGTGAGAATGGCAAAGGATTGTTCATTTGACGTTGTGTCGGAAGTCAACATGCAGGAGGTGGACAACGCCGTCAATCAGGCGAAGAAGGAAATCGGTACGCGCTATGATTTTCGCGGCAGTAAGTCCGAGATTTCCCTCGACGGCGATACCATCAAAGTCGTTTCCGATGATGAGTATAAATTAAATGCAGTAATAGATGTAATAAAAGGAAAAATGGTAAAGCGCGGTGTGGCGTTGAAGAATTTGGACTACGGCAAGGTAGAACCGGCTTCGGGAGCTACGGTGCGTCAGGTGATTACGATTAAAAAAGGTATTTCTAAAGAAACTGCTAAAGAAGTCGTTAAGCTGATTAAGAATATGAAGCTTAAGGTGACGGCACAGATTATGGAAGATCAAGTGCGTGTAGCCGGCAAGGATAAGGATTCGTTGCAGGCTGTCATCGGTATGTTGAAACAGCAGGACTTGCCGGTTGAACTACAGTTTGTGAATTTCCGCTCGTAATCACGCATAGGGGGCAGCTCACAAGGGCTGCTTCTTTGCGTAAGGAGGTATAGTTGGACGTAGAAAATATGCGCGGAGGATACACGACCGGGTCATGTGCCACGGCCGGTATGAAGGCGGCATTGTTGGCACTTCTTGAAGAAGAGTATCCAAGTCGCGTGCAAATAGAAAATCCTCAAGGTCAGTGGATTGATGTACCGGTAAAGGCGGTGCGTCGTCTTAGTGATACCGTAGCGGAGGCCACTATCGTTAAGGATGGCGGCGATGATCCGGATGTAACACATGGCACAGATGTGGTGACTACGGTAACGCTTACCGATGACGGTGTTCTGCGGTTTCAAGCAGGACACGGTGTAGGGACAGTGACTAAAGAGGGATTAGCATTAGCGCCGGGAGAGCCGGCCATTAACCCCGGTCCTCGGGCGATGATGAAGCTGGTGTTTGATGCATATTGCAAGGCACCGCAAGGTGTTGCGGTAACGGTAAGTGTTCCCGAAGGCGAAGCACTGGCGAAAAAAACACTTAATGCCACGCTAGGCATTGAGGGCGGCATATCCATTATCGGTACGACAGGGATTGTGAAGCCCATGAGTGAAGAAGGATTTAAAAACTCGTTGGTACCACAGCTGCGAGTCATGTATGCGGCCGGTCATAGAACAGCTGTGTTAGTGCCGGGACGCATCGGACAGGAGTTGGCTAAAAATGTACTGGGCATTCCCGTAGAACGCCAAGCAGAGACGAGTAATTTTATTGGCTTCATGTTGGAACAATGCGTTAAGATTGGTTTTACTAAAGTGCTTATTATCGGTCACATCGGTAAAATTATTAAGCTGGCCAGCGGGAGCTTTCACACACATAACCGCATGAGTGACGGACGTATGGAAACGTTGGTAGCGTACGCGGCGTTAGACGGAGCTTCGCAGAAGGTGGCTCAAGAAATTATGGAGTGCCGTACGACAGAAGCAGCTATGCCTATTCTGGCACGGGAGCATCTGGAAAGCGTCTATCAGCGTGTGGCCGATCGGGCAGCGATGCGATCCGAACGCTATATTGCAGGTGAGGCCAAGGTAGGGATTATTATTGCTACCTTGGATGGAGATATTTTAGCGGTCAATGATACGGCCCAAGCTATCGGAGGTGAAGAAGGTTGGCACATACCCTCCGTATAATCGGAATCGGTCCGGGCAACCCCGACTATGTCGTGCCCATCGGTCTCAAACGAATTGCCGAGGCCAAGGTGCTGGTAGGAAGCGAGCGTGCGCTACAGGATTTTGCCCGTGACGGACAACAGTGTTACCCGGTGACAGGCAAGCTCAGTGAACTAGCCTTGTGGATTGAACAGCAGTTAACGCATGATGATGTTGTGGTGCTGGTCAGCGGCGATACAGGGTATTATAGTTTATTACCGTACTTAAAGAAAAAATTTCCTACCTATCCGTTAGAGGTCATTCCCGGTATCAGCTCAATGACGTTTGCTTTTGCACGGCTCGGTGAAGTATGGCAGAACGCAGATTTGATGAGCTTTCACGGGCGCATTCCACCGGCGGCTAAATTGCGCTATGAAGAAGGGCGAACGTTGGGCTTTTTGACGGATAAGGAGCATAATCCGGCTGCGATTGCGCGGATTTTGATGGACGAACATGGCTGGCCGAAGGAAACAACGGCGGCTGCCTGTGAGCGCCTCAGCTATGAGGATGAACGTATTGAACGGGCCACGCTTGGCGATATTGCCGAGTTGCCCGGATTTTATCATTCAGTATTGGTGGTGATGGGATGAGACATTTTTTTGGAATTGATGATGACGAATTTATTCGCGGCGATGTACCGATGACGAAAAAAGAAATCCGTGCAATGGTGCTTAATGAAGCCCGCGTGCAGGAGGACAGTAGGGTGCTTGACGTCGGTGCCGGTACAGGATCGATTTCCATCGAAGCAGCTTTGGGGGCACCGAACGGTCACGTGTATGCCATTGAGCGTTTCGCTAAGGGCATCGAGCTTATTAAAGCAAACGCCGCTAAATTTAATGTGCATAATTTGACAGTGATTGAAGCCAAAGCGCCGGAGGGCATGGCTGACTTACCCCCGCTGGATGCGATTATTATCGGCGGCAGCGCCGGTGGCATGGGGGCTATTTTGGATGCATCCGAACGATTATTGAAAGACGGTGGTCGTTTGGTGGTTACCGCAGTGACCATGGAAACGGGGCACACGATTTTAAAGGAACTAAAAGGGCGACCATTTACGTATGAAGGATTTCAGATGCAGGTAAACCGCTTTCGCAAGGCGGGACCGTATCATCTGCTGAATCCGTTGAGTCCGATTTTTATTGTTACGGCTGTAAAGCAGCCACAGGAGGTATAGAGCGTGGCACAGGTACATATTGTCGGCGCAGGTCCGGGAGATCCGGAGCTTATTACGCGCAAGGGATATCGTTTGGTTAGTGAAGCTGATATCGTTATTTATGCAGGATCGTTGGTAAATCCTGAAATTCTGCAGGCCTGCAAAGAAGGCTGTGAAATTCATAACAGTGCTATGATGAATCTGGATGAAGTATTGGCGGTTATGAAGAAGGGCGCTGCCGAAGGAAAAAGCATTGTTCGTCTTCATACCGGTGACCCGGCTATTTACGGCGCCATTCAAGAACAGATGGATGCGCTGGATGAGTTGGGAATCAGCTATGATGTGACGCCGGGTGTCAGTTCATTCTTGGCTACGGCAGCCGCGTTGAAACAAGAATATACATTGCCGAATGTATCCCAGACAGTTATCATTACACGTATGGAAGGTAGAACCCCGATGCCGCCGAAGGAAAAGCTGGCTTTATTGGCATCCCATGAAGCAACCATGTGCATTTTCCTCAGCGTGCAGATGATTGATAAGGTTGTGGAAGAGCTTATCAGCGGCGGTTACGCAAAAGAAACGCCGGTGGCCATTGTAGTCAAGGCATCGTGGCCGGATCAGCGGATTATCCGTGGTACATTGGAAACCATTGCGGATATTGTAGCCAAGGAAGGCGTACTGCGTCAGGCGATGATTGTTGTCAGCAAGGTACTGGACAGTGACTATGAGTTGTCCAAGCTGTACGACAAAGGCTTCAGCCATATGTATCGGAGTGCTAAGGAATGAGTGTGTTAACGGCAACGGAGACTGATAAAGAAAGTGGTAGCCGGTCACGGATTGCCATTATGGCCGTAACAGCTAAAGGGGCCGCCTTAGGTCAACAGGTGGCGGCACAATTGCGCCAGTCCGGCGATGCGGTGGTATGTTACGAAAAAAGCGGCCGCGAAAGCAGTGATGAGGCTATTGTGTATACTTCGCTCAAGCCTATGATGGAGGAAATTTTTAACGGCTATGATCGGTTGCTCTTCATTATGGCCACCGGTATTGTGGTGCGCATGATTGCCCCTTATGTGGTGCATAAGTCATCGGATCCGGCCGTGGTTGTTATGGATGAAGGTGCTCATCATGCGATCAGTCTCTTGTCCGGGCATTTAGGCGGGGCCAATGAATGGACGGCAGAAATTGCGCAGATAGCCGGTGCCGATCCGGTGATAACTACAGCAACGGATGTCAATGGATTGCCGGCGCCGGATGTGTTGGCTCGCAAGCTGGGACTGGCTGTAGATGATTTTACGGATTTGCGTCATGTGAATGCTGCCATTGTAGCCGGTGAGCCGGTGCGCTATTATTTGGATACCTCGCTGTCTGAGTTTGAGACGTATCGCGAACAGGCGATGGCTTACGGCATTAAGGTAGTCCCTTTTGACGGCGCAGCTTGTCAGGGCGACGATTTGCCGAGAAGCAACGGTGATAAGGCAAATCAGATTCAGCGAACAGACCACATAAAGAGTGCCGGTGATAATGAGTGTGAGATAGTTGTGCGCATTATTATTACGGACCGCGTGATGACGGTAGAGGGTACGCGATTGTTTTTGCGACCTAAGACTATGGCGGTGGGGATTGGCTGTCGCCGCGATACACCGGCAGAGATGATAGAAGCGGCTGTACTCGACTCACTGGCCAATTTAGGACGTTCGCCGAAGAGTGTTTACGGAGCTGCATCGGTGATTGTCAAGGCTGATGAAAAGGGGTTATTGACAGCTATGAAACGATTGGGATGGCCCATTCAATTTTATACGCAAGAAGAAATGAAACCGCTCATTGCAGCGGCTGATATAGAAGAATCAAATTTTGTTAAACAGACGATAGGAGTAGGAAACGTATGCGAAACAACGGCAATGTTACTGGCCAAGAGCCGGGAATTATGGCAGAAAAAAACAGTGTATCCCAGAACCACGGTGGCAATAGCACGGGTACGGTAAAGGTAATTGGCATCGGACCGGGCAATGACGAATATATGACACCGCAGGCGCGGGAAGCTATTTTGGAAGCAGACCGTGTAGTAGGTTATTTAACGTACTTAGACTTAATTAAGGATTTGATTGCCGATAAGGAAACAGTGGGCACGGCAATGATGCAGGAAGTAGACCGTTGCCAGCAGGCGATTGACTTGGCGTTAGAAGGTCATAAGGTTGTCGTTGTATCCAGTGGTGATCCGGGCATTTACGGTATGGCCGGTTTGGTTATGGAATTGGCCAATAAGGTTGATGCGGACCGCCGTCCGGAGGTAGAAATTATTCCGGGTCTGAGTGCAGTTAATGTGGCGGCATCCGTTTTGGGGGCACCGCTTATGCACGACTTTGCAGTTATCAGTCTCAGTGATTTGATGACTCCGTGGGAGCTTATCAAAAAACGTGCGGATTTGTGTGCGGAAGGCGATATGGTTATTGCCTTGTATAATCCGCGCAGTAAAAAACGTGTTACCCATCTTGATGAAGTGCGTGAATTAGTATTGAAGCACCGCGACCCGAAGACGCCGGTAGGTATTGTACAAAAAGCGGGGCGTAAGGGTCAGCATATTGTGATTTCCGATTTGGAACACTTTACTAAAGAAGAAGTCGATATGCAGACGTTGGTTATTATCGGCAACAGTCAGACGTACGTGGAAAACGGTCGCATGATTACGCCGCGCGGTTATAAATTATGATTTGGGTTATTGCCGGTACACTCGATGGTCGGCGTCTTGCCGTGACTGTGCGTGAGCATACGAAAACTCCGGTCTTGGTATCCGTTGTCAGCCAGTATGGTGCAGAACTGGCGGCTCATGAGGGGATTGAAGTACATACCGGCCGACTGGATGAAGAGGCAATGAAGGCTCTGATTCGCGAGAAAAATATTAGTTTGCTTGTCGATGCCAGTCATCCTTATGCAGCAATCGTGACGGCTACTGCGCGCAGTGCTGCGGCGGCTGAAGGAATTCCGTTTGTTCGTTTTGAGCGAGCGGAGGTTCCTTTGCCGGCGTATGATAAGTTACATCATGTGTCGAATGAAGATGAAGCGGCTGCTCTGGCAGGAAAATTAGGCGATACTATATACCTCACGACGGGCAGTAAAACCATGCATATTTTTGCCAAGGCGGACGCATTGAAGAATAAAACGGTGTGGACCCGCGTGTTGCCGACAGCAGAGGTATTAACTATGATGGAAGAGCTGGGCGTATCACCGAAGCATATCATTGCTATGCAAGGACCGTTCAGTTATGATATGAATCGTATTATGTTTAGTGATACCAAAGCCGAAGTCGTAGTAATGAAGAATTCCGGTCTCGTAGGCGGATCTGATACGAAGTTAAAAGCGGCTATGGACCTGGGGTTGCATATTATCGTTATCGATCGCCCACAGCCTGCGAAGGGGGCTACGACGATAACATCGGCTGATGAATTTATTGATTTATGGGAGGATAGAGTAAATGGACTATGTAAAAAATCCTAAAGCCATTGAAGATAAAAGTATGGAGCTCATTTACCCGTACGTAAAAGATTTGGGTTTAACAGAGGATGAAGTGCGTGTTTATTCGCGTACGATTCATGCATCCGGCGATGTGGAGTATGCGCAGCTGGTGCGCACCAGTCCTGATGCGGTAGCAAAGGGCATCGAAGCGTTGAACAAGGGAGCGCATATTTATTGTGACGTAGAAATGGTGCGCACCGGTATCAACAAACCGGCGTTGGCATTGCGCGGCAGTGAAGTACACTGCTTGATTAAGGATCCGAAAGTAGCGGAACTGGCAAAAGAATTGGGAGTTACTCGTTCTATTGCGGCTATGCGCACCTTCGGCAAGCAGTTGGATGGACAGATTGTGGCTATTGGCAATGCACCGACCGCTCTTTATGAAGTATTGCGGTTAGCTTTGGAAGAAGGGGTACGTCCGGCACTTATTGTAGGTATCCCGGTAGGCTTTGTCGGTGCGGCGGAATCCAAGGATTACTTAATGGAAGTATCACCGGTGCCATATATTACGGTGAAAGGAAACAAAGGCGGTAGCCCGATTGCGGCTTCTGTTATTAATGCGCTTTTATATACAAATGTAAAACGCGATACTATGTTATTTGTACAGGGAGACGAGAAGAAATAAAATGACCGGAACAGCAAAGACGCGTAATGCGTGGCGTATGACGGTAGTTCTCGTATTTTTAGGGGCTGCCTTGGCAGCCCTTGTGCTGTCTATGGCCTTTGGTTCGGCGGACATCACCATTGCTAAGATTTGGCATACGCTGTGGAGTCCCACGTTACGGGATACGCAGGATATGGTTATCTGGAACATTCGCTTCCCGCGCAACATTGTAGCGGCTTTGGTAGGCGCTAACCTTGCTGTGGCCGGAGCTATCTTGCAAGCAGTGATGAAAAATCCCTTAGCAGATCCGCAGATTGTAGGCGTATCATCAGGGGCCGGCTTGGCAGGCGTTATTATTTTGATTTTATTTCCCAGCTGGGAATACTTGGTGCCGATGGTAGCTTTTGTCGGTGCTTTGGCAGCCGCTCTCATGGTGTATGCGTTGGCATGGCGCAATGGTATCCGACCGACGCGTATTATTTTGGCCGGCGTGGCAGTAGCAGCCTTTCTGGGCTCGGGGATTTCGGCATTACTGGTGTTCTACGGTGATCGCGTACAGGGAGCCCTTCTTTGGATGGTAGGCGGCTTATCGGCGCGCAGCTGGCCACAGGTGTATGTGTTGGCTCCTTACACGGTGGTAGGTCTTATTCTTGCCTTCTTGGGCAGTCGGCGGCTTACCATACTGTCATTGGGCGATGAAACGGCAAAAGGATTGGGCTTACCCGTGGAACAAACTCGCTTTATGATGACGGCTGTAGCCGCTTTTTTAGCAGCCAGTGCAGTCAGTGTGGCGGGCCTAATCGGTTTTGTGGGACTCGTTATTCCTCATATTGCCCGTATGATTATCGGTACGGAGTATCGCTTTTTATTGCCCGGATCCGCATGTTTAGGGGCAGCCGTACTTGTTGTCAGCGATACGCTGGGACGAGTTCTGTTTAGTCCTGTAGAGGTACCGGTAGGAATCATCATGGCCTTTTTCGGAGCGCCATTCTTCTTGTGGTTGTTAAGGAGGGATGCGTAATGTCGATGACGGAGCCAGTAATTACCGTTGCGAATTTATCGTTGGCCTTTGGTGAAAAACAGGTACTTAAAGAAATCGATTGGACGGTAGAAGGCGGTAAAATTACAACGCTTATAGGGCCGAACGGTTGTGGTAAAAGTACCTTGCTTAAATCTATTGTAGGTACCTTGAAGCCACAACAGGGAACGATCATGCTACAGGGAAAGCCCACATCTTCATGGGCAGCTAAGGAATTAGCCAAGCATATGGCATTTTTACCGCAAACACCGGAAATGCCAAAGGACATTACTGTGGAAGAATTGGTATACTGCGGTCGTTTTCCTCACCAAAATTGGTGGCGTAATACGGCCGGGGAAGATCGTCGTGCTGTAGAGGCAGCGATGGCGGCTACTAAAACATCGCACCTCAAGGAGCAACGGGTGAGTTCTTTATCCGGTGGCGAGCGGCAACGGGTGTGGATTGCTATGGCATTGGCCCAGGAGCCGACGGTGCTTCTTCTTGATGAACCTACAACGTATCTTGACATTAATCATCAGTTTGAGATTATGGAATTATTGCGACGCTTAAATGAAGAGCGAGGCCTGACGGTTGTCATGGTACTTCATGAATTAAATCAAGCAGCACGTTACTCAGATGCTATTGCGGTTCTCAGTGGAGGTCACATGGTAGCGACCGGTTCACCGGACACAGTCATGACAGCAGAACTGTTGCGTACAGTATTTGCCGTGGACAGTACTATCGAACGGGAATCCGATGGGTCACCGTATGTAAAAATTCACGGACTGCTGTAAGTGATAAGTTGTTCGATAACAGACTATGTTTGATAATAGACTATACATAATAAAATCGGTATCTTTGGCGGTGGCCAATCATGTATAGACGCATGATGAGCTGTTGCGAGAGATACCGATTTTTATTTTTCGTTTAGTATTACCACTGATGTATGGTTACTTACGAGGAGAATCAAAGGGACTGATGTAAGGACGAGTGCCGTTCATGACCTCCTCTGACCATGGCATCATCAAAGAGGTGATGATTGTTTTTATCTCGTTGCACGTAGGGGACCAAGCCCTCGTTGCAATAGAACTTTAATGTTTGATAGGTTAAGCCGGTCATTTTACAAACCTCTGCCATTGTATACATGAGTGCACCTCGACTTTCCTGTTGCTGATATAAATACAGTATGTGCTCACTTTAATGAAAGCTCGCTATTATTATAGCGTGGCTTTTTATTATTTTACAAAAAATACTTGACCGATAGTTACTACCGCTGTGTATAATCGGTGGCGTGATGAAAGGAGTATGAATAGATGAAGCAATCGTGGATTATAGGTATGCTGGCACTGATTAATTTTCTGGTCGGCACATCGCAATTTATTATTGTTGGTATTTTAGACAAAATTGCTGCCTCCATGGGGATTACTATCGAAATGGCAGGACAACTCGTTACAGCCTTTGCCTTAGCCAGTGCGTTTGGATCACCACCCTTTGTTATTTTAGTATCGCGTCCCCCAAAAAATGAACAATTAACAGCGGCACTAGTGACTTTGTTGGTCGGTATATTCATTTTGCTGGTGACGAATTCATTTTGGTGGATGATGTTATCTCGGGCTATCTTGGGAATTGGCTCCGGTGCATTTATCGCTATATCCTACGCTATTGCAGCATCCCTGGCCGGTAATAACGGACGGGCTGCGGCGATGTCATATATTTCTATGAGATTTAGTGCCTCCCTTACGATTCCGCTGCTGCATGGATTGCAGGGGGATGACGGAAGGGCTTATCGGTAGTGCCTTGCTAGCCTTGGGGGTTGCCAGCTTGGCAGGCTTTAAGGTCGGCGGCATTATGGCGGACTCGTTGGGAGCACGGAAGACGATTTTAATCGCCATCGCGTTACAGATGGCAGGGCTTGTATGCTTTTCGCTGTTACAGCAAGTTAGCTACGGTGCTGTTGGGGTACTGCTGATCTGGGCTATGTTCGCTTGGGTGTTTGGCTTGGCTGTGGGCATATCGCATGCGATAAATAAAAACGGTATTGTATCTTTGGTTGGCACTAAGGCGCCGAGAGTAAGATACAATACCGTTTTTTGTTTGTTAGTAATTATCGTGTAACAACCAATGATAGAATAATTACTTACATACTATCTACTTATATAGTAGTTGAAGGTGCAGATACGGCTTGAAGCAATTATAAGTTGTACGCATCTTTAATTAATTCATTCATAGCATCCGGCGTATGTAACCCCGGGTTTAAAAGGAAAAGATTTGATGGTAGATAGAATACCTTGCCGTTTTTAACAGCCTTTAGATTATTCCAAGCCGGGTTGCCGGTCATTTCCTTTTCCATAGTCTTGGTAATATCTTCCTTTTTGCCCATGGTAACGATGAAGATGACATCAGGATCATCTACCGCTAACGTTTCCAGTGAATAGGGAACTGTTTTAGCAGTGGAGTCGGCTAACTCTTTATGATTGAGGACCACATTATCCATGCCCAGTTCTTTTACCATAGAGGCAGTAATGGATTTTTCCGTTTCGGCTGTTACAGCTTTTCCGGTCGCACGCAATACGGCTACACGCGCCGGAGTCACATTGGTAAGCTTAGCCTTAGCGGCGGCGATACCGTCGTTGTATTGGGCTATTACCGCTTTTGCTTTGTCCGGCTGACCTACAATATCGCCTAAAAATTCTATAAGAGGCACATTGTCCTTGATGCCGTCATAGGTGATAAGAATATAAGGAAGCTTATTCGATTGCAACTGCGATTCAAACTTAGCATGTTGATTGGAAAGACCCAATACTAAATCGGGCTTTAATGCCAACAGCTGTTCCATATTGATGGACGCCGTATGACCTAACGATGGAAGCTTTTGCAGCTTATCGGATAAAACATCACTGGATTCTACCCGTGATACTGAAGTGCCGCCGACAGCATCAAGCATTTGCAAAATAGAATTGGACAGTACCGCAATACGTTCCGGCTTAGCAGGAATTGTGTACTGGGTGCCTTCATAAGTAACGGTGCGCGTAGCTTGTGACGCAGTAGAATCGGTCTTTCCGCAGCCGGCGATTACGGTGAGCAATCCGATGAGCAAAAGACCGAGGGCAATTAATTTTTTCATGAGCATTCACCATCCTTTGTAGTTAATATACGAATATTATTATACGGGTACGGGATGGGGCCTGCAACCCCGGAGAACGCAAAACGCCACAAGCAATGAAGTCTGTTGATGGTGAGGACATCATCGTTGTGGCGATGGCAATACGTATGAAATCGTAATGCGTAAGTGTATAGTGTACACAATTTTGCGCTGAACACGATGGGCATCGTGTATCAGAGTGTATCTCGTGTATCAGAGTGTATCAGTTATTTATTATCAGCTTGTAAGGCCTGCCATGCTTCATCGGCGTGGGCAGCAAAGATATCGCGAATCTTTTGATTTTCTCCCATGCCATGAATGTAGGTCCCTACTGTAAAGCCGGCGGCTTCCAGTTGTGATTTATGCGAATCCGGTTCATCACCGGCCATATCGTTGTTGGCATGATCGCCGGCTACCATCATCATCGGCATAAGGGTTACATGCTTGATGCCGTTGGCTTTCAGCTGTGGGATGATATCGTCAAGACGAGGCCACCCTTCCACTGAGTAGACGTACACATTTTTTAGCCCCATGGAGTCAATGCGGTCCTGGATCACGGAATAATAGGCATTGGACGGATCCGGAGTGCCGTGAGCCATGATGAGGATAGCGTCGCTGGCAGTTTGTTGCGGGAACTGTGTGCGAAGTGCATCAAGCATAGTAACGATGTCGTCACGCTGCTCTTCTTGTCCCATCCAATAAAGAAGCGGCATGCCGATGGTCATTTTTTTGAAGTTATGCTTGTATTGATTATACACGGCAGTTTTGTAATTGTATTCAAGGCCGGGAATCACATCCAATGTAGCCAAGGCCACACGGGTATAGCCTTCCTTTTGTAATTGATCAAGGGCTTCTTCCGGTGTAGGGTAGGTAATACCTTCCTTAGCCTTGATGCGGTCTATGATGATATGCGATGTAAAAGCGGTTACTACCTTTGTGCCGGGATGTTGTGCTTTGATTTCTTCTATGGTAGCATCGATTGTTTTGGCACGGGTATCTTTAAATGTGGTGCCGAAACTCATGACTACAATCGCATCCTTGTTTGGTTTGGCTTGCATAGCCGCGTCAGGATTTACGTATGTGCGCAAGCCGATTTCGGTAGCTTCCAAGAGAGCCGGTGTGGCCGTCTTTACTTCCGAACTTAATTGATAAGCTGCGTCGACAGAGGTTCCCCAAGCACCTACACCGACTAAAGCAAATGCGGCAAAGGCAGCTGCTACAGTGTGTTTCATTTTTCGATTCATGTCGTTCACTCCTAAATACCTAATCTACTCACATAATTGTCATTCATAACGAATATGCATTTTGAAATACATGTTCATTTGCATTCATCATAACAAAGAGGTTGAAAAGGGTCAATGGAAAACCGGCGTTTTAGATAGAGTAATAACAAATCGTTATATCTGCCAGAGTGAATTTGTCTATGCGTAGTCAAGGACGCGTTTTTCTGCTATCATTAATTACGACTCATGTATTATATAAAACTATAAAGACATGGCTCAAGGAGGCATATATATGAATGAATTTGAAAGCGGCACGACAGCACGCGAAACGTCAGATACCGTTTATGAAGTTGTATTTACACCGGTACTGGAACGACCGGAGTATCAAGGAGAACCGATTCACGGCAAATTATTGGCTTTGCGGGATGCAATGGGTGAAGAAGATTTTAATCGATATATTAATAGCTTGTTACGCATTACCTATAATGGCCGGGCGTTATGGCTGATTACGCGGAGTGAACGTAATCGCACCTTGATAGAAGGAAAGTACTTGCCGTTGATAGCTAAGATTTTCGATGTAGCTGCACCGCGCGTATTTTCACAGCCTTAAGAGAGAATACATTCTACTGTATGGGTTATACCGGGCAAAGTTTGTTGTGGACCGTACAGGAGAAGTTAATGATAATATTATCGTTTGGTGTAGCTGTGAAAACAGTGAAACAGTATGTGAACTATAAAAAATAAATACAGATAAAACCAGTAAAAACAAGAAATCTTGTGATAAATGCAACATTCTTTGTGATAGTCATTGATAATTTTATAAATGAGACAAATTCTCATTGACGAATTTAACAATGTACCGTATGATAAAGATACGAAATGAAAGATAACATTGTTATGCAAAGCTGCATGATAATAATCCATAACAGGTGGCAGTGAAGAAAAGTGACTCCACCATGATAGATAGGGATAACGTTGGTAGCTAGAGGACGACTGAAACGGAGGATAGTATGAACAAGAAAGGTATTATACTGGCAACATTTGGATCGATTTATGGTGAAGCCGTAGAAAAATCAGTAGGCTGCATGGAAGCCAAAATTCGTAAGACCTATCCGGAAGCAATAGTGCATCGCGTATTCTTAGCAGATGCCTTAATTGAAAAGTGGAATGAGAAATACGATAGAACTGTATGGGACTTGGAAGCAGCGATTGCGGACATGGCCGGTCAAGGCGTAAAAGATATTCATATTCTCCCCTTCACATTGGTGGCGGATCAGTGCTATCAGAAAATGCGCAAGACTATCGCTAAAATTAATTACGGAAATGACCGTGGTCTTCGCCTCAATGTAGGCAAGCCTTTATTGAGTTC
Organism: Veillonella magna; assembly: GCF_959600285.1. Classification (NCBI taxonomy): domain Bacteria; kingdom Bacillati; phylum Bacillota; class Negativicutes; order Veillonellales; family Veillonellaceae; genus Veillonella; species Veillonella magna. The sequence goes on along the minus strand of NZ_CAUGKU010000011.1, from coordinate 36,570 downwards.
GTTAGGGGTAAAAAACTACGCCGACGATTACGCCTCGACTATTGAAGCGATTATGAAGCATGTTAATATTCGGGCCCTCAATAAATCGGTATTGCTTATGGCCAACGGACAAAATCAATTAGAATTCAGTGCGTTGCAGCTAAAGTGTTTCTACGGAGCCGGACAAAATGTGGCTGTGTTTACGTCTAATGGATTTCCAAACTTTAAACAGGCATTGACCTTGTTAGAACGTTTGGATCATCATGAAGTCCTGGTGGTGCCGTTAGCACTGATTGGCTCCGAGCACCTGATGGATTTTCTTGGCGGTGAGCGTCCCGATTCGGTGGCATCGCTATTGACGGAAGAAGGCTATGGCGTATCTATTTGGAATGAAGGCTTAGGTGAAAATCCGTATATTCAAGACTTGTTCTTGAAGCATTTGGCTCACTCTATCCGCATGGTGGAGCGTAGGCAGCAAACCGGTCGCGAAGCTAGCGAGAACGAGCGCCGCGCATGTACGGCGTAAAGCAGTACGGACTCATACTACGCACGTAATTACGGATGTCGATCCCCGTTTTTGTCGCTAAGACAAGGCGGGGATTTTGTATATAAAGGGGGCTTTCCTATGAAACAAGCTATTGTTGTGGTTGCTTTTGGCACGACGGTACGGGCTGCCCGCAAGGCATGTATCGATCCTATTGTACAGCGTATTAAAGAGACATATAGCGATTATGATGTATATTTGGCATTTTCATCGCGTATTGTGGTAAAAAGATTGCGCGATGCCGGTGAAGAAGCGATTACAGAGGCCGGTATGATGGAACGTCTCATTGAAGAAGGCTATACATCATTGTTTGTGCAACCTTTGCATTTTACAGGGGGCGCAGAATATGATAAATTAAAGCGGAGTATCTTAGCCTATGAAGGACAGGGGCAACTGCGCACGGTTCGCGTCGGGCGCCCGTTGTTATTTTTCATGGGACAGGAGGAACACCCCGATGATTATGAAGCACTGATTGATACCTGCCTTAAGGCATTAATGGTGCCGCCGGAAGAAGGGGTACTCTTTGTCGGTCACGGCGGACTTAATGTAGGCAATGCTGCTTATTCGGTACTGCAGATGAAATTATGGCGTCGCGGATGGTGTAATGCACGAGTTATTACATTGGAATCCTATCCTACCTTGGAAGATACCGTACTGCCCTGGGAATGGGTGGATGGTAAGCGACCGTCGAAAATTCATGTGTATCCGTTACTATTAGTGGCAGGTGATCACATGTTAAATGACATGTTTGGTGATGAAGCGGATAGCATTGCGTCACGGTTGTATGCCGCCGGTTATGAGGTAGTAGAACATCGTCATGGTCTAGGCGAGTACCCGGCTATTGGAGATTTATATGTACAACATCTGGAGGATTGTTTGGCTAACAGGTATGAAGAACGATCGAAGCGTCGACCGGTAATTCCTGATGTTAAATAATGACGAAGGATATTATATTTACAAGGAGTGAATACTATGAAAGGCAAATTGTACGGTATTGGTGTGGGTCCGGGAGATCCGGAATTGATGACGGTAAAGGCAGCACGCATTGTTGGTGAAGCCGATATTATCATCACCCCGAAAACAGAAAAGAAGGATGGATCGGTGGCCCTGAATATTGCTAAGCCGTATATTCAGGAACATACGGAGATTGTGCCGGTTGTATTCCCGATGGTGTTGAATGATGATACGCAGCAAGAAGGTTGGGAAGAAGCACGAAATATTATCATCGGCTATTTAGAAGCCGGTAAGAATGTGGTGTTCCTTACTTTAGGTGATCCCATGTTTTACAGTACATACATGTATGTATATCGTTTGGTGGAAGGTACCGGCTATGATATCGAAACAATTCCGGGTGTTACTGCCTTCTGTGCCATCGGCTCTCACTTGGGATATCCTATTGTAGAAAAGGAAGAAGTATTGGCTATCGTACCGGCAACGGCACCGAAAGAAAAAATCGATAAGGTGCTGGCAGTTGCGGATGATGCCGTTATCATGAAGGTATATCGCAACTTTAAAGAAGTACAGGATACACTGAAGAAACATGATATGGCGGATGATGCGGTGATGATTAGTCGCGTAGGCCTTGACGGTGAAGAAGTGTATCGCGGACTTACAGATATGCCGTCCGATACGAAGCTTAATTATTTGTCTACAATCTTGGCAAAGCGTAAAGATAGATAAGCATAGGGAGGTAGCGCCTTATGAATAAGGAATACAAGATTCCGCGTATCGTTGTAGCCGGTACTAATTCCGGTGTAGGCAAGACGACGATTGTCGCAGGATTGCTGGCTGCACTGCGTGAACGCGGTATGAAGGCACAGCCCTTTAAAGTAGGACCGGATTATATCGATCCGGGCTTTCATAAAGCGGCCAGCGGTGAAGAATGCTACAATCTTGATACATGGTTGGTGCCTCAAGAGCGAATGAAACCTTTTTTTGCCGATATGGCTAAGGAGGCTGATATTGCTATCATTGAAGGCGTTATGGGCCTTTATGATGGCGGCCGTGAAGGCGTAAGTTCTACGGCACAAATTGCTAAAGAATTGGCAGCGCCGGTAATTTTGGTCATTGATTGTAAAGCCATGGGTGAAAGTGCGGCGGCTATTGCTAAGGGATTTCGTGATTATGATGACGAAGTACATCTGGCAGGCGTGCTCCTTAATCGCATCGGTTCGGATAATCACGAGCATATGATTCGCAGTGCTATGGAGCGCTTGGGAATTCCTGTTATCGGTGCTATTCGTCGTGATGATCGTATGCATTCACCGGAACGTCACTTGGGACTTACTCCGGTGACGGAAGTGGACCCGACGGATGCGATTACTACCATTCGTGAAGCTGTGAAAAGTATGGTCGATATGGATGCCTTGGAGTCTATCGCACGTAGTGCACCGGGATTGGCGGTAGCCGAAACATCGGCTGAACAAAAAATAAAACGTCGCGCTCGTATCGGTGTAGCCTACGATGAAGCGTTTTCATTTTACTATCCGGCCAGCTTGAAGGCGTTGGAAATGGCCGGTGCTACTATCGTACAGTTCAGTCCTCTGGCGGATACTGTATTGCCTGAGGTAGACGCGCTCTTTTTCGGCGGTGGTTTTCCGGAAATGTTCCTGTCGCAGTTGGAACGCAATGAAGCTATGAAAGAAGCGATTCGCGAGGCAGCGGCAGTAGGTATGCCCATATACGCGGAGTGTGGCGGTTTAATGTACATGTGTCATAGTGTTGTTGATTTTAATGGCAACGAACTGCCTATGGTTGGTTTGGTGCCGGCCGTGTGCCGTATGCAAGGTAAATTGCAAAAAGTGGGCTATGTGACGGCTACGGCATTGCAAGATACTTTGCTTGCACCGCAGGGAGTACGGTTACGAGGCCATGAATTTCATTTCTCTACCATGGAACCGATGACGGAAACGTTCCCGTGGGCGTTTCAATTTGAAGGCGGTCGCAAACCGGTAAATTATTCCGGTGGCTATGCGAAGAACAATATACTGGCTTCCTATTTACATTTAAACTTTGCCGGTAACGATGAGGCGGCGAGGCGGTTTGTTGAGGCAGCGGCTCAATGGCGTAGGAAGGTAAACACAGTAACGACAAAGTGAGGTAGGAAGGATGGCTGAACGAGGTTTAATTTTAGTCAATACCGGTGATGGCAAGGGAAAAACCACGGCTGCCTTAGGATTGGCACTGCGAGCTGTGGGCGATGGCTTACGAGTATTGATCTTACAATTTATTAAAAGTGGCGGTGGTTACGGTGAATTAAAAGGTATTGCCCGATTAGGCGAGTCCATTGAAATTCGCCCGATGGGGAATGGCTTTGTCTATCACCGACAAGAGCAATCGGAAGAAGCGATGGCGACACATAAAAAAGCGGCAGACGAGGCATGGGCTATGCTGGAACGAGAAGTACAATCCGATGCGTGGGATATCATTGTCATGGATGAGATTAACTACGCTATGAAGTTTGGCCTGGTGTCGGAAGAGAAGGTTCTTTCTATGCTGAAAGCGAAACCAGAACGCCTTCACGTTGTCTTAACGGGGCGTGATGCACCGGAGTCTATTATTGCGATAGCCGATACCGTGACCGAGATGCGAATGGTGAAGCATGCATATCAAAAAGGTATCAAAGCCATGAAGGGCATTGAGTTCTGAATGTATTGTACAAATGGATAGAAGATAGATGTATACAGGTTGGATCGGTGATGAAGAGCACCGGTTCAGCTTTTTCTATGATGCATTTTTAATATCGAAAAAATTAGAAATGCACCCTTGAAAATACCTTGGGACATGGTATAATTGAATTGTAGTAAGAGACACTAATATAAGAACTTGGTTGTATAAGAAAGTTCTTACTTAGGTATATTTTTATAATTCCAAGGGGGTTATTACAATGGCTTTAGTAAACTATGTAAAATCTGCAGACTTCAAAACTGAAAAACACGTTCCTGTTATTACTGCTCCGGATAAAGTAGCTGCCGGCGAAAAAGTTGAAATTCGTTTGGAAGTAGGCAAAGACATTGCACATCCGAACACTACGGAACATCATATTGCTTGGATTAAATTGTATTATGTAGAAGAAGGCACTACATTGCCGTATGAAGTAGCTCGCCTTGAATTCAATGTACATGGTGAAGCCGGTGCAGGTGCTAACGAAGGCCCTGTATTTGCTGAAGCAGCCGGTGTTGTTACGGCAACCTTCAAAAAATCCGGTAAATTGATTGCTACTTCCTACTGTAACATTCATGGCTTGTGGGAATCCGAAAAGGATATCGTAGTAGGCTAAGTTAATACATAATAGAAGCATGCGTGCTTTTTAATGAGAAAGGGCCGCACCGAGGTTTGTGAAACAACTTATTTCGGTGTGGTCCTTTTTTCTTATATCTTGGTGTCATGCCTGGCAAAAAAAGTAGTAATCGAAGAGTAGAACATCTCTTGGTTAGATTTGCTAAGGCCGACAATCTATCATATAATAATCGTAATAAGTGTTTTGCAATAACTAATCATAGGAAGAGGGAATGACATGAATAGTGAGAAGCTACTAGCCGAAGCCAAAGAAGTCGTTCGGGACTTAAGCGTTCGTGAATTGATTGAAGCATCCATTCATAATGGAGAAGGGACGTTCTCCGATCGGGGAGCTTTGTGTGTTACGACGGGGACCCACACGGGACGATCTCCGAAAGATAAGTTCATTGTCGATACGCCCTTAACCCATGATAGTGTGGACTGGGATAACAATCAGGCTTGTACGGAAGAAACATTTGACCGCCTTTATGCTAGGTGTGAAGAGTACATTAAGAATCATCGTGTGTATGTAAAAAATGTTAAGGCTGGTGCTGATCCAAACTACCAGATTCGTGTTAAGTTTATCAACGAAATGGCCTGGCAGACGGTTTTTATTAGCCAGCTGTTCATTAAAACTGATGAACCGAGCACTGTACCGGAGGACTTTACGGTTATTTCTCTGCCCAGCGTTATGGCGAACCCGGCTGTTGATGGCACAAATTCGGAAACATTCATTGTCCTCAACTTTGATAAGAGAATTGCCCTCATCGGTGGCGGTCTGTATGCGGGAGAATTGAAGAAATCCATCTTCTCCGTCATGAACTATATTCTTCCTCAAAAAGGCATTCTTTCCATGCATTGCTCCTGCAACGAAGGCAGTCAGGGCGATGTGGCTCTCTTCTTTGGCCTTTCCGGTACGGGCAAGACTACTCTTTCCGCGGATCCCGAGCGATCTCTCATCGGTGATGATGAACATGGTTGGGGTGATAATGGGGTCTTTAATGTTGAAGGTGGTTGCTATGCCAAGTGTATTGATTTGACAGAGGACAGTCAGCCGGAAATCTACGGTGCTATTCGCTTCGGTGCGGTAATGGAAAATGTTGTTATCGATGCGAAGACAGGCGTGCCTGATTTCAGTGATAGTACCATTACGGAAAATACTCGCGTAGCATATCCGATGGAGTACATTCCCAATGCTAAGATTCCCAGCTGTGCAGGTCAGCCGAAGAATATTATCCTTTTGACGGCTGATGCGTTTGGTGTGTTGCCTCCTATTTCAAAATTGACGAAGGAGCAGGCCATGTACCATTATTTGACGGGGTATACGAGCAAGGTAGCCGGTACCGAACGAGGCATTAAGAAACCGCAGGCTACGTTCTCTACTGCTTTCGGCGCGCCATTCCTTCCCCTACAGCCATTGGTGTATGCAAAGCTTTTAGGTGAACGGATTGTTCAGCATGATACGAATGTGTATCTTGTTAATACGGGCTGGAGCGGTGGTCCCTATGGTGTAGGGCAACGTATGAAGCTGGCGTACACGAGGGCTATGATTCATGCGGCCCTCGAGGGCGAGCTGGGGAAAGACGGTTGGACGACGATGCCCCTGTTTAATGTGGCTATTCCTAAATCTTGTCCTAATGTGCCGAGTGACATTCTTAATCCGCGCAATACATGGGCGGACAAGGATGCCTATGACGACATGGCGAAGAAGTTGGCCGGTCTCTTTAATGATAACTTTAAGAAACTTTTTGAAGGCAAGGTTACCGAAGATATTGCGTCGGCAGGCCCTAAGCTCTAGAAAACTCTCTGATAGATAATTTTATAATTAAAAGAGTGCTCTATGATGTGTAGTCTTTACAGGACAATCAGTAAAGAGAAGATATCGTAAGGAGCACTCTTTTTTTGAAGTATATTTGTGGAAGTATATTTATGGAAGCATATACTTAGAAAGGAAAAAAGTAGGAAGCGATGATCAATAGGGTAGAATGCATGAAATGGAGGGAACCATGTTGATGAGCGAAGAAGAGTGGGAGCGGCTGTTAGCTATTCGGACGGCCGGTCGAGATGACAGCCGTTCCGATGGCGAACATCATCCGTATGAACCGACGGATTACTGCGTCTTGGAACGATTGGCTAATAGTGGTTTGATTCGCAAAAGGAATATGCTCATCGACTACGGCAGCGGTAAGGGGAGAGTAAGTATTTTTCTGGCCTATCAGATTGGGTGTCGTTCTATTGGTGTCGAATACGATGAACGCCTCTTTCAGAAGGCAATGATCAACGCCGAGAGTCGGGCTGCACGGCAACGGGTTTCCTTTGTCCTCGGTGATGCGGCAACGTATGCGCTTCCGGACGAAGCGGATTGCTGTTTTTTCTTTAATCCCTTTGCGCTACATACACTAAAACGAGTTCTGGGAAATATCTTTGATTCTTTGCAGCGAGTACCGCGCCCATTACGCCTCTTTTTCTATTATCCCTACAAAGATGTGGAGAGTTTTCTAAATCAGCATTGGCGCCTTGATGCCGAAGAGCCGGTAGACTGTAGGGACCTTTTTGACGGAAACGATGAAAGAGAAAAAATCTTGGTCTATTCGGTTCGAACTATGGAAAATACCTCCATCTTAAGCCGGTAGTACATGCCGGATGGAAGAGTATTGACAAAGCATGTGTTCTATAATACAATAACAAAGTATTCCAGATGCGGTTGTGGTGGAATGGCAGACACGCTGTCTTCAGGCGGCAGTGCTTTCGGGCGTGCGGGTTCAACTCCCGCCAACCGCACCAGACTATAGTAAATATGCGGCTTACGAGATTTTCGTAGGCCGCTTTTTTTGCGTTTGACTACATTTTATCTCCAGGTGTTTGACTACATTTTGACTGCAACCTAAAATACTTTTTCTAATCTTTTTATCTCGCGATACCTTTTTGCGCTCTTTCTTGAGGATTATTTTGATGGTTAATTGTAAAATGAAATTGAACACATAAAAAATCCATAGCGGCTACCGTCATGTTATGATTAAAGTGACAAAACTAGACCAACACACGAGGTATCACTATGGACTACACTAATCATAACACATCATTGCGTACAAACAAACACCTTTCGTATGAAGAACGTTTCTACATTGAAAAGCAGCTGCAGGCTAATGTCTCGAAATCAGCCATTGCCAAAGCACTTGGTCGTTCTAGAACAACGATTCATACTGAAATCAAACGTGGCACCGTAGTACAAATTAAGCAAGGTACATCAGTACTCATGTACTTGGCCGATCGTGGTCAGGGCAGTTACGAAGCATCTAGAAAAGGTTCTTTCAATACCTTGAAGGCCGGTGCTATTGAAGCATTCTTGGCTTGGATAGAAAGTAAAATTGTAAAGGATAGATGGTCATTGGATGCAGCTGTTGGCTATGCTATACGCAATCACCTGTTTGCACGTGATGCAATGGTATCCGCTAAAACGCTATATAACTATGTGCACCAAGGAATACTTCCAATAGCTCCTATTGATTTACCACTTATGGTGCGCCGTTCGACCCGTAAGGATAGAATACGTAAGCACAAAAAGCACTTGGGAAAGTCCATTGATTTACGAGATACGTCTATCTTACGCCGTGAAGAATTTGGTCATTGGGAGTTAGATACGGTACGAGGCAGCAAAGACAAGCAAGATGAGGTAATCGTTTCTTTACTTGAACGCAAAACACGAGCCTATGTAACGCTTAGGTCTCCTTCAGCTAAGGCAGCAGATATTACAACTACCTTACAGAGTTGGTTAAGTCGGTGTAGTGACGTCTTAGATAGCAAGAGTTTATGTAAAACGATTACGTCAAATAACGGGCTTGAATTCGCCTCCATTACCAACCTAGAAAATGAGGGACTCCAAATCTTTTTTGCTCATCCCTATGCCGCATGGGAGCGAGGGTCTAATGAAAGACACAATGGATTGTTGCGCCGTTTCATTCCCAAAGGTATTCCTATACATACTGTGTCTGAAGCCGCTCTTAAACGGGCAACAAATTGGTGTAACACATTACCCAGAAAAATTCTTGGCTACCGTACACCACGAGAGGCATTCCTTGACGAAATTAGAAAGCTAACGGATGTAACGAGTGTTCAATTTCATATTGCAATTTAGAATTTTTTTTCATCAAATTCAAATTTAATCTTTAAATTCTACTGTAGCAACAACTGAAGTAGGCTTCTTGGAGCTGCTTGTACAGCTCTTTGTCAATTTAAATTCTACTGTAGCAACAACTGAAGACTGACAGGGAAATCCGAATGAGTAAAGAGCGACGTTATTTAAATTCTACTGTAGCAATAACTGAAGGAGACGAATTCAACATATAAAGAGTCTATTGAGAATAATTTAAATTCTACTGTAGCAATAACTGAAGGGCAATAGGATACTATGTCATCACGGCACCGTACACATTTAAATTCTACTGTAGTAACAACTGAAGAATTAATGAGAGTAAAGACGATGTAGCCATAGCAATTTTTAAATTCTACTGTAGTAACAACTGAAGGCCCGTATCCGCCAACAGAAAAGCAGTTGAACGCATTTTTAAATTCTACTGTAGTAACAACTGAAGGTTATTGGTAATTTATTCGGCGTTATCAGCTATGAATTTTTAAATTCTACTGTAGTAACAACTGAAGCGCACGGATGGCCGATGGTACATCACTATCCCTTGGTTTTAAATTCTACTGTAGTAACAACTGAAGAACCGAGGAAGTTTGGAGAGTTCAGATTTATATCAAATTTTAAATTCTACTGTAGTAACAACTGAAGTGTGAGTGCGTACGCTTATTGGCTCCCGTTGGTCATTTTAAATTCTACTGTAGTAACAACTGAAGCCTAACACTCATACCGCAATGGCGGTGCAGATAAAAACAAGCATTTCTGTCGGACTGCCACTACTGAGTATTCTGTTGAAATAATTATGCTATAAATTTTTCATATTTACAAGTCATTGAGCCATTGTCGATAGAAGGGAAAATAGATTATACCAAGGGTCGACAGAGATTGTTTAGTGAGGCTGTGTCTGAATGATACTACTTGGTGTGTATTCTAAGTGATGACAGTGTAGGCGCTTGATGACTATGATATACTGAGATTGGTAATAGCTAGTAGAAAATTACATAATAAAAAAGGCCTTTACCGATATACTAGGTATGCATGAAAAAATAGCAGCAAAAGTATGGGATACAAATCATATGATAAGAATGTAGGAAAATGGCTTTCTAAGACTGTAGGCTTTTGGCTGATTCATGTATATTTTCACCGATGATATTCGTTCCATGGGTTGAACGTAATAGTGAACTTTTGGCTGATTCATGTATGCTTTCACCGAGGTGATAGCTATGAATCAAGCAATATATACAAGAACGATATTTGTTGTACAAACGCTTTTATATCGAAAAGGAACGTAAGCCAATGTCTCAAAGTCAGCTATTGCTAAGGCCCTTGGTCGTTCTAGAATAACGATTTATATTGAGATTAAAAGTGGCACCGTAGTATAAATTAAGCAAGGAAGGCTAATAGACGTAGTAAGTATTCAATTTTATATTGTAATTTTGGGTTGCTAAAAATTACTATATATGGAATAATGGAGATGCATAAGAGTGGTGTAGGAGTGAGCACGCCTTGAAAGAGGAGACGCCGGTTGAAATCCGGCCACGGCATATAGATGTGCTGGTGCAAAGCAGAATCGGTATCGCGGTTCTGCTTTTTTATTATATGCCGGTCGACTACGGTACCGTATATTCCCGGAATAAGCGACGATGATGGTACACGGGCTGCAACGCTGCGCCGGATGCCGCCAATGCCCCGCCGAAATAAGCGACGATGATGGTACACGGGCTGCTCGTAAAGAAGGTGATCCTGATGGTAAGACCGTACAAGTACCGGCTGAATTATCCTATGAAGAATGGTATAATAAATATGTAAAAAACCATGAGACAGATGCGTTGAATGGCTTAGTAACTAGTAATGGTATACCTATCACTTCTTTCTCGAAGCATCAGCAAGAACGGGCGGATTTACGCAAAGTTGATATTGAAGGTATAAAAGATGCTTTGCTGAATCCATTACATATTGGGGATGTTCGAGAAGGAGAGAATGGTAAATCACAACGGTTTATAGGCGAGCGAGCAACAGTTAATATTAATCCTGAAACAGGCATCGTAATCACGTCATGGAGGACGGGAACACGATTTGTAAAGAAGTATAAGAAGGAGGGGTAAACGTGCATGAAGTGTTAGACGTAAAATTAACCAATCAAGAGATGCTATTTTTACGCAACAAAGGGTTTTATGTAAGCTCTCCATTATCTATGGATATGGCCTATAGTATTGTTGATAAATTAGGCGATGAAGATTATGGAATCGCCGCAGATATTATTACCAAAATAACTACTCATCCCAACTGGTAGTAAACCGCTTACGAAAGTAGGCGGTTTTTTATATCCATTTTAAGCCCGGAAGGGCTTTTTTATTGCAAGGAGGTATACATATGACAAAAGAAGAGTTGGAGACTTTCTAGTTTACCGAGGAAAAGAGGACAAAAAAATAAACCGCTTGAAGCGGTATGCGATATAATAGGCACAACGAGATACCAAGGCGTAGCATGTTTAACTTTTACATCTCAAAAGAATGGTAGGTAATAAAAAAGAGACACTCTGCCGTTAATGACAGATGTCTCTCATTTATTGAGTACATGTACCTTCTAATGTTTTACGCGCGTGTAATTTTATCAGAACGAAGGCAGCGAGTGCATACATTAACCTTTTTGGTTTCGCCGTCTACAATTGCCCGTACTCTCTGGATATTAGGCTTCCAAGTCCTTTTTGTGCGGATATGAGAATGACTCACGTTCATACCGCTAGCTGTGGATTTGCCACATACTTCGCAAAGGTTTGCCATCAATTCCACCTCCAAGCATTTTTACAACATAACATAGGTATTCTATCATAAAGGGAAAGTAAAAGCAAGTAGTGAGATTGATCTAAACATATATCTAATTATTTTCCTGTGCTATAATGTACATAACAGTAATGACGAACGTATACACGATGGATGAAAGCAGTCTATGAATTGTGCTTGTGTGTACAACGAATAGTACTCGCTTATGATAGATACGATGATGGGGAAGGACGGTAGTAAGCAGATGGAAACAGCATTACAGACAATCAAGGGCATAGGACCGGGGCGTGAACGACAATTTCATCGTCTGGGTGTGCGCACAATTCCGGGCCTGCTTACGTATTTCCCACGTGCCTATGAGGACCGGAGCCATATTGTACCTTTGCGCGAATTGAAAGCCGGTGAAACGGCAGCGGTCATTGGTACCATTGCGACGGTACAGGAAAAGCGACCGCGTCGGGGTTTGTCAATTTTGGAGATTGTACTAGCAGATAGCACGGGACGTTGTAAGATTGTATTTTTTAATCAATCGTATAAAAAGAACATGTATAAAAAAGGATTGCGCCTTTACGCTTACGGTAAAGTCGATATGGGATACGGTGCGTTGCAGATGAATACACCGCATGTGGAAATGCTATACGGTGATCAACAACCGGACACGGGCATCGTACCGGTATACCCTTTGGTGGAAGGTGTATCCCAATATATAGTAAGGCAGGCACTGACGAATTGGTTTGCTGCGCATCGGGAGTTGCCGGATATTTTACCGCCGGAGGTAAGTGAAGCGCATTCCTTTATGGCGCGGTATGCAGCGTTTAAAGAAATGCATTTTCCCAGTACACCGGAAGCCTATAAGGCTGCGCGGCGGCAATTGGCGTATGAGGAGCTTTTTGTGATGCAAGCAGGATTATTGTTACTGCGAAGCCGACAACAAGCGGTAAAAGGGGTGGCGATGAAACCAAATGGACCACTTATCACCTCTTTCCTGGCATCGTTACCGTTTACCTTGACCGGTGATCAGCAGCGAGCTTTTCATGAGATAGCTACCGATATGGAAGACACCTTGCCGATGCAACGGCTATTGCAGGGGGATGTAGGCTCCGGCAAGACAGTAGTTGGCGCTTTAGCATTACTTAAAGCAGTAGAAAACGGATATCAAGGGGCACTGATGGCACCGACGGAAATTTTGGCACAGCAGCATTATGAAGGCATTACAGCGATGTGTAGTTCGCTTGATATCGCGTTGGCCTTGCTGACAGGTTCAACAAAGGCAAAAGAAAAACAGGTCATTTATGAAGGCTTGGCTGCAGGGACCATCGATATAGTTATCGGTACACATGCGCTTATTCAAGAGGGTGTGCACTTTAACAAACTTGCATTGACAATCATTGATGAGCAGCATCGCTTTGGTGTAGAGCAACGGGCGCGATTACAGCAAAAGGGGATGAATCCCCATGTTCTTGTAATGACGGCTACCCCGATTCCGCGAACCATGACACTTTCCATTTACGGAGATTTGGAGGTCAGTGCCATTGAAGAAATGCCGCCGGGGCGTAAGCCGGTGCAGACATTTGCCGTCAATTCATCCTATAAGGAACGGATGCGTAACTTCTTTGCCAAAGAAATGGAGACAGGTCATCAAGTCTATGTGGTTTGCCCCTTGGTAGAAGAGTCGGAAAAGCTGGATTTACAAGCAGCTGAGGCACTGTTCATGGAGCTGGCTGCGTATTATCACGGGCGTTTTGCGGTAGGTATGGTACACGGTCGCATGAGTGCAGCCGAAAAGGAAGAGGTTATGGAGGCCTTTCATCGCCGGGATATTCAGCTTTTAGTATCTACTACGGTTATTGAAGTAGGCGTCAATGTACCGAATGCGACGATCATGTGTGTGGAAGGAGCGGAACGATTCGGACTTTCACAGCTGCATCAGTTGCGTGGTCGTGTGGGGCGCGGTGATGCGCAGGCATATTGCATATTGGTCAGTGACAGTCGTAACGAGGAGAGCAAAAAGCGATTGCATTTAATGGAAACTATTCAAGATGGATTTGTTTTGGCGGAACAGGATTTATTGCTGCGCGGTGCAGGGCAGCTGTTTGGCCTTATGCAGCACGGCTTGCCGGATTTGAAGGTGGCGGATATCGTTCGAGATATTGATATGTTGGCCGAGGCGCGCAGAGATGCGAAAGCGTTCATTGCCAAGCAAGGCTTTGCGTATTGTGCGGAGAAGATGAAGCCGGAATTGGAACAGCGCTTCGGTGATGATTTTATTCGCATCCTATATAGCTAAGCAGCGCATATCATTTTGTTAATGAAGGCAATATAAAAAGAGGAGTTACAACGAAGTGAGTGAACCGACGTCCCGGTATTAGAGGTTAGAGCTAATCATTGGGAACGTTCGTACACTTTGTTCGTCGTAACTCCTTTTTATTTCATACACTATGTACTTGTTAACTCATTTTTACCAGCGTACTGCATAACGGCGGTACTGGATGTACCAGAGACGCCACGTGTAAAGAATACCGGCTACCGACACACTGCTCAATAAGCCAACCCAGATGCCGTACGGACCATAGCCGAGCAGCTTGCTAAACACATAGGCTACGGGAACACTGACGCCCCAATAGGTGGAGATAGCAATGACGGAAATAATTCGCACATCCTTGTAGCCGCGCAAGATCCCTTGAATCGGTGTGCCAAAGGCATCAATTATCGTAAAGAACACTGCATAGGATAGGAAGCTGCCGATAAGGTTTACCATATGACGTTCCGTTGTATATAAACCGGCGATGGTAGATAGATGGGTGAAGCTGTACATACTGATCAAGGCAGCAATGACGAGAGACACACCGCGAGCAATGTACGCATAGGCCTTTGCATCCGCATAGCGTTGAGCGCCGACTTCGTAACCAACGGCAATGGTAGAGGCGATGCTCAAGCTAAGGGGGAAGCAATAAAAGAGATTGGTAAAGCTGATGGCTGCCTGATGGGCTGCGATGATTTCGGTACCAAAATAGGCCATTACAAGACCGGCTACACTAAAGATACTCATTTCACAGAAGATAGATATCCCAATCGGCACACCTAAGCGAAGCTGTTCTTGAATGTATGGCCATTGCCACGGTTCGAGCTGTTTGAAAAAGTGATAGTCTTTAAACGCTTTACAGCGTGTTACAATCACTAGATAACAGAGTAAGTTAAACCAACAGCAGATAGCCGTGGCAATACCGGCACCGACACCGCCTAAGGCCGGTAATCCGAAATGACCGTTAATCAATACATAATTTAAGAGGACACTAAGGAAAAAGCTGGTTATCATGATGCCCATGGAATAATGGGTATACCCATGAGAGTCGACGGTGTTACGCAAAATGGATAGCCACATCAAGGGAAGAATGCCGAAAGCGATGGCTGTCATATAATGAATGCAAACCTCGTAGGCTTGCGGTTCTAGATTGAGCAGTAACAATAACGGTTTAAGACCTAAGAGACCTAAGATAAGTAGGAAAAGTCCCATGCAGGTAGCTAGATACAGCCCTTGACGGACGATAGTAGGAATTTGCTCCGGTCGTTTCGCGCCGAGTAGTTGGGCAATAATCGGTGAAATGCCGAGGAGTATGCCCATAGCGCCGAAGAAGCAGGCGACCCAAATATTATAGCCGATAGAAATTCCCGCCAGATCGACGGTGCTGTATTGACCGGTAAGGAATACAGCCACAAAAGTACCGGCTAAGAGAGAAAACTGCGTCAATATAACCGGTGTAGCCAGACGCAGAAACAGTCGGAGCTTTTGGAAAATCGTTTCAGTTTGATGCATAGATACAACCCTTTCTAATACAACACATGGAGCACTGTATAGGCAGTTACGGAGCAATAAAAAAAGCCCCCAACCTAAGAGTGGAGAACTTGCCTATAGGTGTGCACTTGAAATGTACACCGCACAAAATGAGAGTAAGAAAATCCCAGTAAATTTATTATATTTCTCATGATACCCTCATAATTATTATGATATAATTGTACCATATAAGGCTACGAAAGGTAAAGTAGCGACCTGCAAGGGAGATGCCTGAAAGATATCAGACGTCTTTTTTATGTACAATCAAGCAGGACTATAACCGACAGTGGCAGAATTTGATAGACGTATAGTTAGATGATAACGATGATGGAGGAACCGCATTGGAGATTGCTAGTGTGGCAGGCTTGCTTGCTATTGTAAAAATTATTGTCATTGATATTTTATTAGCCGGGGATAATGCGATTGTAATTGGGATGGCGGCTAAAAATTTACCGCCTCATCACCGCAAACAGGCTATTTTATGGGGGACTGTCGGGGCTATTGTATTGCGCTTAGTCATGGCCGTTTTATTTGTAGAAGCGCTTAACACGATTCCGGCGTTACACTTAATCGGTGGTCTATTGCTACTTTGGATTGGCTATTCACTCCTAGACGATACCAAGAAGGAGCATTCCATTGAAGCCAAGGATAATTTGCGTAGCGCTATTATGACGATTGTGATTGCCGATGGCGTAATGGGGATAGACAATGTAATCGGTGTTGTTGGTGCTGCCGAAGGTCACATGGGCTTAGTGGTGGCGGGCATGTTGATAACGGTGCCGATTATTATCTGGGGCAGTACGCTATTTGTTAAACTGATCGATAGATATCCGGTTATACTCTATGCCGGTGGCGGTATTCTTGGCTGGGTCGGCGGCGGTATGATTGAAGCCGATCATTTAGTGGCACCATACCTTGCTCCCTATGCGATTCCTTTTAAATTGGCTTGTGTTGTCCTTGTCTTGGCAGCTGCTATTATAAAAAAGAGAATGCGATAATGTTTACGTGCGTTTTATAGTCAACAGTGCTATAATATTCCTTACATGATTATGAGGAAGGATGCGAATGGATTGTTAGACTTATTAGATATAGCCACGTGGATTGCTCTAGGCAAAATTATTATTGTAGATATTGTATTAGCCGGAGACAACGCTGTTGTTATCGGTATGGCGGCGGAAAAGCTGTCACCGGATTTGCAAAAGAAAGCTATCTTTTGGGGCACCTTCGGTGCCATCGCTATTCGGTTGGTATTGGCCTTTTTGTTGGCGGAAGCATTACATATCATTCCGGCACTACACATTATAGGTGGTATTGTACTGGCTTGGATTGCAGTGAAACTCTTGATGGATCAAGATGAAGAAGCACATGTGGAAGCAAAGGATTCCCTTAGAGAGGCGATTATTACTATAGTGCTGGCGGATGCTATGATGAGCATTGACAATGTGATTGGTGTCGTAGCAGCCGCACAAGGCATTATGGAACTGGTTGTACTGGGCATGTTGGTAACGGTACCGATTATTATCTTTAGTGCTTCCTTATTTGCAAAGCTTATCAGCAAATATCCGATTATTTTATATGCCGGTGGTGCCGTATTGGGTTGGGTAGCCGGTGAAATGGTAGTAGCCGATCCGTTGCTGGCTGCTGTTTGGCAGTGGCCGCAAGCAGTAGCCGGCGTTATTGGTATTGTTGTTGTCATGGTGGCCGTAGCTATTATGAAACAAATTAAGAAGTAAATAAAAAGTAATTAAAATAAAGCGATGCTCATATATCTCAGAGGTCAGGTTTTACGAATGAAATAGATAAAAGAAGGAGACTATCAGCAACGAAAGCTCGGTCTATCGAAGAGCGTTTCTTATGCGGATAGTCTCCTTTCTTCTCCTCACTAGAAGAAAAAAGTATCCTACGATAGCTATGCAGAATGCCCTTCGAAAGACCGGGCTTCAAAGAGCTATCGTAGGATACTTTTTTATTTATCTATTCATTCGTAAGACTTGACTGCCAAGACATGAGTCGACCTCCAAGTTATTTATTTAGTTTCCGGGCGTAACTGAAGAATCTATAGGCGTGAGTTTTTAGTTTTTATGTCATAGGTTACACGTTGGATAGCAGTAATTGAATGTTCGGTAATATTAATTGGATGTTCGACAGCATTAGTTACTTTTGTTTGTACATATCTATCGGTTGAAAGGTACACATAAATTTTTTGTAATTTTTATTTTCGGTTGAAAGAAGCATACAATACAGATATATACTGGATTTTCAGATTGGATGCGAAATTAAGATAATTGCATGATAAAAAAATATGGGTAATTATGTTTAAAAAGGGGGTCGTTTTTGCCTGTTATAAGTGAGGGGGTAATTTTCCCCACTAGATTTTAGGGAGGTACGACTCATGAATTACATCAAACAAATAAACGGGTTTCAAAAATGGATACTAGTGCATCCGGGAGTTTCTTCATCGGCGCGTTTTCTTTGGCTTACGTTACTTCATTATAATAATGTGGCCGGATGGAAAAAGAATTTTAATTTATCAATGAACGCATTGCTGTTAAGTACAGGCTTGTGTGAACGCACGATTCGCAATGCGAGAAATGAGTTATGCTCGTTAGGTCTTTTAATATATAAGAAGGGAAGAGTGGGAATTGCCCCGACATACCAACTGATCCCGGTAGAAGAGTTTGATAAGCCCGATGATCTTCCGATAGATGAAATCACTACGGACGAAATGACTACGGGTCAAATGAAGGAAGGCAAAACAGCCACAGATGTAACGATAACAGAACTGGTAACATCTGCTGGTGATAATGAAGAGGTACCACAGGCAGAATTAGAATTGGAAGACATTGCCAATAATAAAGATGAAATTAATATAGCGTTAGAGCCGGTAAAAGCTTCCGAGAATGATGGTAAACATACAGCTAATATAGAGTTAGAACCGGCAAAATTTACCGGCAATGACGATGAAAAAATAGATAATACAAAACATATACCGGCAACGGTACCGGCAATACTACCGGTAAAGGTTAGGGTAAAAAGTTACGAAACTTTTGTACCTATACTTAAACTAAACGAAACTAGACTAAACATCTCTAAAGAAAGTACAAAGAAAGGTAGCGAAGCTATCCTTGTAGAGCCCCAAGACAATACATTAAAAAATGCAGAAGAGGACATGTCGAATGTAACATTGCAATCGAAATCTGTGTCTACGATTGAATTACAATCCAATGCTACGATCACATCGAAAGAAACATCCAAATCCACAGCGAAGTCTACAGCGATGTCTAACAAGGCTGACGAAGAAGAACCGTTTGTTCCGCCAACGCTGGAGATGGTGCAGGCGTATTGTAAAGAGAAGGACTACCACATTGATCCGGAAGCGTTCATGGCGTACTACGATGCGGTAGGTTGGTCTGTGGGCAAGAAGACGATGAAGAGCTGGAAACGAGCGGCTGCTTACTGGGAACGAAATGAAAAGAAGTGGAAGGCGGAAGCGAAGGAACGGCGAGATGCCTATCGCTCACAAGGGTACGGTTCTCGCTCACAAGGGTATCGCTCTCGTTCACAAAGGGATGGTTCTCGTACTACGGGATATGCTAACGGCAATGATAACAGAGACGGCTCCACAAATTACAGCGGAACGGGAGAATCCACAACCAACAGAAGAACAGGCTGCGCCAGACGTTTCTACTACCACGTGGCAGGAGTCGGGTTAACAACAGTGGAAAGGAAACCGGCACCGCGGCATACCTTTACCTATCACCGAGCAGGAGGCGATGACTAATGGCAGGGATGCAGTCCATTGCTTCATAAGAAGAAGGAAAAGCGTAGAACATTTTGTTGTCTGAAGTCTACTGTAGTAGCGACTGAAGGATGATGTAAAGAAAGCTTTGCGCACCCCATGGTCATTTAAATTCTACTTTAGTAACAACTGAAGAGTTACGACAACGGGAGATGTACAAGTCCGGGAAACATTTAAATTCTACTGTAGTAACAACTGAAGTTATCGCGGTCCGTTTCGGTAGCTTTAAAACCAAGATTTAAATTCTACTGTAGTAACAACTGAAGTTTCCACCGCTCTTTCCATCGCTCTTTCCATTATGCATTTAAATTCTACTGTAGTAACAACTGAAGAATGTCGACTCTCGACGCCACTCTTCTAATACCTCATTTAAATTCTACTGTAGTAACAACTGAAGACTGTCCTTTTTCTTTTTGTAGAAATACCCGTGGCACATTTAAATTCTACTGTAGTAACAACTGAAGCTTTGACATTGCGCAGGGCAAGGTTGGCCAACAAGAATTTAAATTCTACTGTAGTAACAACTGAAGGCCTCTTAGAGTTAGAATCATATGAATTTCATAGCAATTTAAATTCTACTGTAGTAACAACTGAAGTTAAAGAGGTGTTGTTATGAGATTACCGAATGGATTATTTAAATTCTACTGTAGTAACAACTGAAGGAAGAAAGACTAAGAAAAAAAATATCTCAAGAAAATAATTTAAATTCTACTGTAGTAACAACTGAAGACGTCCCAATAAATATGCGCACTAAACCAATATCATATTTAAATTCTACTGTAGTAACAACTGAAGGTTATCCGAGAAAGCCATACAGTCGCTAAAGTTGGAATTTAAATTCTACTGTAGTAACAACTGAAGTCGTAGGATATATTTTTGGGATTGCAAAAATCAAATATTTAAATTCTACTGTAGTAACAACTGAAGTCTACCACTCATATTGCAGTGGCAGTGCAGATAAAAATAAGCATTTCTGTCGGACTGCTACTCTTAAGTATTCTGATGAAATAATTATGCTATAAATTTTTCATATTTACAAGTCTTTGAGCCATTGTCGATAGAAGGGGAAATAGATTATACCAAGGGTCGACAAAGATTATTCGGGAGGTTGTGTTTGAATGATACCTCTTGGTGTACATTTTAAGTGATGACAGCATAGACTCTTATATAATTTATATATAGTTAGATGCATATGATATACTAAGATTAGCAATAGCTGGTAGAACAATACATAATGAAAGAGGCTTTTTACCGATATACCAGGCATGTATGAAAAAGTAACCATAGAACTTTGTAACATGTATAAGGTAGATTAAGTCCAATACGATTTAAATTGTACTGTAGTCACAATTCAGGTTCGTTTGCACTATAGCCGAGAGGACCAAGCCCTTTTATTTATATTTTACTGTCATTGGCGCAGGAGTGATCAATTAACCCATAGTGGAATTTCAAAATATACTAATAATCTTAATTGGTAATTGCTTTGATATAATTACTTGTTTTAGTTAATTCTTACATGGTATGTATGGCACATATGATTGACGCATGGGATGTATGATAAAATGTTATTTGTGCTTGACAGAATATAGTTTTGGAATGATAATTGGCTTAAGAATCAATTGAAACAATCAAATTAAAAAGTTTGAGCAATTTTATATATAGAAAGGGTGAAAAATATAAATGCGTTTTTCGTTGTATTTTACGCTGGCGCATAATCGGCTCCCTACAGAGTTACGGCGCTCTATCATTAGCTTTATTAAAAATGCATTAACAGAAGCCAATGATGGAAGATACTTCACATCGTTTTTTCAAAATACAATCAATAAGTGCTATACATTTTCGGTGGTATTAGACAAGCCGGTGTTCAGCAGCGAATGCATTACTATTGAAAAACCTCGTATGAAGGTTAGTTTTTCGGCAACGGACGAGTCCAATGGGTTAGGTCGAATTTTCTTGAATTGTTTAATAAAACAAAAGCATAAAACATATCCGTTGGCGTTGCAAAATCAGATGACCTTGGATCGTATTCAACTGGAACGAGAACAGAAAGTAGTAAGTGATCAAGTCTTGGTACGTACAAGTCCCGGTGGTGGACTGGTAGTTCGTAATCATGATAGAAACACGAACAAAGATAGCTACTATTGCTGTGATGATGCCGATTTTGTAACGGAGTTGGAGCGTTCGCTGTCCGATCAGTTAGATAGAGCCGGCTTTAAGGACACGGCCATTACAGTTACGGTGGCGGAAGCAAAAAAAGTTATTGTGTCACATTTTGGTCTTAAATTGCCTGTAACGGTGGGATATTTCATTCTTTCCGGTAATCGATTTACTCTGCAATATTTGCTCGATGCAGGGATTGGCAGTCGACGCTCGCAGGGGTTTGGCAAAATTGACAAAGTACAAGTATAAAAACGTGGAAAGTGTAAAGATATAGCTCACAAGTTACTTGAGAAACAAGTTATTTGAGAAAAAAGATATATAGCTTGGAAGGAGGGATACTGTGTTAATACATAATCCGGAAGGGAGTCAATTTGATACGTCAATCTTTGCTTCCGACTGGCGTTATTCTGCAGCCATTATAGGCTTGCGTGAATATTTGCGTTCGTGTGACGCTGAATTCAAAGAGGATGCCAGAGCATACAATCCGGTTATCGATTGTGAAGATGAATGTTTTCAGTTTAACATGACAGATATTACGGAAGAACAATATATTCAGTTTGTCGGTAAATTTTTTGGCCCCTTGTTACAGCCTTGCCAATTAGAGAGAAAATTACGCGAAGCAGCTCCGCTTAGTGAAGACGACTTAAAAGAATGCAATGACTTGTTGACAGGGCAAGGGTCCAATACGATTCTTAAGAAAATATTTAATAAAGAAAAGATTAGCGAGGAAAATCGTGCGGAGATTCTTGATACCTTGCGGGCCCATAAGCAAGAGCTAGTACTAGAAACATATCGCAATAAGAAAAATCTTTATGCTAACTATGCCAACACGAATATGCTGCTCAAAGAGGCCGGAGAGGCATGTCGGTTAAATGGTTACTATCTTGATGTACCTAAAAAGGGAAAATCACAAGGGTATGGCTTTGATAAGGGGAGAATCGACAGTACGGACAGTATTATTTTTGATTTTATTCCCTTTGCGTTTTCTGGCGGACGAATCAAGTATTTTATTAATAACAGCTATAGTATTAGGCAGATGATAGCCGTGGCAGGAAGTTTACGAAAGATTAAAGATGATGAGGAGAAGGAAGAACGCCGGTTAACAGATACGCAGGTGTTGTGGAAATTTTTAATCCATATCATAAAGCATAATCCGGGAGATATTGAAATCATTGTTAAGGATCAAGACAAGGGATTTTTTGAAACAGTATATGTTCGCGAGAAAGCGATGAAAATATTAGAAGGCATGGAAAAGACCTTTACTATGGATGATCATGCCAATCCGGGACAAAAGAAAGAAGTAACTTTTTATCAGGCGCTATCGCGGATTTATAAGAGCGACGGTAATCAAGATTATATCGATATTCAAAAAGAGGTACTCAAAGCCGTTTTACAAGATACGCTACTGGATAAATGGATTGAATTTTTTCTCAAGGAAAATGAATTTACGGCCAATGCGCATGTAAAGGCAGTGATTCATCGACTGATAGGAATAAACCTACAAATTAGAACTGGAGGGGATACGATGAAGACAGCAGCAAAGCAAGCTTGGGCCTGTGCACAAGAAGTGCGAAAAAGCCCGGCTGTTAAAGAAAATAAATTACGAACCTATCGGACAAAGTTGCTCAGTGCGATAGTCGGACATAACTATGATAAAGCCAGCCAGATACTACTCCATTTATCGATTTACAGTGGTATATATTTCCCCTTTGCCAGTGAAATATTTGCTGATTTTGAACAGAATAAGGACGTATTTTACACCTTTATCGAAGCATTAGGGGCACCGGAAAAAGTAGAAGCATCGTCATCGGGTGTCAATGAATAAGTAAGGAGGAGAACCAATGAAAGCAGTAACGATAACAGTCATTGCTAACATGACATCAAATTATTCGGAAGGATTGGGGAATATTTCAACGGTGCAAAAGGTAGTTCGTAATCAGCGCAGTTATGCTATCCGAAGCCGAGAAAGTTTAAAGAATGCGCTTATGGTGCAAAGCGGTTGGTATGATGAATTAGCCACCACTGTTGACGGCGCCGTACAAAAGGCTGTATCCGAAGTAAAAAATGCGGCTACCTGCCGCGCTCTCGATGCAGGCTATATGAATACGAATGTTAAGGTAGCCGGTGATAAGGGAAAGGCTACGTATATCCGCAAGAGTTCTTTTTTTCTAACCGATGCCATTTCGGTGGACCCCTTTGCCGATGAAACGCGATTCCATAATAATTTATATTTAGCCACTATCGAAGCCAAACAGCAGGGACTGAATGTACAAAACAGTGCTGATAAGGTAGGTCTTATGCCCTATCAGTATGAATATGATAAATCCTATAAAGTATACAGCTTAACTATCGACTTGGAACAGCTGGGGCGAGATGATAATTTTAATGCCGAGGCTCCTAAAGAAGAAAAAATTGCTCGTATTAATGCGCTGTTAGATGCTGTCCGCGATTTGAATTTAGTTGTCAAAGGTAATCTGGATAATGCGGAACCTATTTTTGTAGTCGGTGGAATCAGCCCGCGTCGTACACACTACTTTGAAAATGTAGTTCATATGAAGAATGGGGCGTTACAGCTTACGGAAGATTTAAAGAATAAATTAGACCAAGGTTTCCATTGCGGGTTCTTAGAAGGTGGCGCATTTACCAATGAAGAAGAGGTTAAAGCAGTATTAAAACCGCAATCGGTAAGTGCCTTCTTTGATAGGGTCAAAGCTGATGTAGCTGCGTACTATGAAGGAAAGTAGGAGGAAATCACAATGAAAGCGGTACGATTGCACGTAACGCAGCCGGTGGCCCACTATCATCGCGGTGAATCCATTGATAACCGCATGACATATCCCTTGCCGCAGCCGTCGACCGTCATCGGGGCGTTACATGCGGCGTGTGGGTATAACTCCTATCATCCTATGGATGTGAGTATCCAAGGAAGATTCGGTTCGTTGCAGAAAGAAATTTTTACGAGCCATTGCTTTTTGAATACAGTTATGGATGACCGTGGCATGTTGGTTAAGGTGCCGAACGGTGAGTTTTTATCCGGACAATATATTCCGGTAGCCAAGGCAAAGAAATCGCAAGGGAATAGCTTCAAGAAGGGAATCACCATTGACGTTCTTAACGAAGAGCTATTGGAAGAATATCGGGCATTGCTGAGAAAAAAGGATGCCTTTGATGAGGAAAAGAAAGGGCGCCTTGCCGATGTATGTAATCCTTTGGAAAAGGAAGCCAAAGAACTACTGGCGGCTGCTAAGAAAGCAGACAAAGAAGAAGCGAAGGCGCTAAAAGAAAAAGCAAAGGCATTAAAAGCAGAAGCAAAAGCGTACAAGGATGAGTTTAAGGATCGCGAAGAGCGCGAATACACGCTACCCATGAGCTGTTATAAGGATTTAACCACCATTCCTCAGTACTATGAAACCTTGTACGAAGTAGAGCTTGTTATTCATGTTCGGGCTGATGAAGACATATTACGCGATATTATGGAACATATAGATAATGTATCATGCATTGGTCGCAGCGAAGATTTTGTTACGATTGAGGATTGTCGGATGGTGGAATTATCCATCAACGAAACTGAAAAAGAGATACAATCACCATACACCATGTATGTATATAGTCCTGATTTTGACGAAATTATAAAGGCAACAGGATATCGTACAAAGTATTATGTATCTAAGGTATATCATCTGGAAGAGAAAACGGGAAAACGTATTTTTTCGAAGGTACCGGTTATACTTACATCATCGCCTTCGGTTGATGTTGAATGTGATGAAGACGGGCGCACGTTTATTGATGTAACAGAAGCGGATACGCCGTTAGTAGTTAATTTTTTATAGCAGTGACAGGTTAATTCGCCGTTATGGCACGTTGATTAATGGCGTGTCATGCGGCGATTTTTTAGTATTGAGGAGTCGGTATGGAGATAACAATAGCAAATAATGTACGCATGGATATTGATGTATTGTTCGAACGGCTATGCGAAGCTATCGCCACGGAAGAATTGTCACACTACTATGCGAAAGGTAAAGGACGTGGCACTCACGATACTACGGCTTGGCAATCATTAAGGAATCACCTGAAAGCAGTGGCAAGTAAAGCTAAGCAATTAATAGAGATTGGCGTACTTCCCGATTATGCAATGGAGATTGTAGCGGGAAACGGACAAACGGTGTACAAGAAACATCCGGCGCTTATCGTTCTTTTGGCATGCTTCTTCCACGACATGGGAAAATGTAATGAACAGTTTCAAGAACGGGTTAAAAGTCAGAAGAAGAAATATTTTAATAGTGAAAAAGAGTTGCCCCACAATTATTTGTCTATTTTTTGTACTCGCCAGGCTATAGACGGAGTGTATGCATTGGAGGATGCGGAGTGGCAGGATTTAGTGTATGCGATAGCGCATCATCATTTTCTCTTTGATGATATGGCTAAACGTATCGATAAGAGTGCCGTTTTAGAAGAGGTTAAAGAAAAGTTTTTACAGAAATTCTGCGCAGGGGCAACAAAAGTAAAAAAGAGAACGCTGCGGGATGGTCTTGATCGTACCAATGTAAAAATCCCCATTGAAATTTGGAATTACCGCGAT
Organism: Veillonella magna; assembly: GCF_959600285.1. Taxonomy (NCBI): domain Bacteria; kingdom Bacillati; phylum Bacillota; class Negativicutes; order Veillonellales; family Veillonellaceae; genus Veillonella; species Veillonella magna. The sequence continues at coordinate 10,475 of NZ_CAUGKU010000011.1, read as the reverse complement.
TATATTACGGGACTACTCATGTTATGTGATTATGCGGCCAGCGGCGATCGAGAGGTAGCCTACGCTAATGAATTTTTGGAAGAGACCATGGAACATGTGGTGACAACATGGCAAGAAAAAAATCCGGACGCCGATTGGAATGACTTACAACGATATTGCAAAGATCATCGCAATGCGAATGTCATGATTACCGGTGAAACAGGCATGGGAAAGACAGAAGGTGCACTTCTGTGGATAGGCAATGAGAAGGGACTATTCTTCTTGCCGTTGCGTACAGCGATTAATGCAATTCATAATCGTGTGGTGGAGTATGTAACGGCATATTATCGCGCCAAAGGCTATGAAGACTATCGGCAACGTGTACACGAGAGTACATCATTACTTCACTCTACCGGCTTATATCACTTGATGAAGACGGAAATCGAGGAGAGCCAAGAGGTAGACATGGCTGCATCGAATGTGTCAGATGTTTTTTATGAACTACTGGAATGGCGGGAACGGGCTAAACAGTTTTCATTGCCGTTAATTATATCTACGGTTGACCAGCTCTTTGACTTTGTATTTCGCTTAAAAGGGTACCAGCGAAAAATGGCAACCGTAGCTATTTCTAAAGTAGTAATTGATGAAATTCAGATGTATGACCCCAGACTGTTGGCCTATTTAATTTACGGTTTGGAGTGTGCCGTGCAATTAGGAGGAAAAGTCGCTATCATAACAGCGACTATGCCACCATTCATTCGCGATTTATTGGTACAGCACATACCCTTTAACGGGGTAGATACCGAACCGGGACGTATTGTTGATGGGCGTAGACAGCTTCATGCACTAGGAAACCCGTCGTTTTTCAAAGCAAAGCCACCGCGCCATTCGGTATGCATACGACCTTGTAAGATTTCGGCCGAGGATATTTTGACTTGTTATCGTCAAAACGAAACGAAGGGTAACAGCAATAAAATTTTAGTTATATGTAATACCATTGCCGATGCACAGCGTATGTATATTGCTTTGCGCCAAGAAGTGGGTGAGGCAGTATCTATTTTTCACAGTCGGTTTACCGGTGTCGATCGAGCTAAAAAAGAAAGCCAGATTATGTCCTTTGGCAGGACGGAGCATAGTGGATCCGGCATTTGGGTAACGACTTCGATTTGTGAAGCCTCGCTAGACATTGACTTTGATGTATTGTTTACGGAGTTATCTTACATAACATCGTTATTGCAGCGATTGGGACGGTGTAATCGGAAAGGCAATAAGCCGATTGATGTATGTAATTGTTATATTTATACGGACATTGAAGATGCCTATTTAACAGAGTCGTACGAGGCAGGCGACAGGAAAAAGGGATTCATCGACCGAGATTTGTATGAAGCGTCAAAGGAAGTATTGTTAACACTCGTGGATGATACGATGGATCCGTGTTCTATCGGAGCGTGTGCGGGTATACCGGTGACGGAAGAAGAAAAATTGGCCTGGATTGAGACGGCGTTCACCATGGATAGGGTGAAGGATAGTCGATTTATGAAGGCATATCGCCAGGAATATAGCGCGATACGAAACGGTGAGCTGGCCATTATTAAGAGTACAAATGATACGCCTGATGCAGTGATGGCGCGCAAGCTGCGGGATATTGATTCTATTGATGTGATTCCCGAAAAGGAAATTCTCTGTCATGACAGCCTTAGTACTGATACATACGCGGCTATGGAGACAGCCAAAGAAGTCCTTAATGATGGCAATGCTTCGGCAGCGGATAAGGAACGAGCACGGCAAACCATTCAGCAGCATACCGTGTCGGTACCAGGAAGTATTCGGTATTCAAGAAAAGATGGCACCTCGGCATTAAGTAAATCATGGTATGAGGTTACACCGTATTGGAAGATTCCCAGAACTACATTATACTATGACAATACCATTGGCCTAATTATGAAGGAGGATATAGCTAATGCTTATAAGGCTATGTTATCGAATGCTGACGATGAAGTAAGCGGAATGGATAATATGCTGTAAGCACAGGGAGGTGAACAGCGATGAGTACATCGAATATACGGGTTACCGGCGTTATGCTTTACTACTATCTGGTATGTCCGCGTAAGCTTTGGTATTTTGCTAACGGCATTACATTGGAGCAAGATAACGAATTGGTACAAATTGGACGTGTTATCGATGAACAAACTTTTGCTAAAGAAGATAAGCATATCGAGATTGACGCAGTGATTAATATTGATTTTATTAAATCCAAGAAGGAGATTCACGAAGTAAAGAAAAGTCGTGCGGTGGAAGAGGCATCTATTTGGCAAATCAAATATTATTTGTATTATTTGAAAGAGCGCGGTGCTACAGGCCTTAGTGGTGTCATTAATTACCCGTTATTAAAAAAGAAAGAATACGTCACATTGACAGCGGATGATGAGCAGGTGCTTGACGATATGCTGGTAGATATTCGGCGTATTGTGACAGACACAAAACCACCGGAGCTGACAACAAAAAAGATTTGTAAAGCCTGCGCATACTATGATTTGTGCTATTTGTAAGAGGTGGGATTATGAAACAGAGCTTTTATATCTATTCGGCAGGGCGTTTGGAACGTAAGGATAATACGGTTCATTTCGTAACGGCAGAAGGTAAGGGGAGATACCTTCCGATTGAAACGATTAGTGATTTATATATCATGGGAGAAGTAGATGTTAACAGTCGGTGTTTAAACTTTCTGGGGGCAGCTAATGTGGCCGTTCATTTTTTTAATTATTATAGCTTTTATACAGGTTCTTTTTATCCGCGAGAAAAACAAGTAGCAGGAAAATTATTGGTTAAACAGGTGGAGCATTACCAAGAAGCAGATAAACGATTGACCTTGGCTAAGGCGTTTGTTCAAGGGGCTATGGACAGTATGTATAGAAATCTACGCTATTACAACAGTCGCGGTAAGGATGTGTCATCTATGATGGGAGAAATAAAAGCGATGGAAAGACCATTGTCGCGGGCCATAACAATTCAAGAGGTTATGGGGTGTGAGGGGATGGCACGTAAAGCGTATTACAGCGCATGGAATACCATCGTAGATCAAGAAATTAATTTTACGAAACGAGAAAAACGGCCGCCGACTACTATGATTAACTCCCTGATATCATACGTTAATATGTTGATTTACACGAAGGCACTAGGCGAAATATATCATACAGCACTAAATCCGACGATTAGCTATTTACATGAGCCGGGAGAGAGACGCTTTTCTTTATGCCTTGATATTACGGAAATATTTAAGCCACTTATCGGTGATCGTTTGATTTTCCGTCTGCTAAACAAGAAGCAGATTACGCAGAAAAGTTTTACGGAGGGACTAAATTACCTGCATCTGAAGCCTGAAGCATCACGGCTGATTGCCGGTGAACTGGAGGAAAGCTTGAAGAAAACTATTATGCATAAGGACTTGGGTCGCCAGGTATCTTATCAATATTTGATGCGGTTGGAATGCTTTAAGTTAACGAAGCATTTTATTGGTGAAAAGAATTACGAGCCCTTTGTTATCTGGTGGTAGTACTGATGTGTGATAGGATAGCGTTAGAGCGATAGGTGTAATATTGGCTATCATCGCAGGAGGTATAATATGTATGTTATTTTAGTGTATGACATTGCTAAGGATGAGAATGGTGCAAAAGCATGGCGGCGGATTTATTCTATTTCTAAACAATATTTACATCATGTGCAAAACTCTGTTTTTGAAGGCGAATTGACAGAGTCAGGCATTGTTAAATTGCGAGCAGAACTAAAACAATGGATTCGCGATGATCTTGATTCTGTGTTGCTTTTTAAGAGCAGTGGGTCCAGATGGCTCAAAAAAGAGGTGTGGGGAAAAGAAGATAAAGCAACATCTAATTTTTTATAGATATGATAGTTTTTCTTCTTCATTGGAAAAAGCATCCTACAGAAAAAAGCATCCTACGATAGCTATGCGGAATCCCTTTATAAGACCAGGATTCTAAGAGTTATTGCAGGGTGCTTTTTATTATAAGATAAAATTTATTTGACTATCTCGTTTTCTTTTCGGTTATTACATCTTTACTGTTTCCCCTTCTAAAGCAGCTTCCGCTTCTTCTTGCTTTACATAGTCGAAGTAGCGTTTGGTTTCGGCAACGATAACGCCGGTTAAACCAAGAAGCGCGATTAGGTTAGGAATTGCCATGAGACCGTTGACGATATCGGCTAATACCCAGATAGCTTCCAATTTAAGGAAGGGACCGCAAGCAATAAGACCGATAAAGATCAACCGATACGGGAGAATAGCTTTTACGCCTAATAGGTATTCGATACAGCGTTCACCATAGTAATTCCAACCGAGGATGGTGGTGAAGGCAAATAGGGAGAGTCCAATCATGAGAAGAAGGCTTCCCATGTTGCCGTATACGGAAACGAACGCTTGCTGTGTCATGGCAGCTCCATTGAATTCGCCGGACCAAGCTCCGGTTACGATAAGCGATAAACCGGTAAGTGTACAGATGATAATAGTATCGATGAAGGTACCTGTCATGGAGATGAGACCTTGTTCGGCAGGCCATTTTGTTTTTGCCGCAGCAGCTACAATAGGTGCACTGCCAAGACCGGATTCATTGGAGAATACACCGCGAGCTACACCGTTGCGAAGCGCCATCATTACCGTGGCACCGAGGAAACCGCCGGTAGCAGCTGTAGGTGTGAACGCACTTTCAATGACGGAAGCAATAGCTGCCGGTAGGGCATCGATATTAAAAATGAGGATGCCTGCAGTAATTATTAAATACAACAGAGCCATAGTCGGTACGAGTTTACCGGCTATACGAGCAATGGACTTTAATCCGCCAAGGGTAATAGCGGCGACCAAGACAGTGAGCACTATACCGGTATATTCCACAGGGATACCGGCTGCCAGCTGAGTAATTTCAACGATGGAGTTTACCTGGGCAAAGGTACCGATGCCAAAGTAGGCACAAAGTACGCCGAATAAAGCGAAGAGCACAGCTAAGGGGCGATACTTTTCTCCGAGTCCTTTTTCAATATAGTACATAGGACCGCCGGCAATATTGCCATTTTTATCAACGCTGCGGTATTTCACGGCTAAGAGACCTTCCGCATACTTGGTGGCCATACCGAAGAAGGCTGCCAGCCACATCCAAAAGAGGGCACCGGGACCACCGGCTTTCAGTGCCGTAGCTACGCCAACGATATTACCGGTGCCGACGGTAGCAGCTAAGGCGGTCATCAGTGATTGAAAGCTGTTCACATCGCCGGACCCATCATTTTTAGAAGTGAAAATTAAGGTAAGGGCACGAGGTAGACGAACAACCTGCAATACACCGAGCCGTACGGTCAGCCAGATACCGGTGCCGACTAATAACATAAGAAGGGGTGGGCCCCATACAAACGAATCAATTTGGTTGAGTATATCTAACATACATACGTCTCCTTTTCTCAGACATTAGGAAATGTGACGGTGTTTTTGGTAATAAAAAAACACCGGAATATGGAATATACTCTGGTGCAAACGAAGTCGTTACTATGGTGGCTTATTACGCCGGGCTGCAGCCTACCGGCATGATAAGGCAACCAATACAAGCAATAAAAGGCAAATGTATCACCACGGGTAATATCTACATTGCCGCGTATTACTTGGTTGTAACAATTTACGATGAGCTCTGTCCTTTGGCCTGAGAGATAAGGGATTGATTCGTAACTGACATTCCAATGATGGTTTATCGTGTTACATCGATCAGTCCCGTGCACCTTCGGCGCCCATTTAAGGGACTCTCCAGAGTTGTGTCCGCATACGGTTCCGCTCTTGTGAGCACCTGAGAGTTTTGCTCCTTCGGTAGGTAATCCTTCTCCCATATGTTTCATCCACGCCATATTGATTTGATGGACCTAATTATAACGAGGTCACTGAAAAAAAGCAAGAGGTTTGCACAAAAAAATCTACATACAAGAGAAGAGTGTATCTTGTATGTAGATTTTCTTAGTCACGTAGTCGTGTCAGCTCAATACATTCCTTGCCGGTAAGCTGCTCAATATCTATGACTAACATGTGCATGGACGGGCCACCGGTGGCGATTTCTTGTTCGCGTCGATCCATGGTAACTAAAGATTCCGGAGCGTAACGATCGGCCAGGATATGAGCTGCCGCCATAAATTCTTCCTTGTCGGTAATGATGCGCACACGTCCGAAGGCAATCGCACTGCGGTACAAGGTGGTAAATTTATGAGGGATAACAAGGTCGCTGTCGATGACGGTGAAGCTGGCTTTGTCATTAGTTGTAAGAGCATCGATTTTATGCCCTGAAAGAGCGGAGTGAAAATAGAGTTTATTATTTTTATAGGCATAGCTGATGGGAACGCCGTAAGGATATCCACCATCGCCAATGACAGAGAGTACACCGGAAGTGTTCTGCTGTAAAATAGCTTCGGTTTCACTCATGGGAAGCTGTTGTTTGTGGCGGCGCATAGAACGGAACATAGACTCATCCTTTCTGTAGAAAATGTATAATCATTGCATGTCGACCAATACCATTATATACTGAGGATAACAAAAAGAGAATGGAGGAAAGGTATAATGAGCGTAGGCAAGACATATATTCTCTGTTGTCCCACATTAAAGCGTGAACTATTGGCCGCTTTAGCTGAGGAGGAAGACAAGGTAACTAATAAAAAGGCAATGGATACTGCAAGTGCTGGTGAGTTAAGTACACCAACGGTAATTTATTTACCTGCCGGATTGCACAGTGATCCTAAGAAACTGCAGCGCTATGTACAAGAGCAGATTGATAAGTTGACCGATGCAATGCGTATCATCGTTTGTCCATCCGGTTGTGGCGGAGGCACTATTGGTTTGCGTGCAACACATGGTGAGCTGATTCTACCGCGCACGCGTGATTGTCTTGATATTCTTCTTAGCGGTAAAAGTCTTACTACGTTGCAACGACCTAAGCACAGTATTTTTTTAACAGCTGATTGGGCTGATTACATGAAGCAGTCTACTCTTGACTTGGATAGTCTCGTGAAGAGTAAAGGCCGTGAAGCGGCGGAAACATTTTTGCGACAGATTTATAAGGACTTCAAGGATTTTTACATTATCGACACGGGTACGTATAACACAAAAGAAGTAGAAGAGTATATCCGTCCGTTGGTGAATGTACTGGATGGGCGGATCCTAAGTGTCAAGGGAACATATGGTGTGTTACGTAAAATTGCACGACAGCAATTTGATGATGACTTCTTGATCGTACCAAAAGGTGGAGAAGTGCCGCCATCATACTATACGATAGATACAGATATCTAAGTACAAGCGAGGAGGTGGGATGTAAATGAAAGATTCTAGATTGTTTATTGATAAGGCAATTTCAGCGGCGGATTCCTATTGGAAGGCATACAGTAAGGTACCGTTTTTAGTTGCTATGGAGAAAGGAACTCTTTCGCAGGATGCGTTTAAAAATTATATAGTGCAGGATAGCTTGTATTTACGAGCCTATTTAAAATGTTTCGGTTACGCAGTGGCGAAGAGCCGAACGCTCCGTGAAATGCAGCTTTTTTATGAAGCCCTCGGTTATGTAAGTGACGGAGAAAATAAAACGAGGTTAGCATATTTAGAAGAGTTTGGACTTAGTGATGCTGATATCGATGAGATGACACTAAAACCGGTGGGTAAGGCATATGCTGAGTTTTTGTTGACTACGGCAAAACAGGGAACAGTAGAGGATATTGTCATGGTCACCATGCCGTGTCTCATGGGCTATTATGATGTGTTTACGACATTGGTAGGGCGGTCGCCACATTTGGCATATGGGTATTACGCGCCAATGGTTGCCGATTATACATTATCACGTTATGCTGCCTATATTGAAAGCTGGCGACAGGAGGTAGAGCGCCTGTGTGCTGGACTTGATAATGAAAGACAAGCGGTACTCATTGATTTGTTTGTTGAGGCCAGTCGGCATGAGTTGGCCTTTTGGAAGATGTTATTGTGATTTCATAAAAAGTAGTAATATCTTAATTTAATAAAATTGGTAGATATTAATAGATACTAACTACCTTGCAGTCTTTTTTACACTGACAATTGTGTGTAATAGACTCTCGTGATATAATAAGTCAACTCCTGGCCATATAAGGCATTAGCGGTGTATATTAAGTGCAGATACATATGTTGTCATTGACAGGAGAGATTTGAGAGAAAGAGTATATGTAAAAGAGAGAGGTGTTATTATGGCACAAAATTTATGGAATCTAGTGACAGAACTAAAATCTGATGCTTATGAATGGGTTGGACTTAGTCATAGGCTGAACAATGAAAGTCCGGTGTGGTCCGGTATTCCCAAAGGCTCCGTTGAACTTGGAAAGCCTTGCTTTGATTGGGATAACGATATTTTGGAATGCCAGATTCAAACGTTTAAGTTCCCCGGACAGTTTGGTACACATATCGACTTTCCCGGACACTTTGTACGCGGTGCAGCATTAGCGGAAGCCTTTGGACCTTATGATATGATATATCCGTTGGTGGTAATCAATGTGGCGGATAAGGTAGCAAAGGATCAAGAGTATGCCGTGACGGTAGAAGATATTAAAGCCTTCGAAGCCGAGCATGGGCAAATTCCGGAAGGTGCTTTCGTAGCATTGCGTACGGATTGGTATAAGCGTTGGCCAAATATGGATTTACTCAGCGGGGTTGATGCGGATGGGGTTGAGCATGCGCCGGGGTGGTCACTGGAGGCACTGCGCTATATTTATGAGGAACGCAATGCTGCCGGTAATGGTCATGAAACACTAGATACCGATGCATCGTATATAGTACGTGAACATGGCGATTTAGTTTGTGAGCGCTATGTATTGTCTAAAGGAAAAATTCAGATAGAGTTACTGGCTAATCTTGATAGGGTAGCACCTACCGGTGCCGTGTTGTTTGCGGCGTGGGCTAATATTGAGGGAGCCAATGGATTACCGGTACGAGCTGTGGCAGTGCAGCCAAAACGCTAGAAAGGAATTAGTAAAAGATGATCAATATTCTGTTCGTCTGCCACGGCAATATCCTGAAAAGTCCCGGAAAAGCCAGTAAAATCAATGGTTTTAGGGAGTGGAAAGGCATTTACTACACCACAACTACACCATTTTTGAAAGAGTCTTGATATGACGCAAAATGAAAATAGCAGATAAATGAGGAAGGGCAGGCATATCAACATGGAAACGCTAACGAAGATATGTGAAGCCCTGGACTGTGAGATAACCGACGTGATCGAGCTTGTCAGAGATGAGAAATCTATATCTGAATAAGGTAAATTCAAGATGAATTAAAGCGATAGTATGTTTCTATGAAGGAAGTGGCTGTCGCTTTTTTCTATTGCTCTAAAGTGTTTTGAAAATATGAGTAAAAACATCAGAAATTTAGGGTTGGTCACGATAGCATATTTCATGGTACGATATAACTAACCAAAAAGCATTTCGCCCTATATCATTCGTTTCATTCATATCTGGTTCAATTCAAATCTTGATGTAAAAGTTCGTGTTACAAGAAAATTCAATGATTAAATTTAGGAGGTGCACGTTATGAAGGTGATTCATGTAAAAAGAAATTTTACTTTCATTGATGATCGAAGCCCCAAATATTTTGTGATTAATGGAAAAGTTAAAGGGAGGATCGGCGCTTTGATTGATAACCAATTTAAAACAGATGAAGCACAGGCCGAAGTTTTTGTAAAGGATTTTTTGGAATCAGAAGTAATATACTCAAGTTAAATGAAGATGGAGAATTTTTTATTGAGTATAAACTCAATACAGCTTGGCTAATTTGTACATGTCTGATGCTGCTCCTTACAATTACGTTCATTGCAATTATGGGGATATCTTCTATTAGGCAAGATATTGCAAATCATTTGATTTATATGATATTGCTTCCGGGAGTATGGGTACTTTATATTGGTATTACATTACTGTTTTTAAGAAATAAGTTATATATCATTACAAAATGGTCATAAATTTCTTCAGTTTGAAATAAGTAATATTGTTATTCCGTTTCATTTTGGATAACCAAATTGGAATTTGAAGGAGGAAATTAAACTATGGATTTAATTGATGTGAGCAAACATTCACAAGAGATAAGAAAACTTTATCATGGATTAGAAAAGCAAATTCATGGCTCTGTTTGGTCAGTTGAGGAAGATGCTTTAGCTTTTTTGACTGATGCGGGATTAGTCGGAAGACTTACGATGGATCATCAGGGGCGTTGGCCTAGTGAAGAAAAAGAGTTGCTTCCTTCGAAAATCGGAGAATGTGTATGGTGGTTAGCGGTTCTTGCAGATCGAATGGGATTGAATTTTGCTGATTGTGTAGAGCAATTTCTTAAAGAACGTTTAGAAACTTTAGACTGAAAAATTCCAGTTTGTGATGGTAGATAATATGGAATGGTTTAATTTTTTTGGGCTGATTTTTATTGCAGTCATTATGATACCCAATGTTGTATTTGCGAT
>NZ_CAUGKU010000010.1:0-94740 GCF_959600285.1 Veillonella magna | reverse complement strand
GCTTGATTACAAGGGAAAGCGGCATTTCTTACCCACAGGGATGCCAGAAGAGCCACTATTTATCTTTTTAACTCTCGGAAAAAGGACGGTGGGGACCGTACTTTTTTCTTGCTTATTTTTTGCGCTTTCTTGCTAACCATTCGCTGTAGATAGTGACAGCGATGGCAATCATTAAAGAAAGAACTTCGTATGTGCTCATGGGATCACTACCTTTAGTGATGAACCCAACCTCGTCAGCTATCTCAATACAAGTATAACAGAGTAATCATTGATAGTCTTACCATTTTATAGATCGTGTGTTATACTATTAGCAGGTAGTGACAGCGATGGCAACAATGAGCGGGGCGAGCAAGGGCACCCAAATTACAGATGTAACTAGCTCAAAGAGAGATTAAAAAGGACGGTGGCAGCCGTCCTTTTTTCTTGCTTATTTTTTGCGCTTTCTTACTAACCATTCGCTGTAGGTAGCAACAGCGATGGCAATCATGAGAGAAGAGAAAATTTGACTCTCCCCTTATGGATAACGTATAATGAGTGTGTGAAAAGAGATAGCTGACGAGTGGATGCGTCGGGCTCATCTCTCGAAATTAAACATTAGGATTGATGAAAGGGCCCGACGTTCCTACAATGTTGGGTCTTTTATCATTTTAGGATAAAAGCCACAAGCATAGCAAAGGCAATCATTAAAGAAAGAACTTCGTATGTGCTCATGGGATCACCGCCTTTAGTGATGAACCCAACCTCGTCAGCTATCTTAATACAAGTATATCATATTTCGTACAAATAGCCTGAAAAACGAATTATATGTGTGAAAGAATTTTATAAAATGGTTAATGAAAAAACCGGAATACAATGATGATGTCCATCGTTGTGCTCCGGCTTTTTTACTGTGCATAAATTACTTTACCAGGTGATCCCCCGATAAATTTTCCCTAATAAAAAAGGATTTTTGTCATTGCACTTTGAATATATACAATATGTGATTTATGAAATTTGACGTTATTTCGATACTTCCTTTGCTAGAATGAAACCAAATGTAGCCAAATAGACATAAGGAGTGACAAGTATGAGCCAAGAACGTTTTGATACGATTGTGGTAGGCGGCGGTATGGCCGGTGCCTCGGCAGCCTATCGTTTGGCCAAGGCCGGCATTCGTGTGCTGCTCGTTGAACGCGGCAATTATGCAGGGGCCAAGAACGTAACCGGCGGACGCATTTACACGCATTCGCTGGAGCAGCTTATCCCTGATTTTAGAAAGCGAGCCCCCTTGGAACGAAAAGTAACGCAGGAGCGCATTTCTATTTTAGAAGGCGGTAAGTCGACAACCATAGAATATAACGGCGCCGCAGAGCATTCCGATGAAGAGTCCTATGTGGTACTGCGCAGCGTGTTTGATAAGTGGCTGGCGGATGAAGCGGCTAGCGCCGGTGCGATGGTGGTCAACCGCATTCAGGTGGACAGATTGCTTATGCAGGGTGATCGCGTAGTAGGCGTGCGTTGCGGTAATGATGAAGCCTATGCCAATGTAGTGATTCTGGCAGACGGCGTTAACTCGTTGTTGGCAGAGCGCGCCGGTTTGCGTGCGCCCCTACGCCCGGCAGAGGTAGCGGTCAGTGCCAAAGAAGTATACACCTTTAACAAGGGGGTCATCGAGGAACGATTCGGGTTGGCCGCGGATGAAGGGGCCTCCTGGCTTTTCATGGGAGATATTACGCATGGCCTTATGGGCGGCGGCTTTTTATATACCAATAAAAACAGCGTGTCCATCGGCATTGTGGTCAGCTTGGAGCACATCGGCGAAGCGGATGCGACGATTGAAGATATGATGAATGAATTCATGGCGTATCCTACGGTGGCGCGCCTTCTTAAGGGGGGCAAGCTGGTGGAACGCAGCGGTCATATGGTGCCGGAAGCCGGGTACCAAGCGGTATCTACTCTCAGCGGTGACGGGTTTATCATCGTCGGAGATGCCGCCGGTTTCTGTGTGAACATGGGCTACACCGTACGGGGTATGGACTTTGCCATCGCGTCCGGCATGTATGCGGCGGATGCGGTGATTAAGGCGCATAAGCTAGGCGATTTTTCCGCCGGTGCCATGCGCTATTACGATCTCAAGGTGGAGGACAGCTTCATCGGCAAGGATTTGAAACAATATCGCCGCTTGCCGGACTTCCTCAACAATCCGCGTATTTTTACGGCCTACCCGGCCATGGTCAACGGCATTATGCAGGATGTCTTTACGGTGAACGGTAAAGGGGCATCGCCGTTGGTGCCTAAGCTGTTAAAACGCGTGAACAAGGCCGGCTTGGTGGGCCTTGCCATGGATGCGCTGAAAGGAGGTCGTGCCCTATGAAATTGGAAGAAAAGTTAGGCGTCAATAAATATTATGTCAACGAAGGTCATCCGCATATTGAAATCATCCACGACTATCCGGACATGGCAGAAAAGATGAAGCTCGTCAATGCTTGCCCCGCCGGTTTGTATACCTTGCAGGACGATGGCACGCTGGCCTTTGATTATGCAGGCTGTGTGGAATGCGGTACGTGTCGCGTACTTTGCGGCAATACGATTATAAAAAAATGGGAATACCCGGATGATACGAAGGGCATTGAGTTTCGTCAAGGCTAACGGAGGACCGAAGTATGGAGTTATTGGTTTGCATTAAACAAGTACCGGATACATCGGAAATCAAACTGGATCCGGAAACAAATACATTGATTCGCACGGGGCTGCCCAGTATTGTGAACCCCTTTGATTTGAATGCGCTGGAAGCGGCATTGGAGGTAAAGGATGCCAATCCGGGGGCGCGCATTACGGTGATTACCATGGGACCGCCGCAGGCGCAGATTGCTTTGCGCGAGTGCTTGTCTATGGGGGCCGATGAAGCCTATTTGATTACGGACCGTGCCTTTGCGGGAGCGGATACGCTGGCCACCAGTTATACCATTGCTTGTGCGATAAAAAAATTACAACAGGATCAAGGGCATCCGTTCGATATTATTTTCTGCGGCAAGCAGGCGATCGACGGGGATACGGCACAGGTGGGCCCGCAGATTGCGGAAGAGCTGGGCATTCCGCAAGTGACCTATGTGTGCGGTATCGAGGTAACCGGCGATACGGTGAAAACGAAGCGTGAACATGAAGCGGGCTTTGAGGTGTTAGAAACGACCATGCCTTTGTTGGTGACGGCGGTGAAGTCCTTGAACATTCCGCGGTATCCGCAGCTCATCTATTCCATTCGCGCCAATCGCTATGACATCGGCATGCTTACCGTTAAGGATCTTGATGTGGATCCGACGCGCCTGGGCTTACAAGGATCGCCGACGCGGGTGCGCAAGGTATACCAACCGCCGCTTCGCGCCGCCGGTACCGTATGGCAGGAGCCGCCGCAGGAAGCGGTAGGTAAGCTTATCGATGCATTGGTGGCTAAGGAAGTTCTTTAAGGCGAGGAGGAATCACGATGTTTGAAGAGTACAAAGGTGTGTATGTGATTGCCGACTGCTTTGAAGGGCAGGTACGCGGCGTCACCTACGAACTAATAGGACAGGCACGCTTGATTGCGGATCAGCTTGGGGAAAAGGTACATACATTGGTGTTGGGAGAGGCCGTGGCGACTACCGCCCCGAGTATGATTGCGCACGGCAGCGATGTGGTGCATGTGTTTGAGCATCCCTTGCTCGGGCGGTATACGACGGACGGCTACACGAAGGTAATTACCGATTTCTTTGCCGACCATAAACCGAATGTTATTCTTATCGGGGCGACCAATGACGGTCGCGATTTGGCGCCGCGCATTTCCGGGCGCATGAAGAACGGCGTTGTAGCAGACTGTACTATTTTAACGGTAGATACAAAGGATGGGTTGGTAGAATGGACGCGGCCGGCTTTGGGCGGTAATATTCTGGCGGAAATTATTTGTCCGGAGCATCGTCCGCAAATGGGTTCGGTGCGACCGAATGTATTTAAAAAGCCGGAGCCTGATGAAACAAGGCAAGGCGAGATTTGCAAGGAACCGGTACAGCTGGTGGACGGGGATATTCGCAATCGCTTTGTGGAAATGATTCATATCGACAAGGGCGATGTGAATATTGAAGACGCGGAGATTGTCGTTGCCGGCGGACGGGGCATGGGCAATCAGGCAAACTTTGCCAAATTGCAGGAGCTGGCCGATGTGCTGGGAGGCGTTGTCGGTGTAACAAGACCAATCGTGGAAAAGGGTTGGTTTGACCTTAGCCGCCAAATCGGGCAAACCGGTAAGACCATTGCGCCGAAGCTGTACTTGGCCTTTGGTATTTCCGGTGTCATTCAGCACACCGCAGGTATCACCGGCGCGGAGGTCATCGTGGCGGTCAACAATGATCCGGAGGCTCCGATTTTCAACGTGTGCGATTACGGTATCGTAGGCGATGCGTTGCAGGTGATTGACGAAATGATCAGGCAGTGTAAGCGAATTAAGGCGAACGGCGGCGATGCCGCTGCGGCACTTGTCCAAACGCAGCAAGTGCCATCGGCCGATGAAGCATAATTACATAGAAAAAGGGTAGGCGAACATCGTCTGCCCTTTTGTTGCGTGGTAGCTTGTCTGTCTTTCTATGAGCCTAGCATACTCCTATGGTATAATTAACATAAATATGTGTGATGTGGAGGTCTACAATGAAACGAATGGTATCTATGCTGACGCAGGAAGTCGTACCGGCTTTTGGGTGTACCGAGCCGATTGCTTTGGCTTTTACGGCGGCCAAGGCAGTGGAGGAGTTGGGTATATTTCCCGATGCACTGGTGGTGTCCTGCAGCGGTAATATTATAAAGAATGCAAAAAGCGTGGTCATTCCTAATTCCAAGGGTCGTCGAGGCATTTACTACAGCCTGATTCTAGGGGCACTGGTCGGCAATGCCCGGCGGGAACTGGAGGTATTGGAAGCGTTGACGCCGTCGGATATTGAAAAGGCGGATGAGCTGATGAACAGCGACTTTTGCAAGGTAACGTTGGCGGAAAACGTAGAGAATTTGTTTATTGATGTAACGGCGATAAAAGGCGATCATCGCACTCGCGTAGTCGTTCAAAATAAACATACGCATATTACGCATATCGAAAAGGACGGTGTTACCGTTTTCGATGAGCCGTTAGCAGCGGCGCAGGCTGCCGATGAGCTGTTGACCTTTGACGATTGCTACGCGTTTGCGGATACCGCCGATTTGTCGGAGGTACAGGAGCGCCTGTTACAGCAGTTTACCTATAACATGGCCATTGCCGAAGAGGGGATGACCCATGAGTACGGTGCGAACATAGGCAAGCTAATCATGGAAGAGGCGACCAGCTTGCGGGATAAAGCAAGGGCTTATGCAGCGGCCGGGTCCGATGCGCGCATGGGTGGTTGCAGTATGCCGGTTATGATTAACTGCGGCAGCGGTAATCAGGGGATTACGATTTCCGTGCCGATTTGGGTGTATGCGGAGGAACACAACATTCCTATGGAGCGGCGCATTAAAGCCTTGGCGTTGGCAAACCTGTTGGCCCTTTACATTAAGCAGGGCATCGGCCGACTCAGTGCGTATTGTGCCGTAGTCAGTGCCGCTTCCGCAGGGGCGGCCGGTGTGGCCTATCTCATGGGCGAGCCGAAAGCGGTGGTGGAAGCTACGTTGTCGAATGCGTTGGCCGGTACATCCGGCGTGGTATGCGATGGGGCCAAGCCGTCATGTGCCATGAAAATTGCCTTGTCCGTCGGCAATGCGCTGTTGGCATATAAAATGGCGCGCACCGATAATAACTTTAAGTCCGGCGAAGGCCTGGTGAAAGGCACGGTGGATCGCACGGTAGCCACCATCGGCGATGTAGCCAGAGTGGGCATGAAGGAAACGGACATCGTCATTTTAGAATCTATGCTGGAAAAATAAGGCTGAGACAGTAATTACTAAGAAATGAATTATTGAGAAAGCAATTACTAAGAAGTGAATTACTAAGAAGCGAATTGCTAAGAAGTGAATTACTAAGAGAGTAATTACTAAGAAGTGAATTGCTAAGAAAGTAATTACTGCGAAAGCAACTACTGAGAAATGAATTAAGGAGGGAACCATCATGGGAAGAAATGTATTTATTACGGGAGCTACTTCGGGTATTGGTCGTGAAACAGCCATCGCTTTTGCAAAGAACGGCGACAATTTGCTGCTTTGCGCCCGTCGCAAGGATAAACTGGACGAAATGAAGCAGGGTCTAGAAGATTTGTACAAGGTAGATGTTACCGTCTTTGAATTGGATGTGACGGATCGTGCGGCCGTAGCGGAAAAGGTACCGACGATGATTGAAGGCATCGATCATGTAGATATTCTGGTAAATAACGCCGGTTTGGCACAGGGGCTTGATGCCTTTGAAGACAGCTCCATCGACGACATGGAAACCATGATCGACACCAATGTGAAAGGTCTCCTTTACGTATCCCGCACCGTATTGCCGTACATGTTAAAACGCAATATCGGTCACATCATTAACCTTGGCTCTACTGCCGGTATTTATGCCTACGCCAAAGGCGCCGTATATTGTGCAACCAAGGCTGCCGTTAAAACCTTGAGTGATGGTATTCGCATCGATACCATTGAAAGCGACATTAAGGTGACTACGATTCAGCCGGGCATCGTGGAAACGCCGTTTAGCGAAGTGCGCTTCCATGGGGATAAAGAAAAAGCCGCCGCTGTCTATGCCGGTGTGGATGCGCTGCAGCCGGAGGACATTGCGGACATCATCCTCTTTGCCTCCAATCGCCCGCGCCGCGTGCAGATTTCCGACATTACCATCATGGCTAATCAGCAGGCTACGGGATTCATGATAGCAAAAAAATAATGTACTAAGAGCAGATACTTCTCCCTGCGGTCCGGTCTTGCGAAGGACCACTTCAGAGAAGTATCTGCTCTTTTTATTGAGAAGGGAAATTTTAAGAGGGGTAGCTTGGCGTCATGATTTGACGACAGAAGAAGAAATAGATATAATGAAAACAGAAAGAGATAGCTAAGCGTTGGTACCGTTTGGCTCATCTCGAAGAAATTAAACATAACTTGAGAGATGGCCTTGTCGTTTACGTTACGTCAGGGCTATTTTCTATTTAAGAAGAATAGCTATAAGCGTACCGAATCCAATCATTAATGATATGGCTTCGTAAACACTCATAGAATCACCGCCTCTTCGCGCTGAACCTAACGCCGCTTAACTATCTCGAATATATTATAGC
Organism: Veillonella magna; assembly: GCF_959600285.1. NCBI lineage: Bacteria > Bacillati > Bacillota > Negativicutes > Veillonellales > Veillonellaceae > Veillonella > Veillonella magna. The sequence continues at coordinate 87,520 of NZ_CAUGKU010000010.1, read as the reverse complement.
GCAAATATGTACGGATGTCATTTGCTGGCGCAGGAGCTCTTCGCAAGACCGAGATCCCTAGCAGGCTATACCCTCTTCCCTAGTCACAGTAAAGTGTCCTATACGGCACAACCCGGTGCAAAAAAATTAAAAAGCCTATTGACAAGGACTTTTGTTTGTGGCACAATAACACCAACACAAAACAGAAGTTGCGATGAACAGGTTTAAAGAGCCGGTAAGGTTGCCTACAGAGAGCCGTCGGGTGGTGTGAGACGGTGGAACGATCGGTGTCGACAACTCGCCTGGGAGCATCGGCGGTGAAACAAAGTAACCGACGACGGTGGTGCCGTTATAACCATAGAGGACCAACTAGGGTGGTACCGTGTTATAGTATATAACGCCCCTTATGATGCAATGCATCGTAAGGGGCTTTTTTAATCGAATCAAAGAGGATGACATCCGGTTAACTGATTGTAGCAATGGATTACGTTGCGACCGGTAACTATGGGGTGCGCTGTAGCCAGCAGGCCATCGGCAACAATCGGTGGTAAGACGGCCGGTGTTCATGCGTATGGGTAGAGGCCATGTCCCTAATGATTTGAGAGAGAAGAGATTGCTATGACGCCCCTGGAACCGTGACGAGTGCGCGGATCCGGGGGCGTTTTTTGTTAAAAAGGAGAGACTATTATGAAAGACAAGGTAGCAGTGAAAGACGATGTAACGGTTGGTGTGGTGAGCCGGACTACCGGCCACACGACACAGAATGAAACGAGCAAAGATAAGGTGTATTTCTTCGATACTACGCTTCGCGACGGCGAACAGAGCCCGGGCGTATCCTTGCAGACGCCGGAAAAAATCGAAATTGCGCAAAGCTTGGCGCGCATGGGCGTAGATGTTATCGAAGCCGGGTTCCCGGCTGCTTCGCCGGGGGATTTTGAAGCGGTAGCCGCCATTGCCAATACGGTAAAGGGCTGCACCATTGCCGGGTTGGCCAGAGCCAACAAGGCCGACATTGAAAAAACGGCAGAAGCCTTGGCCGGAGCCGAACACAGCCGCCTACATGTATTCATCGCTACCAGCGATATTCATTTGGAATATAAATTGAAAAAGACGAGAGAAGAAGTTATCGAAACGGTAAAGGACTGCTTGGCATTTGCTGCCGGTAAATTCGATGAAATCGAGTTTTCCGCCGAAGATGCATCGCGCACCGATATGGATTATTTAAGCGAAGTTTTTTCCGCAGCCATCGAAGGGGGCGCAACCATATTGAACGTGCCGGACACGGTAGGCTATATGACGCCCATGGAATTTGCCGGAAAGATTCGCTACTTGAAAGAACATGTGCGAGGCATTGAAAAGGCCATCATCAGTGTGCATTGTCATGATGATCTGGGCATGGCCAACGCGAACACCTTGGCAGCCATCGAAGCCGGTGCCCGTCAGGTGGAATGTACGGTGAACGGTCTTGGCGAACGAGCCGGTAACGTCGGTATCGAAGAAGTGGTGATGGCATTGAAAACGCGCCGCGATATTTACGGCGTTGATGTAGACATTGATACGAAACAGTTTACCCGTGTCAGCCATTTGGTCAGTCGCCTTACCGGCATGGTGGTGCCACCTAACAAAGCGATTGTCGGTGCCAATGCGTTTGCCCACGAATCGGGCATTCATCAGCACGGTGTGCTGAGCAATCCGACGACCTATGAAATTATGACGCCGGAAAGCGTAGGCGCCGAAAAGAGTGCCATTGTTCTCGGTAAGCATTCCGGCAAGCACGCCTTTGTCGATCATCTGGTGCGCCTGGGCTTTACCGTGGATGACAGCAAGATTCCGGATTTGTTCACTAAGTTTAAATCCTTGGCGGATCGGAAAAAGCAAATTTTCGATGAAGATATTATCGCCTTGGTGATGGACATGATCGATCACGAAAAGGCCGTAGAGGTTGTGCATCATCATTACCATTCCGACGAACAAGGCTATGCCTATGCCGATGTGCGGCTGAAGACACCGGAAGGCATTCGCGAAGATGCTGCCGTCGGTGACGGTGCCGTTGATGCATCGCTAAAAGCAGCGGAACGAGCTCTTGGTAAACCGATCAGCTTGAAGGATTTTCAAGTGCGCGCCGTTACGTCCGGCAAGGATGCGTTGGGCGAGGTTATGCTCAAGGTAGAATACGAAGGCAAGCTGTATCACGGCAGGGCCATTCACACAGATATTATTACATCCAGCGTTAACGCATATGTGAACGCCATTAACAGTATATATTTCGCAAAGGCAATTACGACCGATGCGGAGGAGGCATAGATTATGGGAATGACAATAACGGAAAAAAATATGGCCCGCCATGCAGGGGTGGCCGAAGTGAAAGCGGGACAGATCGTGGAGTGCAAGGTGGATGCAATTCTGATGAATGACATCACCTTTCCGCCGGCGCTGAAAGAATTTAAGAAAATCGGGAAACCCGTGTTCGATAAGGAACGCATTTACTTGGTGCCGGACCACTTCACGCCGAATAAAGATATTAAGTCCGCAGAGCAGTCCAAGATCATGCGCGACTTTGTACGGGCCGAAGGGATTACGCATTACTTTGAAGTAGGTCGCATGGGGATTGAACATGTGCTGTTACCGGAAGAAGGCTTGGTGGCACCGGGGGATATGATCATCGGCGCAGATTCTCACACCTGTACGTACGGTGCGTTAGGGGCTTTCGCTACCGGCGTAGGCTCCACCGATGCCGGTGTTGCCATGGCGCGCGGCAAGACATGGTTCAAGGTACCGGAAACCATTAAGGTGGTGCTGGACGGTAAGCCGGGCAAATGGATTACCGGTAAAGATATCGTGCTGGAGCTTATCGGTCGCATCGGTGTTGACGGTGCGCGCTATAAAGCCATCGAGTATCATGGGACGGCGCTTCAATACATGTCTATGACGGATCGCTTGACCATTTGCAACATGGCCATCGAAGCCGGTGGTAAATGCGGCGTCTTCCCGTACGATGAAATCACTAAGGCGTATGTAACGGGACGAGTGAAACGGGATTTCACGCCGATTACGGCTGATCCCGATGCAGAGTACTGCGAAGAGGTTCACATTGATGTAAGCAAGCTGCAGCCGGTAGTGGCGTTCCCGCATTTGCCGTCCAACACGCATTACATTACGGATGTGAAGGAGCCTATCGCGATTGACCAAGTGGTCATCGGATCTTGTACGAACGGTCGCTTTGAGGATTTACAGGCAGCGGCATCTATTTTGAAGGACCGTAAGGTAGCCGACTTTGTGCGCTGCATTGTGGTGCCCGGCAGTCAAACCGTGTATGACGAAGCGATGAAAGCAGGCTTGATTGATATTTTCATCAAAGCAGGCTGCGCCGTATCCACACCAACCTGCGGACCGTGCCTGGGCGGTTACATGGGAATCATGGCCGCCGGTGAACGCACGGTATCGACGACGAATCGCAATTTCCGCGGACGCATGGGTCACGTAGACAGCGAAGTATATTTGGCAAGTCCCTATGTTGCGGCAGCCAGTGCAGTGATGGGACGCTTAGCCGGTCCCGAGGAGGTACAGTAAATGGATTGTAAAGGAACGATTTGGCGCTACGGCGACAATGTAGATACAGACGTAATTATTCCGGCACGCTATTTGGCGATTGCGGATATGAAAGAATTGGCGACACATGCCATGGAAGATATTGATACCACCTTTGCGGCGAATGTAAAGGAAGGGCAGATTATGGTTGCCGGTAAAAATTTCGGTTGTGGCTCCTCGCGCGAGCATGCACCGGCGGTGATTAAAGCCAGCGGCATCAGCTGCATCGTAGCGGACAGCTTTGCGCGTATCTTTTTCCGCAATGCCATCAACATCGGGTTGCCGGTGATTGAAATCGGCGAAGCCGTGGAACATATCAAGGCCAATCATGAAATCGGCGTAGATATGGGTCAAGGGATTGTATATAATTTGACGACCGGCGAAGAATATCAGGGAACGGCATTGCCGCCTTTTATTCAGGCCATTGCCAAAGCCGGTGGGCTTGTTAACTTTGCTAAGCAGCAGGACGATTAACAATTATATTTGGTCGCATTCTTCGAGGCGTTTTCGGTGGTAAATCAAATAAACCTATAAACCAAAACCCAAGGATGGACATTGTTTGTTCATCCGTCTATACAACAAAACCAATAAACCAAAAACCAAAACCAAAATGTATATGTTACGGTGTGACGGCATGTACCGTCACCATTGGCGAAAGCCGGTAACCAACCATACGGCAAACGCCGCGAAGATTGTAGATATAGGTAGCAATGTAGGATGGTACCATGCGATAGGGTGGCATGAATGTGTTGCCCACAGGTGTATTACAGATGCGCGATAGTATAGTAGCAAGGTAGTAGGGTAGCAGTTCACATAGGTGCCGCAGCTTTCATAAATAGCTGCGGATATATGTGTGTACAAAGACAGCTAATAGAGTAGGCATAGCGTCCTGTCATGGAAAGCAGGGGGCGCAGCCGAGTGATAGATAGCCTATGAGAGAGACGAGACAAGAGAAAGAGGGACGACGATGAGTAATGAAAAAGAGATAGTCATCATTGCCGGCGATGGGATCGGTGAAGAGATAACGGCCGCTGCCAGAGCCGTTACGGAGGCAGCCTTTCAAAAAGCCGGTGTGACGGCACATTGGATTGAAAAGAAAGCCGGCGGCGCAGCCATCGATGCATACGGTGAACCGTTGCCGCAGGATACCATAGAAGCCTGTCGCAAGGCAGATGCCGTTTTGTTAGGTGCCGTAGGCGGACCAAAGTGGGATGCGGTAGCACCGCATTTGCGACCGGAGCAAGCTATCTTGGGATTGCGTAAAGCGTTAGGTCTCTTTTGTAATTTACGGCCTGTAAAAATTTATAAGGCCTTAGAGGAGTATTCTCCGTTAAAAGCGGACTTGGTAGCAGATGTGGATTTCGTTATTGTTCGCGAGTTAACCGGCGGTATTTATTTTGGTGAACGCCAGGAAGCTACCGGTGAAGGGCCGGACGAAGTAGCGTGGGACAAGGAAACGTATCACCGCTATGAAATCGAACGCATTATGGATGTGGCGGTGGAAACGGCGAAGAAGCGGCGCGGCAAAATCGCCAGCGTAGATAAAGCCAATGTGTTGGCAGCGTCTCGCTTATGGCGACGCATTGCGGAAGAAAAAGCAAAGGCGCATCCGGAGATTGCGATGGATTATTTGTATGTAGACAATACGGCGATGCAGCTGGTGGTCAATCCCGGACAATTCGATGTCATCGTCACCTCGAATTTATTCGGCGATATTTTAAGTGATGAAGGGGCTGTTATTTCCGGCTCCATCGGTTTGTTGCCGTCGGCTTCCATGGGAGAAGGTACCGCATTGTACGAACCGATTCACGGATCGGCACCGGATATTGCGGGACAAGGCATTGCCAATCCGTTGGGGACGATCCTGTCGGCAGCGATGATGTGTCGTCATTCCTTGGGATTACCGGCGGTAGCCGATGCTATCGAAAAGGCGGTAGAGCAGACGTTAAACGATGGCTATCGCACCGGCGAGATTTATAAAGACGGTATGAAAAAAGTGGGGACGGCGGGCATGCGAGATGCGGTTATCGCCCGCCTCTAACCGGCTATAGCGACAATTATTATTTACAAGGATGAGCCTTTATTAAGTAAAAAGAGCCCGTCGTATCTTTCCCTTGAAGCCCTGCGTGGCTAAGGCGTTCTTCGGAAAAGATACGACGGGCTTTTGTTGTGTGTAAAGGTGACGAGTAAATAATAATTGAATATGCCATAGAGGTAGAGGCAGTAATAATCCGAGAAAAGGGTAGGGTGCCCTGCGTGGCTAAGGCGTTCTGCAGAAATAGGTCAGGCTGTTTTGTGTTATTGGATAAAGACCGGTTAGCGGGTGGCACTAATATAGTAAATAATATAGATGCAAACCATTTGACATATAACTATTTTTTATAATTATAAAAGTCGATATAATCATCTTTTGATTGACAGTGTTTTATTACATAACGTATTATGAATATGACATACGAATACGTGTAGAAGACATTAGGTGTCTTACGACTTAATAGGGAATTCGGTATAAGCCGAAGCGGTCCCGCCACTGTAAGCAAGAGCGAAGTTACAATGATGTCACTGCAACAGGAATTGTTGTGGGAAGACGTAATCAGCGATGACAGCAAGCCAGGAGAACTGCCTAATGAATAATCACCGATGAAGTACCTACGAGCGATGGGAATGGCGATTGTACATAATGATGATATACAGTAATATATAAGAAATAACAGCCGTCACAGTCAGTATTGTGTCATATGATGTAAGCAAAGAAGCTAAGGAATCAGCAAAGAAGCTGCCGCACCATTGAAGCAATGCGCTACTGTGACGTTTTTGTAAATGGATACAGTGTATTAGTATTGGCTATTAATGGTATATAGCTGCGTTATGTATAGAAAAAGGCGCATATAGAAGCGGTCGTTCGAATAAGGCGGCCGTTTTTGTTTATATGTCTAATCCTGCTGCTAAAGGGCGTATGTCGTATTGCGTTACGTTGAGTAACTGGCGAGTGGCGATAATCCGTACTGTTACATTGGGACTGTAGAAGAAAGTGGAAAGGAGCGAGATTTCAATGAGTAGGGATTTTGTATGGCGTACAGTGAGACGTACGTATCAAGGAAAGCTGAGGGCAGTGTACGAGAGAGAGGTGTATAAGCCATATGTTAGTCAGTATCGAAGACGTAAAGAACGAGGCTGGCGGCGGGTGTTTGGTGGTAAGCTCCGTTCTTTACAGGCTCGCGGTTTGCAGCTATACAAGGTGAAGGTATGACGAAGGCGATTAAGTATCTTTCCTATAAAGAGTTCTTAGTATTGACAGTTCCCTTTATGATTTCTACGGCAACGCAGCCGCTATTGGGGGCAGTCAATACCGCTATTATGGGACATTTATCCGATGCGGCTTATATTGCAGCCGTCGCTTTGGGCGTCATTTTATTTAACAGTATGTATTGGCTGTTTGGTTTTTTACGTGTAGCTACGACGGGGTTTTCGGCGCAAGCCTTAGGAAAAGGTGATCGCGAGGCAGTCAGTTTAGCTCTCTACCGCCCGGCTTTGTTAGCAGCCGGAATCAGTATCTTTTGCATTCTCATATACACAGTTCTTTTCCCTGCATATGCAACATTTATGAAGGCAGAAGGACGCGTACTCTTTTTTCTGAAACAGTATTGTGATGTTTTAATCTGGGGCGCTCCCTTTGTATTGGGAAATTATGTCATACTGGGGTGGCTGATGGGACAGATGTTAGTACGTCTTACCTTATGGATGCAAATATCTATGAATGTGCTCAATATGATCTTATCTTTTGTCTTCGTGTTCTATGGTGGATGGGGTGTGGCCGGAGTTGCATGGGGCACGTTATTAGCACAGATGTATGGATTCGTGGTAGGCCTCTTTATATTAGCCTGTGTAAGAGAGCGATTGACGCGGTCGGCAGTCATTATACGCCGGGTGTTTCATGGCAAGGCATTGTTACAAATTATGAAGGTCAATGGCGATCTCATGATTCGTACGGTGTGTTTGTTAACGATTAATAATCTTTTTGCTAATACAGGAAGCGCTATGGGGACAACCATACTGGCGGCTAATGCGGTATTGCTGGAAATCATTTTTATTATGGCCTATTTTTTTGATGGTATTGCTAATGGTGTTAGCGTTTTTAGCGGTCGAGCTAAAGGAGAAGGTCACCCAGGATTATGGAAAGATACTATCCGTATTGGTCTGGGGTGTGCCGGAGTGATGGTAATGATGTGGGAGCTACTATTGGTATCGGGGGGACATGTATTGATTGAAGCGATGACAAATGTGGTGGCAGTGAAAATGGTGGCTATGGATTATCGTTGGGTACTGCAAGTGTATCCTATTTGTGCGGCTGTGGGGCTGGTACTGTATGGTATGTATACGGGTTGCGGAGAGACGGCATGGGTGCGCAATATGATGTTAATCGCTGTTATAGTCTTTTTTATGGGTGACTGGCAGTTAACAAAATACTGGGGAAATACAGGGCTGTGGATTACGTATGCGGGGACATATTTCTTAGAGTCTGTATTGTTGGTTATCTTTTTGCGGTATATACACATCTTTCCTCAACGGGATGGGGAGTATGATCGGAGCGGCTAATTATATGGTAAGGTTGGTTTTGAACACGAGGAATGGAGGAAGGTTGATAGAACACATGGTAGTTAGGATAGGAAAACGACTAGTACAGCTGTTAATTACATTATTGGGAGTAACATTTATTACGTTTTCGCTGACTTATATGGCTCCGGGGGACCCGGTAGCGATGTTATTAGAAACAGGCGATACGATTATTTCGCAAGACGTAGTAGAACAGACACGACATGAATTGGGGTTGGATAGACCGTTTCTTGTGCAATACGGATCATGGCTTGGTCATGCGCTTACCGGTGATTTGGGAATGTCGTATTCGGCTAAAAAACCGGTAGTCGATAAGATGGCAGAAGCGTTTCCGGGAACATTGCTATTGGCTACAACGAGTATTGTGTTGATGCTGCTCATAGCAATCCCCGCAGGGGTAATGGCGGCGGTGTATCGCAATCGTTGGCTCGATTATATATTGCGAGCGGTGTCGTTCATAGGGATTTCTATGCCTACCTTTTGGTTGGGTCTCGTATTGTTATATGTTTTTGGTTATAAATTGGGGATGGCACCCATTGCGACGGCAACGGTGTCACTTGCTAATGTCATGTTACCGGCTATTACTATGGCGTTTACGATGGCGGCCAAATATATGCGGCAGGTGCGCTTAGTTGTGTTGGAGGAAATGAACAAGGAGTATGTTATTGGTGCCCGTGCACGAGGGATGACAGAACGAGCTATTTTATGGCGTCATATATTTCCCAATGCGTGTTTGCCTTTGATCACCATTTTAGGGCTCAGTTTTGGTTGGCTCCTTGGCGGTGTTGCCGTTGTCGAAATGGTATTCGCATGGCCCGGCCTTGGTAAGATGGCGGTACAGGCGATTACCATGCGTGACTATCCCTTATTACAAGGATTTGTTCTTTGGGCGGCATTAGCCTATATGAGTATTAATATGCTGATTGATGTGTCCTACTCTTTGCTGGATCCACGTTTGCGTAAGGGAGGACATAGCTAATGAATGAAAAGAAACGATATTTTATAACATATTCTGTTTTGTTAGGCGTGATGATTTTAATTGCTCTCATCGGACCATTATGTATGTCAACCGATATATACACGTCCGATTTGGGACGTGCTCTACAGGCCCCCAGTGCGGATCATTGGTTTGGTACGGACAAATTAGGGAGAGATGTATTTGCTCGTATTATACATGGTATGCAGTTGTCGTTGGGAATGTCCTTTTCCATTGTTAGCTTGATGGCTATGACGGGAACACTGGTCGGTGTGGTAGCCGGATTTTACGGCGGTAAGGTAGAAATGGTGTTGATGCGGCTTTGTGATATTATGATTTCTTTTCCGGGAATTATCTTGGCCATTGCCATTGCCGGAGTTATGGGCGGTAGCATAGGAAATGCTATTTTAGCACTTACCTTGGTAGGCTGGGCTAAATATGCTCGGATTGTCCGTAGCTTGGTATTGAAAGTGCGCGGCGAGGATTATGTCACCGCGGCACGGCTCAGTGGTGCCAGTCCGTTCGTCATTATGCGTCGACATATCTTGCCAAACACATTGCCTTTGGTATTTGTTACGGCCGGTATGGACTTAGGGACAATGATACTCGAAGTGGCCGGACTTTCTTTTCTGGGGTTCGGCGCGCAGCCGCCGACACCGGAGTGGGGACGTATGCTCAACGAGGGTCGCCAATATTTGCAGATGGCACCGTGGTTAATGGTATTTCCGGGGGTAGCTATTTTGTTGGTAGTCACTGTTTTTAATTTATGGAGCGATAGCTTGCGGGATATATTAGATCCGAAGCAACTATAACAAGGATTGTAGGTAGGCATTTGGTACATAGAGGTAGTGAGTAGGAGGTAGTATATATGATGAAATATGGTATGTATAGAATGATAGGCAAGAAAAAGACATTACGCCGTTGGGTAGTAGGAGGCTTAGCCGCTCTTGCTTGTGTAGGCATGTTAGCCGGTTGCGGCGGTAGCAGGAGTGGTAACCCGGATGTATTGAAGGTAGGGGTGACCAACTTTGCAGATACTCTTGAGCCAACGGAGAATTACTTTGCTTGGGTAGTTATGCGTTATGGTATTGGTGAAGCATTAGCAAAGTTCGACAAAGAAATGAAGCCTGTACCTTGGTTGGCTAAGGAATGGTCGGTCAGCAAAGATCATATGACTTGGACATTTATTATTGATGAGAAAGCTACATTTTCGAATGGCAAGCCGGTAACGGCAGAAGCGGTGAAAGCTTCTATTGAACGGGTATTTGCCAAAAGTAATCGTGCTAACACATTTTTTACGTATGATACTATACAGGCCGATGGACAGACATTGACGATTCATACGACGACACCGGTGCCCAATATGCCGGGTTTGTTAGCGGATCCTCTGTTCCTCATCGTTGATGTACAGGCAGAAAAGGACGGTCGCAATTTTGCCAAAGAGGGCCCGATTGCGACAGGTCCTTATAGGGTGGTATCTTTCAGCCGCGATAAGGCCGTAGTAGAGGCAAACCCGAATTATTGGCAAGGTAAGGTACCTTTTAAGACGATAGAAATTCCATCCATTGATGATCCGAATACAAGGGCCATGGCCTTGCAATCCGGTGAGGTAGATATGGCAGTGAATATCGGACCCGGTGAATTGCCGATGTTTAAAGAAAATTCGGCATATAAAGTACATGAAATTGATTCGTTGCGTGTAGTGGTAGCCAGACTTAATCAACGGGGTATCTTTAAAGATCCTAATGTACGTGCAGCACTGATCAGTGCAACGGATCGCAAGAGTTATGCAGATGTATTATTAAAGGGAACGTTTAGCCCGGGGAAAGCTCCGATTCCGCCATCGCTTGACTTTGGCTTCAATGAGTTAACAGATCCTAACAGCTATAATCCGGAACGAGCAAAGCAACTGTTGGCTGAAGCAGGCTGGAAGGATACTGATGGGGACGGCATCTTAGATAAGAATGGAAAACCGCTTCATGCAGATTTTGTTATTTATAACAGCCGGGCAGAGCTTCCTATTTTTGCAGAAGGGGTACAGGCCGATGCGCGTAAGGTGGGGATGGATATTTCCATTAAAACCGTAGATTATAATCTGATTGATAAGATAGGTATTGATGGGGACTATGATTTGCTTATTTCCAATATTGTTACGGCTAACACCGGCGACCCACAGATGTTTCTTAAATGGTATTGGGGTACGAATATAAACGGTAGCAATCCACAGAATGGTTCCGGTTACAGTAACCCCACCTATGACGCTAAATTGGCTGAAATGGCAGCGTCGTTTGATCCGGCTAAGCGCCGCCGATTAGCTATTGAATTGCAGCAAATTTTGCTTGATGATAGTGCGGCTCTTTTCCTGGGATATCCGAAGACAAACATTGTCAATGCGGGATACTTGGATAATGTAGAAATGTTTCCATCCGATTATTATTGGATTACCAGCGATATTGCATACCGTAAATAATGAGATATTGAAAGGGTATATAGAGAAGTGGGACGGAGATAGAAGCGATGAAAGTGGATACTGCAGTGATTAATGATAAGGGAACGCGAGAAGCGTTGGGGAAACAGGTGCTGCTTAGTGTCGAAGATATGGATATTACATATGGTAAAGGTGCAGCAGCTATTCGTGGTATATCCTTTACTATTAGGCCCGGTGAGGTGTTAGCTATTGTAGGCGAATCCGGTTCGGGTAAAACATCTATTATTCGTGCGTTACTGGGATGTATATCCGGTGATGGTCAGATTGCCAAGGGTACGATTACGTTTGATGGAACAGATATTACGGCGTTGACGAATGAAGAATGGCGTCGTTATCGAGGGCGTAGTATTTCGATGATCTTTCAAGACTCGGGTAATGCGTTGGATCAGATTATGCGCATTGGGAAGCAAATGGTGGAACATATATCTCGGCTTACAGGCAAAGATAAAGAAGCCGCCGAGGAAGAGGCGTGTACGTTGTTAGCGCGCGTAGCATTACCGTCGGATGTATTACATCGATATCCTTTTGAACTTAGCGGAGGGCAACGTCAACGACTGGGGATTGCTATGGCCATGACGGTAACACCAAAGCTGCTCTTAGCGGATGAACCTACTTCGGCATTAGATACGACGACACAAGCACAAATCGTGGAGGAGCTGTTGCGATTGGCAAAGGACAAGGGTACGGCAATTATTATCGTTACCCATAATATGGGCGTAGCAGTGCATATGGCTGATAAAATCATGGTTATGAAAGAAGGCCGAGTAGTTGATTATGATAGGAAGGATGTCATAGTAACGGAGCCTAAGTCAGAGTATACTAAGACGTTGTTAGCTGTTGTACCTTCCCTGTACGGTAAGCGCTATATTTGATAGATCCCCTATGAATGGAAAGGAGTGAATAGGAGTATGGACAGGAATGTGATAGATTCGGACGCAATAGCGGCAGCCACGCCTCTGTTGCGAGTGGAAGGGCTGTGTAAATCATTTGCTTTGCCCGGAGGCAGTATAGTAAAGGCTTGCGATTCGATATCACTCACAGTCGATGAAGGGCAATCCCTTGGTATCGTTGGTGAATCTGGTTCGGGTAAAACTACGTTGATGAAGATGTTGATGCAGCTTATACCGGCTTCATCGGGAACGATTTACTTTCAAGGTCATGCTATTGATTGTCGTAATAAATCACAACAGTTGGAATACCATCAGCATATTCAGATGGTATTCCAAGATTCTACATCTGCTTTTAATCCTCGTATGAAGGTAGCAGATAGTTTATGTGAGCCCTTATATAATCAAGGCTTGTTGAAAGGGCGCGATTCCGTAGAGGTGGCCGCTACCTATCTGGACATGGTGGAACTGTCGAAGGATATTGCCTATCGATATCCTCATGAACTCAGCGGTGGTCAACGACAGCGCATTGCTATCGCAAGAGCCTTGGTAGCTCATCCGGATATTATCATCTTTGATGAAGCTACATCAGCTCTGGATGTATCGGTACAGGATGCCATTGCGCGTTTGCTGGTAAAGCTTCAGAAAGAACATGGTTATACATATATTTTTGTTGCTCATGATATTGCTTTTGTGCGGTGCATTTGTCATAAAGTGGCTGTCATGCACAAGGGAAAGCTCGTTGATTATCTAGCTGCCGATACATTGGTTCAGTCCGACAATCCGTATACTCGTAGGCTCATTCAATCTGTCTATGAAATTTAGACGCTAAGTTCCTTCTACCTTTTAACGATGCATATAAGCATTTACTACAAAAAAATATATTGAGGAGAAAAAGAGCATATCTGTATTAGAAAACGAACTACCCCGCCATCATCGGATCAAAAGTCTGATGCTGGCGGGGTAGTCTTTTTATATAGAGAATTAGATAAAAGACCGGTTAGAGGAGGGCGAAACCGGGAGAGGAGAGTGCGTGGCTAAGGCGTTCTTCGGAAAAGATACGGCGGGCTCTTCGTTGTGTGTAAAGGTGACGAGTAAATAATAATTGAGTACGCCATAGAGGTAGGGGGAAATAGGGGAGTTTGGGCTATGATGAAAAAGAGAGTATAATAGTTGATGTTGCGGGCAAGGCCCTATTCTCGACGAGAATGGAGGTGGTGCTTAGTGTTCGAGATTTTTACATCTTTTATCGTATCTCTTATGGCAAGCATTGTGGCCTATTATGTTTGCAAATGGTTGGAAAGATAGCCCGTGATGGTACAGCCTCGATGCATCCATACATCGTTAAATAAGAATGGGAAAACCCCTTCTCAGATTGCCGCTGAGAAGGGGTTTTTTGATGCTCGATGTTCGAGAGCACTCATTTTTACATCTTTTCGTATCTACATTGTAAATGGTATAGGTATAAAAGTCAAGGTGTCCACTGACCGGCGCAAAGGTAAGTGACGGCATTCCCAGTTTTTGTTTTAACTTTTTATAAGCTCTTTGACTGGTACAATGATTTACGTATAGGTGAGAGATAACACCACGGCGAGTTTGAGTAACAAGATAGTCTATTTCATTTTGGCGTAAGAAGCCTAGATTGTATTTAGGAAACTGAATGAGATGTAGACCGCCGATGACAACAAATAGAAGAGAACCGTAGTTTTCGGTAGTATATTCTATGGCTTTTTCTAAAAGGGTGGAGATACCTGCGTGTGAGCATCCAGTAATGAGATACATATAAGCTCCATCTCTGATGAGGAGGCTTACTTCATAATTAAACGTGTCAAATTGCCATTTTCCGTTATTCTTTATTTTAAATGAAGCGTCCTTTCCAAAAATATTAGTAAGAAGAATGGTGTCTGGATCAATAGCCTGTGTTGTTGAAATAAAATGAAACCGTGATCTGTAGTCAGTATATAGGTTGTCTAATAATGTGGGGTGGCTGATAGGAAAGGAGAATGGCCCCAGCTTGTAGTAGCAGGATTGAAAACAATACGGTGATAGGTGTATTGGCGCGGAATCGTTTTGGGTAAGAACGTAAGGTAAACCACCGATATGGTCATAATGGGGGTGAGAAATAATAATGTGATCAATGGTATGAAGATTTATATGTAACTTACGTGAGTTATGTAGAATAGCATCGGAGGGACCAGTATCAAAGAGAAGTGTTTTGTTATTATGCTGTATTAATAGGCTAAGTCCATGAGCTTTTTTTTACGGGTTGCATGGGATATGATGGCACATATCATCAACAAGGGGGATTATTTTCATAGGTATATACTCCTTTTAAGGATAAAGTTGTTGTAAATCTACATTAAGTAATATCGATAGAGAATGTTATATTACATAGTAGTTATATGATTAGGTAAGAATACATTATGACGGACGTTGGATGTACAGATTGCTACAGTTAGCATAAAAGCTTTTGCTAGATAAAAGTCAAAGCATCCCGTTTTCCTTCACACCTATAGTATAATACATATATAGCGAAATGGATGATACGGAATCAATCCGGGCCATTCATAGAAAATAAGTGATATAGTCAATGGGTGATGCAGCGTACTTTCAGGAGGTGCACTATGGCAGCAGTAGAAACGAAGGTAACGGGACATATCGGATATGTAATATTGAATCGACCGGAATCGTTGAATGCGATGAACGGTGAATTGGTGGAAGGCTTTCATGCAGGGCTGACGAAGCTGCTCGACGATGAGGCGGTGCGGGTTATCATCTTAACCGGTGCGGGACGGGCATTTTGCGCCGGCGGTGATTTAGCGTATATGGAAACGATGACAGAGGAAAGCGAACGGCAGACGTTTATTGCCCGTGTAGGCGAAATGACACTGCGCATCAATCGGGCGGACAAGCCGGTCATTGCCATGGTCAATGGTGTTACGGCCGGTGCCGGTGTGAATATCATGCTGGCTTGTGACATGGTATGCGCCGCGGACAGTGCCAAGTTCATTCAATCCTTTGTCAATGTAGGTCTCATTCCCGACTGCGGAGGACTGTATTTCTTGCCTCGCGTCGTAGGTAAGCAGCGCGCTAAGGAGTTGATGTATACGGCGCGACCGGTGAAAGCGGAGGAAGCCTTGGCATTGGGCATGGTTACCTTTCTCTATGACAGCGACACATTGGTTAGTGAAACGGAAGCGTTGGCCGCACGCATCGCTGCCGGATCACCGGGAGCCATTCGTGCAATGAAGCATATGTTGGCCGAGGATACGACTCTGGAAGAAGTATTGGCCCGAGAAGCCAGAGTACAGGCACGGCGCTTGGGCGGTGATGCCTATGCGGAAGGGGTAGCTGCGTTTAAGGAAAAACGGTCACCTCGGTTTACGGACGATACTATTGATGATAAGTAAGATACATCTCCCCTATTTGCGTTCCTAGTATTTTGGTGTACAATAGGTACCGCAGTTGTGAGTGCGAGAGGAGAGATAGAAATGGCACAGAAAGAACAGTCGTGTCAGAAACAAGTTACACAATTTTCGACAATGAATGCCCTATTGGGACGATTATATGAAGGGGGATTTCCCGTACACCTCATCGAAGCGGAAGGTACGATTGGCCTTGGCTGCGGCGACTGCATGGACGGTGAAATGATTATGGATGACAGCACATCGTACATTGGACGCATTGGCTCGCCGTTTAGTCGCATGGATACAAACGAACGCGTGCCCTTTGCACAGGTGGCGCCGTTCGCGGCAGACGATAGCTTTACGGCGGCGAAGTTGGATAAGCATGCGTTAATGGAGGAAGTGCTTCGCCGTGTAGGTTCTGAAAATTATTTTATTGCCCTTCGCGTGATGGGGACCTTTACGGATATGAAGCTGCGCTTGGCACCCAAGGCAGATAAGCCGTATCCGTCTTTGGTTGAGCTTTTTGCGGGGCAGAAAGAATTTTCCGAGCCGTCCATTCGCGGTACGGTGATCGGCTTTTGGGCACCGGAAGCATACCAAGGGATTACCGTGGCAGGCTTGCACATTCACTTTATGGATGAAGCCAAACAGACCGGCGGTCATGTGCTGGACTGCACGTTGGCAGAAGGAACCGTGGAGTATGAGGTGTACCAAGGCTTCGGTATCCGCTTGCCGGAGCGACAGGATTTTGCGCAGGCCGATCTCAATCATGAAGACGGCGACAGTGCTATTCGCCACGTAGAAGGCTAAAGCAAAAGTAAACTATAAAAGTAAATTGCAGAAGCAAACCATAAAAGTAAATTGCAGAAGCAAAACGTAAAAGTAAATTGCAGAAGCAAATCGTAAAGGTAAATCGCAAAAGGCGATGCTCTCGATACGAACCGAGGGCATCGCCTTTTTGCTTAGTAAGTTTAGGTTTTAGGTTTTAGGTTTTATATAGAAACGGTATGATGCTACGGCCGGGACTGCCGGAGATGGTGACAGCCTTGACCGCTTCTCAAAGAATTCTGCGAGCTTGTTTCGTCTGCAAGCCGCAGGGAGATTAGCATCGAATACCGGAATTCTTGCGTGCGTAGAACCAGTAGGTAATTACAATAGTTGCCGCCGTGAAAGCAATCAAGATATAGAAGGCAGCACTTACGCTACCGGTAGACGCATAGGACCAACCGAAAATTTTCGGTACGAAGAAGGCACCGTAAGCACCGATGGCTGCGGTAAAGCCCGTTACCAACGAGGACTGTACGGTATCGGCGAAGATGTACGGAATCATGCGGAACGATGCGCCCGTTTCAAAGCCGGTCATGAGGAAGAGTACCAAGAAGGCACCGAAGAAAAGCGGGAAGTTATGCTGTTCTATACCGAAGAGAACGGCAATGGCAGCGACAAAAATACCGATTAAGGACAACAGCGTAATCAACGATCCGTTGTTGATTTTATCGGACAACCAACCGCCGAAGGGGCGAATGCCGGCACCGATGAAAGGTCCGAGGAACGCCGCGTAGGCGAAGGATACTTCCGGGAATTCCTTGGCTACCAACAGGGAAAGGGCCACGGAGTAACCGATGAAGGAACCGAAGCCGCAGGTGTAAATCCATGTCATAATCCACGTGTGTTTATTGGTGAACATGGACAGTAATGCTTTCGGACTCTGCTTGGGAATCGGTAGATTGTCCATGTACTTGGCAATGAAGAAGAGGACGGCGATGATTTGAACGATACCTACATAGCAGGCATTTTGCAAGAAAATCTTGCCACCGTCGGACAAGGTTTGCGGTCCACCGAAGATGGGGACGAAAATATCCATGGCAATGACAACCGGTGCTAACAGGAAGATCACCGATACGCCGAGGTTACCGATGCCGGCGTTAATGCCCAATGCCGTACCGCGACGCGACCGCGGAAAGAAATGGCCGATGTTGGACATGGATGAGGAGAAGTTGGCACCGGCAATACCGAGGAGCGCTACGTAAATCAAGAAGGTTTCATAAGATGTAGTAGGATCCTGCATAGCCTGTGCTAAGCCAAAGAGCGGTACCAGCATGATGGCCGTGGCAAAGAAGGTCCAGTTCTTGCCGCCGAAGATGCCCGGCATATATGTGTAGATAAGACGACCGGTGGCACCGATAAGGCCGGGAATGGCCGTCAAGGTAAACAGCTCTTCGTTAGTAAAGTGAAAGCCGATGGCATTCAGCTTGACCGCTACCGTTGACCACAATGTCCAAACACAGAAGGACAACGTTAAGGCAATGGTGGAAACAATTAAGTTTTGATTGGCAATTTTTTTGCCGTACGTATTCCAGAAGGCTTCGTTTTCCGGTTGCCAATGCTGCAAGATTTCACGGCGCGATGAGGTCGCCGATAATCCTTGAAATTCGCTCATAGTGTTATTACCCCTTTACGTAATATATTGGTCGCTCCCGCAAATCCGAACAAAAGGGAACGATACGATGTTGCTACCATGGAGTATAGGAGAAAAGCCACAGGCTGTATGTGATGAAAATCACGAACGGTGAAAATAGTATGTATTTACTGAAAAAACTTGTTATAATATAAGCAGAAATTAAACGTTGTCGGCGAAGAATATACGAATACCGTTAGGCTATCGCCGCCAAAACACGAGATATTGGAGTTGGGAAGAGAGTTAATAATCAAGTGAGGATACGAATGAAAACACATTACAATGAGGTAAAGGAGTTACGGCTATTTAAGAATATCAAGGAAGAGGAATTCAATCGATTATATACATCGCTGGGCATGTATGTGAAGCGCTATAAAAAAGGCAGCTACATCGCTTTGTCCGAGGAACCGGTGCGCTGCGTCAGCATTGTACTGGAAGGGGTAGTACACATGGAAAGCGAGGACGTGTGGGGGAACCGGACGATTTTGGTATTTATGAATCGCGGCGATTTATTCGGCGAAACCTTTGCGTGCGGTACCTCGCAAGCATCGGTGGTCAACTTTTTGGCAGCCCGCGATGTGGTGGCACTGAATATTCCGTTCCAAGCGGTTATGCAATTGACGCCGGACATGGATCGCAGTCAAGTACAGCTGATGGGGAATATCTTAACGTCGATTGCCGATAAAAATGTGCGGCTTATGCAAAAGCTGGACATCGTATCGAAGCGCACCTTGCGGGAAAAGCTACTCACCTACTTTTCCTTGATGGCACGGGCGCATGGTAGTGATGAATTCGATGTGCCGCTGGGACGGGTCGGATTGGGTGAGTATCTTTGTGCCGATCGCAGCGCATTGACCCGTGAACTGAGTCGCATGCGGGATGATGGTTTGATCGAATATGAAAAGAATCACTTCCGGTTGTTGGTAGATGCGATATAACGGGAATCACTGTAATGAATACGTAAGCTGATAACCGCAATGGATACGTAAGCGGATACTGCTGCGGATGCGTAAGGTGGTTATCACAGCGAATGGGAACGGCGATTATCATAGCGAATGGGAACGGCGATTACCGCAACGGATACTTAATATCTACAATTTGTATAGAATTTGCGTAGTCCTTTACGATTATACATGTTACAATACTTCCTAATCACGGTAGGCTGTAGCAGACGGTATATGCGCCGCTAAAAATAAAGGAAGACGCATGGAAGAAAACCTGAAATATACAGGGAAAATCGGTACTCCTACGGGATTGCCGATTTTTTTGTGGCGCTATGCTATGCGAAGGATCTCGGCGAAACTGTATGCATGCAGCTGAATTACATACATGGAGGTACATATTATGTCTTTTCTGACGGAACAAGTTAAGGCGGATTTATTGCGAGATATCGAATCCTTCGCGGAGACGACGGATCGCTTTTATAAAAAGGAAGTATCCATTCGAGATTACAAGGGATACTCCGGTGGCTTCGGTAGCTTTGCGGAACGCGGCGCCGGATCGGGCATGTTCCGCATGCGGTTACCGGGCGGTCGAATTCGTCATGAGCATTTGGGGTTCATCGCCGATGTAATCGAGCGATACGAATTGCCCGTTATTCACTGCACTACGGGGCAGTCACTACAGTTTCACAAGCTTGACGGTAAGCGCATCGTAGCACTTTTTAAGGAATGCCATGCGAAGGGGATTTATTCGCGAGGCTGCGGCGGAAATTATATTCATAACATTACCGGACCGGCATTGAGCGGCGTTCATCCGGCAGAGCAATTCGTGGTGGCACCGTATGTGGCGATTATGTCCGAATATATTTTGTCGCAAATTCTATATATTGATTTGCCGAATAAATTTAAGACCGCCTTTGTCGGTGATTATGAAACGGCCAGTCACGGACGGTTTAAGGACATCGGTTTCTTGGCAAAGCCGGAAGGGCGCTTCGATGTATATGCGGCCGGCGGCATCGGTGCGGCATCGGCGCAAGGTGTTTGTGTGGGTCGTGATGTGGCACCGGAAGACATATTGTATTATATGAAAGCAATGCTGCTCATGTCTTCCGAAGAAGGAGATCGCACCAGTCATACGAAGGGACGGACGCGATTTATTTTGGCTCGCTTAGGCGAAGAGGCCTTTGTTGCACGCTATAAAGAATTCTTGGTACGGGTACAGGCAGAAGAGAACTTAGCGTTTACGTTGCCTGTAGAGCCAAAGCGGGGGATCGCAGCAGCGTCCGACGCAAACGTACAGGCTGCCTCCCATGATGCGGGGGTGCTTACGCACCCGCGCATCGGCGCGCAGAAGCAAGCTGGGCTTTATTATGTAAGCTACCATCCCGTAGGGGGCACAATTCCGCGGGAGGTGTTCTTAGCGCTGCTTCACTATCTTTCAAATAGTGAGGGCACGGAAATTCGCTTGACCGGTGAAGAAGGTCTGTATATTGTTAATTTGACCGCGGAGGAAGCTAAGACTGTGGCCGCTATGACGGAAGACGGTGCCCGCACGCGTTTCGAAGCGTCCGTATCCTGCATCGGATCGACGGTGTGCCAAATCGGCTTCCAGGATTCGCAAGGCTTGTTGGCTACGTGCATTCGCCGGTTGCGCGAAGAAGGCCTGTCTCATGAATACTTGCCGAAGATCCATATTTCCGGTTGCCCTTCCTCATGCGGCACGCATCAGGTAGGTCACATCGGTTTCCACGGCGCAGTGAAGTTAGTGGATAAAAAGCCGGTACCCGGTTTTACTATGTTTGTAGGCGGCAGCGAAGAGCATGGTCATGAGCGCTTCGGCAAGCAGCTGGGCGTGATGGCCGCTGCGGATATTCCCGAATTTTTCGTAGCCTTGGCAAAGCTGTTACAGGATGCTAAGCTTCCGTATGAAGCATGGATCGGCGATCATCAAGAAGAGCTGGAAGCCTTGGCGGGCAAATTTATATAATGGATGCGATGGAATATACATTGGATAAATAGGGAGCAACAAAATAGAGTTATAGGACAAAATAGAAAATAGAGTTAAAAACTATTGATGGGACGTAGGAACGTCAGTAGGCAATGTATATACAGAAAGACGCGCAAGCCGAGGCTGCGCGTCTTTTTTATAATGAAATTTCGTTGACGTATTCGATGAAGGCCCGCACATAGCTGGACAAGGTGTCATGCTTGCGATAGACCAAGTATAAATAGCGGGTAGCCACTTCGTCCGGCAAGGGAAAGGTCAACAGGCGACCTTGATTGCGATAATAATCGACGGCGGTTTCGGAAATAATGGACACGCCGAGGCCGTTGACGACAAGATTCTTGATGGCCTCCGGATCGCTGATGTGAGCGGTGAGCTTTAACTGATTGCGGTCCAAGGGTAGTGCATCAAGAACGGTGTTGGCTACATCAAGGCTGCCACTGCCTTTGCTGCGCAGGATGATATAGTTTTTTGCTAAGAGAGAAACCGCAGTGTCCACCGTCTTCGGCAGGCGACGGAAGGCTTCGCTCGGTGGGGTAATCAGTACTAATGTATCCGTCATAACCGGCGTATAGGCCAGGGCTTCATCGGGAATGTGAAGTCCCGTAAATCCCACTTGGTTATCACCGTGACGCAAGTGCTCAATCACTTCATGACTTACGCTTTGGCGGATGGTGAAGGGAATGTGCGGATAGCGCCGACAAAATTCGGGAAGAATGCGAGGCAGAAAGTAGGTGGACGGAATGGTGGAGGCTTCGATGTGAATCTCCTTGGCATCGACCTGTTGCCATCGCGCCATGAGGTGGTCCCGGTCGCGAAGAAGCTGGCAGGCCCAGTCGTACAATTCGTAGCCGCGCGGTGTTACGCGCAAGCTTTTCGTAGTACGGATGAGCAGCGTCGTGTCCAGACTGGTTTCCAAGGCGCGCAGGTGACTGCTGATAGAGGGCTGTGAAATAAAAAGCGCTTCCGCAGCTTTGGTAAAACTGCCGTATTTTACAACGGCAACGAAGGACTCCAGTTGTTTTAACTCCATGAGAAAGACTCCTTTAGCAGATTTTTTAATACATAGTTATATGTATCATAGCATGGTCTATTGGATTTTTAAATAAAAGGTTGTACTTATCAGCAAAGTCTATTGGTCAAGGCGTGCCTCTCATGGTACACTGGCGATAGTTATCAAGTAGATATACAAAGATAATTAACAGGTAAGATAATTAATGCGCAAGATAAGTAATGCACAAGATAATTAACGCACAAGACAATTAACGCGTGAAGGTGATTAACGCGGAAGATAATTAACGCACAAGATAATTCACGGGCAAGGTAATTAGCCTGTGAAGACAATTATGGAATACAACAGTAGTTATAACACAAGGGTAAGGAGAGAAGCAGATATGCAGGACGCAGTAACGGTACAGCAAGACGCGAATCGCACAGAGGTCAAGAGGGGTTCGTCGACAGCCGCAGCATTGCCTTTTGTACAGGCAGCAGGTATCGGTGTCGATATCGGATCCACATGGGCTAAGGCGGTAGCCGTCGATGGGGCGGGAACGCTGATAGCTTCCGTTTGCCTGCCTACGGGATGGAGCAGCAAGGAAGCGCTGAAAGCTATCCAGCAGGCCTTGGCGGAGCAAGGTATTTTAGTGGATGAAGCGCCGCTGGTGGCTACCGGCTACGGGCGTGAAGCGGTGGCGAACGCCGCTAAGCGAGTGACGGAGATTACCTGTCATGCGCGCGGCGCAGCCGCATTATTTCCGGAGGAAACCTTGACGATTATAGATATCGGCGGCCAGGACACAAAGGTCATCGCTTGTCGTGACGGTCGGGTAGAGGAATTTTATATGAACGATAAGTGCTCGGCCGGCACAGGACGTTTTTTGGAAATTATGGCGCAGCGTCTTGATGTGTCCGTCGGCGAGTTGGATCACATTGCGCGCACTCATACGGAAGAGCTATCCATCAGTGCCATGTGTACGGTGTTTGCGGAATCCGAAGTTATCTCATTAATCGGTGGCGGTGCATCAAAGGAAAACATTGCCTGGGGTGTGCTGCAGTCGGTAGTGAAAAAAGTAAGTCAGGAGTTTGCAAAGCTCAGCGAGGTACAGGGACAGGTGGTGCTTACCGGCGGCTTATGCGACAGTGCCTATTTTATTGAATTGGTAGCGAATGCCTTGGGGCGTACCGTGGTGTCTTCGCCGGAGGCGCGCTTGGCCGGAGCGTACGGTGCCGCTTTAATTGCTAAGGACCTGAAGCAAAAATAAAATATTTCGTGTCCGGATGTTGCCTACGAAACCGCACTCAATCGACAATATCCTGTAAAGCGGCAATGGCAGCGCGCACATCCTCTTCGGTGGTATAGTAGCCGATGCTGAAACGAACGGTGCCGCTGGCTTGGGTGCCCAGGGCTTGATGCATGCGCGGAGCACAATGGATGCCGGGACGAACGGCTATGTCGTAACGACGTGCCAGTACATCGGCTACGCGACCGGAGTCTACGCCGTCAATCGTCATCGATACGATGGAACCGGCTTCGTGCGGATGCTGTCTGAGATCGGGACCGTAAAGGGTTATGCGCGGTAGTGAGGCCACTTCTTCATAGAACAAACGACAAAGGTGCTCTTCATGGGCACCTATTTTTGTCGGCCCTATGGCTAAGACGGTGCGAAGGGCTGCATTAAGACCGGCCAAGCCGTGACCGTTCGGCGTGCCTGCTTCCAAGCGAGTAGGGTAGTCGGCCGGTTGTGTAGGCGAAAAGCTGTGCGTGCCGGAGCCGCCTACACACCACGGGCGAATATTTACTTGTTCCGTAAAGCAAAGACCGCCGGTGCCTTGCGGCCCCATCAGCCCCTTGTGCCCGGTGAAGCAAAGAACATCAATGCCAAGAGCCGCCATATCGATAGGCACACTGCCTGCCGTTTGCGACGCATCGACGATGAAGAGCAGTCCGTGACGTTTGGCGATGGCACCGATGCGGTAGAGGTCAAGGCGACGGCCGGTTACATTGGAGGCGTGCGTACAGACGATGGCTTTGGTGTTTGGTAATACGGCATGGGCAAGGGCGTCGTAGTCGATAGGCCCGTCCGGTGACAGAGGCAGATGGGTAACATGGATGCCCTGCTCCGATTGCAGTCGGTAAAGAGGGCGAAGCACGGCGTTGTGTTCGTAGTCGGTGGTGATGATGTGATCGCCTGATTGGAAGAGGCCGTTAAGGGTGATATTGAGTGCTTCCGTAGCATTGGCGGTGAAGACAACTCGCTCCGGTAAGGGCGCATGGAAAAGCTGTGCCACCAATACACGGGTATCATAGAGCAGACGATTGGCCGTTAAGGCTCCGGTGTGATTGCCGCGGGCAGCATTGCCCAACTGCGTCAGGGCTTTTGTGACGGCGGTAATGACAGCCGGTGGTTTTTGCAGCGTAGTGGCGGCATTGTCGAGATAAATCATAGGAACTCCTTTCAGGCTGAAATGTATACGACACAGTGCATGGTCTTCATTAAAGGTCGATGACGGTAACGGTTTCGTAAGTAATGCCATCATCGGCAAAGGCGCGCAGGAGCCCCTCTTTGTCCGATGAATCAGCGGCCCAAGACAAACCGCAGCCGGCGGAAAGAACGGCAGGGATGGGAACGAGGCGACCCGGTAAATGATGGTGCTCGCAGCATCGTTCGGCAGCCATTGCCTGCGTAGTGGTGGGAAAGGTAATGATTAAGGTAGGTTTGGTAGTAAGCATAGGACATCTCCTTCGGTAGTGGTACAGTAGTATTTGTAATACATATGGGGCATCTCCTTCAGCAGCGGTACTGCAGTATCGGTAGCAAGCATGGAAATCTCCCTTACAGTGCATGTATTATCTTTCACTATAGCATGAATCAAATAAAATGGGCATAGCCTACGATGGCCGGAACGGGTAAAACCGATGATTTATTAGAAATCTGTATAGATATATATGTTTATTTAAAAACACTATTAGTCGCCGTCACGGCATAACTGCTATAATCAAATAGCAAGTAAGATTTACGATTTGGATATAGGTATAGGAACAGTGAGGGATTATGATGGAAGTCATCAAAGAATTGCCGCAGGTGTTTGCGGACTTTGCGGAACAACGCAAGAAATCATTTTTAACGGTAAAGGAATTAAAGGATAAGGGCGTGCCGGTAGTCGGTGCGTATTGCACATACTTCCCCAAAGAAATCGCTATGGCCATGGGCGCTGCGACGGTTGGGCTGTGTTCGACGTCGGATGAAACCATTGCGGAAGCGGAACGGGATTTGCCGAAAAATTTATGTCCCTTAATTAAATCCAGCTACGGTTTTGCGAAAACCGATAAGTGTCCGTACTTTTATTTTTCTGATGTAGTCGTTGGCGAAACCACGTGCGACGGCAAAAAGAAAATGTACGAGCTCATGCAGGAATTTAAGGATGTGTACATGATGGAGCTGCCGAATTCGCAAAGCGAACGGGGATTGGCTTTTTGGAAAGAAGAAATTATTGCGTTCAAACATTATTTGGAAAAGAAATTTAATGTAACTATTACCGATGAGGATGTGCGCCGTGCGGTACGCGAGGAAAATGCGGTGCGCCGTTCCTTGAAACGGTTCTATTCTACGATGCGTTACGAACCTACACCGATGACGGGGCATGATATGTTCAAGGTATTGTATGGGACGACCTTTAAGCTGGATCGCTCCGTTATTCCGGCGGAAATCGATGCGTTGACGGATACCATCGAAAAGGAATACGCCGCAGGCAAACGGCAGGACAAGAAGCCGCGCATTCTGATTACCGGTTGCCCCATGGGCGGTGCGACGGAAAAGGTGATTCGCGCCATCGAAGAAAACGGCGGCGTCGTAGTGGCGTATGAAAATTGTACGGGCACCAAAAATGTGGAACGCTTGGTCGATGAGGAGGCCGAGGATATTTACCAAGCCTTGGCGGAACGGTACTTGGCCATCGGCTGTTCGGTAATGACGCCGAATCCGAATCGCTATGAATCGCTGGATACGTTGATTGATGAGTATCATGTAGACGGCGTGGTGGAAATGGTATTGCAAGCCTGTCATACATACAGCGTGGAATCCAAATCCATCCGCGATTTTGTAACGAAGAAAAAG
The DNA here is from genome assembly GCF_959600285.1 of Veillonella magna. Classification (NCBI taxonomy): domain Bacteria; kingdom Bacillati; phylum Bacillota; class Negativicutes; order Veillonellales; family Veillonellaceae; genus Veillonella; species Veillonella magna. Next base: position 61,063 of record NZ_CAUGKU010000010.1, on the reverse strand, counting down.
AATATTCCCTATATATACATCGAAACGGATTACTCCACTACCGACGTGGGTCAGCTCAGTACACGACTGGCAGCGTTTGTAGAGATGCTGTAAGTTTTAATCACCGAATGCTATGCGTCGAAAGCCCGTACGTAGTTAGGGCGTTTCTTACGCATAGCATTCGGTGCTTTTTATTATGGGAGAGAGTGTCGTATAACATAGGGCGGTCCTTTTTCTTGCGGAGGAGGGGAGAGACGCGTAGCATTCGGTATTTTCTGTTGTGAGGGAACGCATAGGATAGGCGGTCCCTTTTCTTGTTGGCGTGGTGTTTTCTTATATTTACATGGAACAAATATTTGCTATAATACATATATAAGTTCGATATAAAGAAAGGAGCAAGGATGATGAGCGAGAAGAGCCGTGTGTATGTAGCCATTGATTTAAAGTCATTTTATGCATCCGTGGAATGTCGAGAGCGTGGATTGTCACCGCTTTCGACGCATTTGGTGGTCGCCGATGAAGCGCGCACATCGAAGACGATTTGTCTTGCCGTGTCGCCGTCACTGAAGGCGTACGGGATTCCGGGACGACCGCGCTTGTTCGAGGTGGAACAGGCGGTGCAGCAGATTAACACGAAGCGGCGGTTACGCTTGCGACGGCAATCCTTTGTAGGCACGTCCTGCCAAGCAGAGGAGCTGGCCCGAAATCCTCGGTTGTCGTTGGACTTTATTCGCGCAGTGCCGCGCATGGCGCTGTACATTACCTATAGTGAAGCTATTTATCGCATTTATTTGCGTTACATTGCGCCGGAGGATATTCATGTGTATTCCATTGACGAAGTGTTTATCGATGCTACGGCGTATTGCAAACTCTATGGTGTGACGGCGCGTCAATTGGTGGCGCGCTTGCTTCGCACGATTGAGAAAGAAGTGGGCATTACGGCTACGGCCGGCATTGGTACCAATTTATATTTGGCTAAAATTGCCATGGATATTGTGGCCAAGCATTTACCGGCGGACAGTGAAGGACTGCGCATTGCTACCTTGGATGAAATGAGCTATCGGCGGCTCTTGTGGAATCATACGCCGTTAACGGATTTTTGGCGCGTCGGCAAAGGCTACGCCCGTGCCCTGTCCGGGGTAGGCATTCACACCATGGGAGACATTGCGCGCTGCTCTATCGGCAAGGCGAGTCAGTGGTATAATCCATGGCTGCTTTACAAGCTGTTCGGTGTGCAAGCGGAGCTTCTCATGGATCATGCTTGGGGGCGTGAAAGTTGCACGATGGCAGATATTAAATCGTATCGCCCGAAGGGGCATAGCAAGGTGTCGGGGCAGGTACTTCATCGCCCGTACAGTACGGCGGAGGCGGCTACGGTGGTGCGCGAAATGGCGGACGAGCTGGCGTTGGATTTGGCGGAACAGAGGATGTGTGCTCATACCTTGGTGCTTCATGTCGGTTACGATGTGTGTAACAGTGAGCAAGCGGCGGCGCGTATCGGTTATACGGGACCGTGGAAAACGGATAGCTACGGACGATGCAAACCGGCGTCGGTGAGAGGCACGCACCGATTCTTGATGCCTACCAACGACAGCACCTGTTTGGCCGATGCGGCGTGTGCAGTCTTTGAACGCATTGTAACGCCGGGGTTATGGGTGCGGCGAATTACGGTCGGTGCCAATGAAGGCGATACGGATCACGGAAAGAGAAAGGCAAGCGAGAACAAAGGACAGAGCCTGTGGGATTTTAGTGAGGCTGGGATGGAAATGACTACGTCCGGTACGGCGGAACGCACGATGGAAAAGCGTGCGAAATTGCAGCAGGCAGTGCTTACCATTCGGCGCCGCTTCGGTAAGGACGGTATCATTAAAGGCGTAAGTCTGCAAGAGGAAGCCACCGGTCGCGATCGACATCGTCAAATCGGTGGTCATCGCGCATAGTCGATACCATGTCGTGGCGGCTTACAAGTCTTACAAGGATACGAATATGATAGCGCAGCATACCAGGAACATGGCTTGGCAGAGGATAGGCAAATGACATCAGAAAAAGTAAAGGAAAAAGAAACGGAAAGAGAAACGAAGGAAGAAAATAAACAAGAGAAGGGAAACGAAAAGCAAGTTACCTACACGGGCTATGAGGACCTTATGGATCAAGCGGCACCGCCGCAGTATGTGCGCCCGCGCATGCAACGACAACAGCGGGCCGCTCAGTTCATGCCCTTTGCCGCCTTGGTAGGTCATGAAGAGGCGTTGGCATTAGAACGGGAAGTTACCGAAGAATGGCAGGAGCAAAGTGAAGACATACTGCATGACTTAGATGCGGTGGCCCGTGATATAGAAGCGGCCCTTAGTCGGGGGGATACGCCGGTCGTGCAAATCACTTACTTCGCACCGCATCCGCAAAAGGCCGGTGGTCATTATGTGACGCAATGCCTTATAGTAAGTAAACTGGATTCGTGGCAGCGAGTCGTATATGGCTATGCAGATAATGATAGCGAAGACAGGCGGCAGATTTCTTTTGATTGGATAACATCACTGCACATCCAATCACCATAACATAGCGCAAGTATTGCAAAGATAGCATATACTCCTCTATTGACATTGGTAGGTCACAAATTTATAATGAAGACAAATACATATGAATGATTGTTCATATATTAAAATGAAATGAGAGTACATGATAATCAATACCGCTAAGTGAGTGAGCGGTAGGTGCTAGAGAGGTAACAGGTATGGAACATATTTATGTGCTAAAAAATCTTACATGTGCTAATTGTGCCGCTAAAATAGAAGATCGGATTCGCGCCTTGCCGGATGTGGAGGCAGCGGATTTTGCCATCGGAACGCAGCAACTGCGCGTGCGCGGCCGTCAGGTGGACACGCCGGTGTTTAAAGATACGGTGCAGGCAATTTGCGATGCTACGGAGGACGGCGTTGTGGTGGAGCCTTTCGTACGGACTCCGAAGGGAAGCGAAGAAGAGGAGCATCATCACGACAGCAGCTTGACAGCCATTATCATCGGTGCCATTGTCATGGCGGTGACGGGCTTCACCGATTGGATTCCGGAAACGGCGGAGCGTATTGTGTTGGTACTGACATATTTATTATTGGGATGGCGCGTTCTGTGGGGCGCCGTTAAAAATATTGTAGGCGGACAGATTTTTGACGAAAACTTCCTCATGGCCATTGCGACAATAGGGGCTATGGCTATCGGCGAATATCCGGAAGCCGCCGGTGTTATGCTGTTTTTTCAGATTGGCAGCTATTTTGAAGAACACGCTACCGAACGCAGTCGCTCGGCTATTATGGAAGCCGTGGACATGCGACCGGAAGAGGTACGCCTTGTCAATGCGGATGGCAGCGTAACCGTTACGGCACCGGATACAGTGCGAATCGGCGATTTGGTAGAAGTACGCGCCGGCGATCGAATTCCTTTGGACGGCACGGTAGTAGAAGGGGAAACGCGTATCGACACGGCACCGGTAACCGGCGAACCGGTACCGATCAGCGCCGGCCCCGGCACGGCCATATTGTCCGGTTGTGTTAACGAATCGGGACGGATTGTGGTGCGCGTCGATAAAGAGCTGAGCGAGTCTATGGTAACGCGCATCCTTGATGCGGTGGAACATGCGGCAGCCAGCAAGCCACGCATTGATCGGTTTATTACGCGATTCGCTCGTATCTATACGCCTATTGTGGTGGCCTTGGCCGTATTGACGGCTGTGATTCCGTCCCTTATTACGGGGCAATGGGAGTATTGGATTTATACAGCGTTAACCTTTTTGGTTATCAGCTGTCCTTGTGCGTTGGTACTCAGCGTGCCGTTGGCGTTCTTTGCCGGTATCGGCCGCGCTTCGAAAGAGGGCATTCTTTTTAAAGGCGGTGCATCCATCGAAGCGATGCGTGCCATTACTGCCGTCGCGCTGGATAAAACGGGAACGGTAACCACCGGTCGCTTTGCGGTACAATCGGTGGAAGGCGCTAAGGCATGGGACGAGTTGACTGTGCTTGGTTATGCAGCGTCACTGGAAGCAAGTTCTACACATCCCATTGCGCTCAGTATTTCCGAAGAAGCAAAGGCACGTCACATACAGGTGCAGCCGGTAGAAAATCTTCGAGAACTATCCGGCCGCGGTATGGTGGGCACCGTGGAAGGCAAACGCATCCTTCTCGGCAATCGTCGTCTTCTTGATGAAGAAGGAATTACCGGGTATCCTCAAGCGCCGTCGGCCTATGGCAGCGAAGTGCTTATGGCTGTAGACGGTAGCTATGCGGGGCGTATCAGCATTGCGGACAGTCTCAAGGAAGATACGGTGGAAGCCGTAGCCGGTTTGCGTCGCCGCGGTTTGGAAACGGTGATGCTCACCGGGGATAATTGGGAAAGCGCCAATTATATTGCCAACGAAGCAGGCATTCAAACGGTGCGGGCAGAATTATTGCCGGAGGATAAGCTGCAAGAAATGGCGCAGCTTCGCCGTGAGTTCGGTCCCGTTATGTTTGTAGGCGACGGCATTAACGATGCGCCGGTACTGGCTGGTGCCGATGTGGGCGGTGCCATGGGAAGTGGTGCGGATGCGGCCATCGAAGCGGCCGATGTAGTATACATGCGTCCCGGCATCGGATCCGTGTTGAAATCGTTCAGCATTGCTTCGTCTACCTTGTCCATTGCTTGGCAAAACGTAGTGATTGCGCTGGGCATCAAGATTGCCATCATGATTCTTGGCCTCGTAGGCTATGCTAATATGTGGCTCGCCGTATTTGCGGATACCGGCGTGTCTATGATTTGTATTTTAAATTCCATTCGCATTTTGTATAAGAACGCATAAGTAACGAAGCGTCTTGTTCGTGAATCGTCGCAGCTGTATGGGCAGCGATAAGCGGGCAAGACGCTTTTTATGTACTGGTCATGCAAGATGGCTACGGTGTACAATAGACACAAGATTAGGTAGGAAGTGTGCACGAATTATCGGCGGGATTTACTTGGCCACGCAAACAGGCTGCATGCGTTGGCAATATAAGGAGGCTTTATGGCGGATAAAAAGGTATACGGTTTGATGATATTGACGACGCTCTTTTGGTCGGGTGCGTTTATTGCAGGCAAGCTGGCCATGATAGAATTCACGGCCCCTACATTGACATGCGTTCGCTTTTTAATTGCTTTGCCTTTTATTTTTTGTGTACTGAAAGTCATGGACAAGGACGCGTGGTGGCCTACGAAGCAGCAGTGGTTACCCATTCTCTTTGTGGGCACCATCGGCACCTTTGCATATCACATTTTATTTTTTCTCAGCGTAAAATACACATCCGCCGGCAATGCGGCGCTTATCGGTGCCACCATGCCCGGCGTGACGATGCTCTTGACGGTTATCGGCTTGAAGGAACGCACCAATGCGCGGCAGTTGTTGGGGATTGCCCTCGCCTTTGTCGGCGTCATTACGGTTATCACTAATGGCAACCTTGCTATGCTGCAACAATTACAGCTAAACTTCGGCGATGCCATGATGTTTTGCGCCGTGCTCAGCATTTCTCTGTACACGATTTTCAATCGGTTGTTTATGATGAAGTATACTATCAGTCCGTACAAGATGACGGCATTCACCTTCCTCGTGTGTACGGTGGAAGCATCGCCGTGGGCTGTTAGGGATGCGCTGAACGGAACACTGCAAGCAGTGACTCTCGGCGGTTGGTTGTCGGTGACCTACATGGCGGTGTTTGCATCCGTCATGGGCTATTTGTTTCAACTCATTGCGGTGCGTGAAATCGGACCGACGCGCTCGGCGGTGTTTAATAATTTAATCCCCGTATTTACGCTAACCTTGGCGGCTCTTATTTTGGGGGAACCCATCAGTCTGTATAAAGCGGTGGCAGTAGTGATTATTATCAGTGGGATTTACTTGGCTACGCAGACAAAGGTGAAAGGCTGAGCCATGGCCGAAAAAAATATATAACAAATGGAATAGAGACGGTGAACAGAAAACACATGTAAAGGAATGGAAATAAGCGCGACAGGTCTAATAAACCGGCGGTTTTGTCTTGACTTAGCGGATACTCTTCGATAAGATAAAGTGTGGAATTAATGTCTAGGAGGTGACCTATGCTCACGGTATATAAGCACGCAGAAGGAGAATTATTCTCGGATACAACAGTTGCGGATGCGACAAAAGGTTCATGGATCAATCTGGTGAATCCTGACCCCGATGAGCTGGCTCTCGTCAATATTATGACGGAAATTCCAACGGACGTATTAAAGACGGCGTTAGATATGGAAGAACGTTCGCACGTGGAAATTGAAGAAAACTATTTGTTTGTCGTTATCAATATTCCGGCCTTGCGCGGCACCGATAGCTACGACACGGTACCGCTGGGGATTTTCTTGACGCCGGACTTCTTTATTACGGTTTGTTTGGAAGAATCGGATGTGCTCTATCCGTTTTTGAATAATCAGATAGCCACGTTCTACACCTATAAGAAGACGCGCTTCCTGTTTCAGATTATGTATCGTACGGCTACGTTGTTCCTGCGTTACTTGCAACAAATCAATCGCCGCACCGATGATATTGAAATACAGCTTCGCCACACGACGAAGAACAAGGACTTTTTCCAGCTTTTGGAATTACAGAAATCCATGACGTACTTTACGTCTGCGTTAAAAACGAACGGTACCGTAATGGAACGCATTTTACGTATTCGCCGTCATGACGATGTGCGTCATGTCCTCAAGATGTATGAAGAGGACGAGGATTTGTTGGAAGATGTTATTATCGAAAATAAGCAGGCTATCGAAATGGTTGAAATGTATTCTAACATTTTGATGAACATGATGAATGCATTCAGTTCGATTATTTCCAACAATTTGAACATGGTCATGAAGCTTCTTGCGGCAGTGACGATTATCTTGGCAGTACCTACGGCGATCTTTAGCTTGTGGGGGGTCAACGTGCCGGTGCCGTTTACGGAATACGGACTGGACGGATTCCTTGATGTGTTGGGCATTGCCGGCGTGGCTACCTTGGTGGTAGGCGTGTTGCTTTGGAAGAATGATTTCTTATAAATAATAAAAAGGCAGTTATAGTTGTTTGCGGGACCGGTCTTGCGAAGGCCCGCTTCACAACTATAACTGCCTTTTTGTTTTATATGATGGGGGCCAGTCTGGCGAAGGCTCGCTGCAAAGCTATGATGGCTTCTTTTTTTATATCTAATTATATTGCAGGAAACTGGCTATTTTATATGAATGGGGACTGAGATATCTATCGATTACATTTTGATGGAGAAAAATATATTCTAACATATGTGACTGATTAGTTAGTGTAAAAATCTTTATAGAGATTAGTGTATAAAGAAGGGCAACTCTTGATACAATGGGTTTCCTACCTTGCATTATAAATTTGAATGCCGGTCGTATCCATTAGATTTTCGCGTTGAGCAATGTACTATAAGAAGAAAGCCGGTTATACCTAGTAATGCATGTAGCGATACGCAAGAGAGACGCACACCGATACGCACGGTGATACGCAAGAGAGACGCACAGCGATACGCAAACCGATACGCACGCCGATACCATTCTTAAACTAAACCAAACTAAACTAAACAGTAGGAAAGAAAACCATCAAAGAAAGGATGCGATGGTTGTTACCGGAGAAAAAGGAATTAGTGTTTGCCGGTACTCTTTTTTCAGAAGATAATCCGGGGGTGTCTGATCGGTACGAAGATGCATCGGGTCGTTCTGTTGATGATGTTGTAGAGGTATTAAAAGAGGCGGGCCTTTATAAAGCGGAGGTACACACGGATGAGTAGTTACCGTGACAGTACGCATCTATAAGAAAAACGTCTTTTGCAGAGGCCATGCGCCCTATCGTATCTCGGAGAAAGGTCATGTCGCCTTCGAATAAAATAGTAGAAAGTATGATGTTTTATTTTTCTTATGCTTGGTTATACGTTAAATCGTTTTAAATCTCGTAAATTACACGATTCGTTAAAATTTTTAGATGGAACTTTATCAATCTATTAGGTATCCTAAAAAGAAGTATACAGCGTACAAGCCATGTTTGAGGATTGCCCTTGGTGAGGGAGAGTGTGAGGCGTTCAAAAATGGCTGATAGCCGTGATGCGCACAAGGCTTTTTGAGAAAAAAATACTATGCACGACGGGCGAATGATGTTAGAATAAGTCGTCAACAAAATACGGTGCCACATCCACGCACATCCCGCAAGGACTGGCATCGAGAGCGGTTTTGAAGAAGTTAACTTGTAGCATAGAACAACTACAAAGAAAGGGGATTGATACATGAAAACCACCGCTAAGAAAATGTCTGTATTCCAGTTGACCACGCTTGTTGCTGCTAACATGATGGGGGCCGGAATTATTATGTTACCTACTAAACTTGCCGAGGTAGGAACCATCTCTGTTTTGTCCTGGCTGATTACAGCCGTAGGCTCGTTAATTTTAGCTCATATCTTTGCGCAGTGCGGTACATTTACTACAAAGCGCGGCGGCATGGGCGGCTATTCTGAGTATATGTTTGGCAGAACCGGACATTTTATGGCTAATTACGCATATGCCATTTCTCTTGTTATCGCTAATGTAGCGATTGCGATTTCCGCTGTCGGATATGCGGCAGTGTTGTTTGATTTAACGTTGTCACCGTTACAGGTAAGCTTGGCCACGATTACATTATTGTGGTTGGCAGCGGTGCTCAATTTCGGCGGTAATGCCAAAACAGGTCGTATTTCCAATATTACCGTATGGGGAGCTATCCTGCCGGTGCTGTTCATCAGCGTAGCCGGTTGGTATTGGTTCGATCCGACGATGTACAAGTCGGTGTGGAATCCGGGTCAGCTTCCGTTCTTTGATGCGGTAAGCGAAGCCATCGCTCTTACCCTTTGGGCATTCCTTGGCTTTGAATCGGCGGCAGCCAATATGGATGCCGTAGAAAATCCTAAGAGAAATGTGCCGATTGCTACCTTCTTTGGTACATTGGCCGTAGCGGTTATTTATGTATTGTCTACAAATATTATGGCAGGTATCGTGCCGAATGCAGACCTGCTCAACTCCACGGCTCCGTTTGGGTTAGCCTTTGCGCACATGTTTAACGAAACGGTAGGTCGTATCGTGATGGCCATGATGGTTATCTCTTGCTGTGGCGCCATTCTTTGCTGGCAGTTTACCTTGGCACGCGTATTTAAAAGCTCTGCCGATGTGGGGCTGTTCCCGAAAATTTTCGCTAAGGTAAATAAAGCGGATGCACCGGTGAAGGGATTGTTCATCATTTTAGCCGTGCAGTCGTTGATGGCGTTGATGACGACAGATGCATCGCTGAATCGCCAGTTTGAAAATTTGGTAAATCTTGCGGTAGTAACGAATGTGTTCCCGTACATTTTGTGCTGCTTGGCCGTGCATGTAATGCTTAAAAAGGAAGGGGCCGGCATGGCAAATCGCGTGAGCATTATGGTTCTCAGTGTGTTTGCGTTGGCATATTCCGCGTACGCTATCTACGCATGCGGTGAAGGCCCGATTATTGGCGGCGCCATAGCCATTGTGATTGGTTATATTATTTACCAGTTGGCGTTTAACGTAGTGCCGAGAGCCGTTCGTGCTAAACAGCGCCCGACGCTATAATTGAATAAAAGGTAGTGAGGTTCTCTCCATTTTGTTTGAAGCCCGGTCTTACGAAGGGCATTCTGCACAGAATGGAGAGAACCTTTTCCTTTAGCCGGCAATTATAGCAAGGGTGCGTATAGCAAACAGCTCCGAGTGAGGATACGAAGGACGTTCTACGCGGAACATACAGAGCTTCTTTTTTTGAATGATAGCGAAGGCTTGTTTAGGAAACAGCTCCGAGTGAAGAAGGGCATTCTGCACAGAACGGAGAGAACCTTTTTCTTTATCCGGCAATTATAGCAAGGGTGCGTATAGCAAACAGCTCCGAGTGAGGATGCGAAGGACGTTCTACGCGGAACATACAGAGCTTCTTTATTTTACAAATGATAGCGAGGGCTTCTTTAGTAAATGGTTGTCATATATATGCTTATTAGCTATAATAATCATAGAGAAAGGGTATAGGTGATGGCTATGAAATTTATGACTACGGTAAAAGAGCTTCGCAATGTGACGCCAACACAGTTGTTGGCAATGAATTTATGCCTTGATGGGATGAACGGGTTAGTGCGTTGGTCACGGCGAGAAAAAAGTCGCACGCGTAAGTTGTTCGTAACGCTCAGCGTATTGCAGCTTGTCATATCTGTAGCGTTGCTGTGGCTAGGTCGTAAGAAATAGGATGGTTCTATGAATCGGTTGGGCGGATTGATTGTGGCAGCTAGCAATCACGAGGTGAACGGCAGTGTGTCGCCGCTGCTGGAAATCGGATCCATTTCGCTGATTAAGCGCATGGTATTGACCTTTCAAAAGGCCGGCGTTACGGATGTAGTGATTGTAACGGGGTACGAGTCCTTTGCCATTGAGCAGGAGCTGTGGGATTACGGCGTTATTTTTTTGAAGAATCATGAATACCTGTCTTCGGATAAGCTGGCTTCGGTAACGTTGGGGCTTCGTTACTTGGAGGATAAGTGTGACCGCGTGTTCTTTGCTTCCGTGGCGTCGCCGTTGTTCAAGGCAGTTACATTGCAGCGACTGGCCGAGGCGAACGGTGCGGCGGTGGTACCGATGAAAGACGGACGAAAGGGACATCCGATTTTATTCGATCGTAAGGGAATGGTGTTTCTGAAAGCTTTCACCGGTGATGGCGGTGTGCGTGCCGCACTGGAATCCATGCCCGATGTGGTGACGGTGCCTATGGAGGACACAGGGATTTTGCGCCCTTCCGTTCCGCTGGAACGCATGGCGGTGCCGTCGGAGGAAGCCGTTAATGAAGCATTGATTCATCCGTTCCTGCGAATTACGCTGGAAAAGGAGAAGGCTTTTTTTACTTCTCGCGCCATGCTGCTGTTAGTGCTGATTGACGAAACGCATTCGGTGAAGAGCGCGTGCGATCATATGGCACTTTCTAAAGGCAAAGCATGGGCCATGATCAACGAGCTCGAGGCGGGCCTGGGCTATGCCGTGGTGGAACGACGCCATGGCGGTAAGCACGGCGGTAATACGGAGTTACTTCCGGCAGGCAAGGAATTTCTTGCTAAGTATCGTCGTTTCGAACAGGCTGTGCGGCGGTATGCAACGGAATCTTTTTTTACTATTTTTTCGGAGTTTAATGAAGAGTAGTCGTACAATAGTAAATATAGTTGGGTATGTAGGCGCCTGTCGGTTCAAGTTCTCCCGAAAAAGAATTTGACGGCAGGCGCACTTCTTTTATAATAAAAGTAGAAATATATGTTTAAAAATTATTTTACACATCTAATAGAGGTATAGTTATACGCATGGGAGGCTAGGCTATGGCAACGATTAGTGAATCCGTAAGAAAACGCGACCACTTGGCAAAGCTCAGTGGGACGGCGCTGTACGTAGGTGATTATCGGGATGATGATATCTTGGTAGGCAAGATGCTGCGTTCGTCAAAGGCAAAGGCGCGCGTTATCGAAGTGAAGGTACCGACGTTACCGGATGGGTATTATTACGTGGATGTCAAGGATGTGCCGGGGGATAATAATGTAAATATCATCAAGGATGACACGCCGGTGTTTGCGCGGGAAACGGTAGAGTACATCGGGGAACCGATCGGTATGTTCTGCGGTCCCGATAAGCTGGTGGTGGAACAGCTACTAAGGGATACGGAAGTCGTTTACGAAGAGTTGGAACCGGTGCTGGACATCGATACGTCCGACGTATTTTTCTTTGAATACGAATATAAGAAGGGGGACATTGCCAAGGCATTTGCTGAAGCGGATCGCGTTATCGAAGAAACCTTTGAAACGGGGTATCAGGAACAGGTGTATTTGGAAACGCAGGCGATGATGGCCGAAGTATTGCCGAATGGCAAGGTGTATATTCACGGTTCCATGCAGTGCCCGTACTATATTAAAAATGCGGCGACCCGCGCGTTGGGCTTGCCACCGGAAAAGGTGCGCATTGCGCAGGATGTAACCGGCGGCGGCTTTGGCGGCAAGGAAGCATGGCCATCGATTTTGAGTTGCCAGGTAGCCGTAGCAGCGGTGGCAACGGGTAAAAAAATTCGCTGCGTATTCGATCGTCGCGAGGATATTGAATATACGTCCAAGCGTCATCCGTCGAAGGATCGCTACCGCGTAGCCATTAAGGATGGTCGGGTGACGGCGATGGATATTGATATTACTTATAACGGCGGTGCCTATACTACATTGTCTGCCGTTGTATTGCAACGCGGTATGATTTGTGCCAACGGCGTTTACAACGTGCCGAATTTATTGGTGAAGGGTCGCGTGGCTAAGACGAACACCGTGCCGAACGGAGCGTTCCGCGGATTTGGTGCACCGCAGACATTCTTTACGGCGGAAATGATGATGACTCATGTGGCGAAGGCACTGGGCGAAGATCCGCTGGCATTTAAAGAACGTCATATGGTAGTGCAAGGTGACAGCACGTCCACCGGTGGGAAGTTCCATTTCAATGTGCCGTTGCCGGCAATGATTGCCAAGGTGGACAGCATGTGCGATTACCGCAAGAAGAAAGCTGCCTACAGTAAGCCGCAAACCGGTCGGTATCGTCGCGGCATCGGTATGTCCCTCTTCTTCCATGGGGCGGGCTTTACCGGTTCGGCGGAACGCGATTTGATCAAGGCCGTAGTGAAATTGAAAAAGACAGCCGACGGCAATGTTCATATTTTGGCATCCAATACGGATATGGGCCAAGGGCTTCGGACGACCTTCCCGAAGATTGCTGCTCATGAATTGGGATTGCCGTTGGAACGCATTTATTATGAATATCCGGATACGGACGAAGTACCGGATTCCGGACCGACCGTAGCGTCCCGCAGCTTGATGAACGTAGGCGAACTGATTCGCCGCGCTGCGGTTAAGCTGAAAGAGCAGTGGGTAGACGGTGAAGAACAGCTCATTGAAGAGCATTATGTTCAGCCGGACTTCCTCATTCCTTTCAGTCTTGATACCTTCAGCGGCGATGCATATCCTACCTATTCTTGGGGCGTAGTGGCCATGGAAATCGAAGCGGATACGGTAAGCGGTACTACGAAAGTGTTAGGGGCTTACGGTTCTTACGATGTGGGTACGCCGATGGATTACAACATTGTATTGGGTCAGATGGAAGGCGGTACCTTGCAGAGTATCGGTTACGCTTCCATGGAACAGATGAATTACGATAACAAGGGGCGCATCCGCAATAATGCGTTCTCCGATTATATTATTCCTACGGCGATGGATGTGCCGAAGATGGATATCGACTTGTACGTGGCGGAAAGCTATCCCTTCGGTCCGTACGGTGCCAAGGGGGCCGGCGAGTTACCTTGCGTGGGCGCACCGGCAGCCTACATTGAAGCCATGGAACAGGCGCTGGGGGATGATGCGATGATTCAGCATATTCCGTTCTCGGCGGAAGATGCGTTGAAGGCTATGCGAGGAGGGCAGTTATAATGGATACGAAGATACATTTCACATTAAACGGCAAGCCGGTTACGTATGACGGCAATGCATCGAATCGCTTGCTTGACGTGTTGCGCGATTATTATAAATTGACGGGCACCAAGTGCGGTTGCAAAGAAGGCGAATGCGGAGCCTGCTCCATCATTATGGATGGGGAATTGATCAACTCCTGTATGGTAGCCATGGGCCGCTGCGAAGGTGCGGACATTATGACCATTGAAGGCTTTAGCGAAACGGAACGGTTCAAGGTTATCGACAAAGCCTATGGTGCGGTATCGGCCGTGCAGTGCGGTTATTGCATTCCGGGCATGGTTATGGCAACGGAAGCATTATTGCGCAAGCATCCGCATCCGACGGAAGAAGAAATTCGGGACGGCTTATCCGGTAATTTGTGTCGATGCACCGGTTATAATGCTATTGTGCGTGCCGTCGGTATTGCAGCGAAGGAGGGGAACGGATTATGGTAAACGGATATATGGCGACTTCGCTGCGGGAAGCGCTGGAAATTAGAGCGGCCCATGATGTAGTTCCTTACGGCGGCGGCACGGACTTGATGATTGCGGCGGATACATCGCTGACGTATTTATATGTGAATCGCATTCCGGAAATGAAACAGATTGCGGTGGATGATGCGTACGTTCGCATCGGCGCTTCCTGTACGTTTACGGAAGTGTTGGCTTCGCCGTTAGTACCGCCGCTGATGAAAGCGGCCGTTGAACAAATCGGTGCGCCGGCCATTCGCAACGGTGGCACCATGGGTGGTAATATCGGTAACGGTTCCGCCAAAGCAGATTCGGTGCTCATCGAATTTGTCTTGGGTGCAAAGCTGCGTTTGGCATCAGTGCGAGGGGAACGCATCGTTCCTATCGAAGAGTTTTACAAAGGGCGCAAACAGCTTGATCTTGCGAAGGATGAATTGATCGTAGAAATACTGTTGCCGAAGGATGCCGAGTATGAATGGTATTACGAAAAAGTCGGTGCTCGCCGGGCGTTGGCTATTTCGCGCATTTCCTTTGCCGGTATTCTTCGCTATGACGGTGATGTAGTTACCAATTTTGCTACGGCCTTTGGTGCCGTAGCGGGGACGGTATTGCGTTTCCCGGATGTAGAAGCTATGGTAATCGGTAAGACGAAAGCGGAAGTCAAAGCTATGCATGATGCTATTGTAGCGGCGTACGGCGATCATATTGTACCTACTGCCGGTCGCGTGTCGAAGGAATACCGCAAGGATGTATGTCTTAATTTGGTAGAGGATTTCTTGACGAGCAAAGGGTTATAGAGCATAGCGTTACGGCGGTGTGCAATCATCGTCGTTGCCCGGTGACAAGTGTATCGCAATTGGCTGTGGCGTTGTAGTGAGATGTATTTGTGTATGTGGAGTGGAAAAATTAAATAGTAGTGAAAATAGCCGATTTTCGGAGTTCTCTCTGTAAAGTCGGCTATTTTTCGTGAATGGATACATGATAAATGAGCATAGCAATTTTTGAAAATGTATATCTGCAACGGACGTGTTGTGCTATAATGAACGTATCAGATGGGTATGTAGGTATGACCTGAGAGAGCATACAGCGGGGTTGTTGTGAGAAAAGAAGTAGTGAGGTAACAGCATATGAGTAGTGTATTTGATATTATCGGGCCGATTATGATCGGGCCTTCCAGTTCGCATACGGCCGGTGCGGCACGGCTGGGAAAAATGGCGCGTTGTATTTTTGATGAACCGGTAGAGCGCGTGACGATGACGCTATATGGTTCCTTTGCAAAAACGTATAAAGGACACGGTACGGATCGGGCGTTAATAGCAGGCCTTCTCGGTTTCGGCGCGGAAGATGTACGCATCAGACAAGCCTTTAAAGAAGCGGATGAAGCGGGCCTGCAGTACGAGTTTGTAGAATCGGCGGAGCCGTCGGATCATCCTAATGTGGTGCTTTTCGATTTGTACGGTCATTCGGGACGACACATGTCAGTGTTGGGGCGTTCGCTTGGGGGCGGGCGGATTTTGATTACTCGCATTGACGGCCTAGAAGTGGAAATTACCGGTGATGAACATACGATTATGACATTCCACACGGATAAGCCCGGTGTGATTGCGGCGGTGACGACGGCGCTTAGCTTGCAGGCGATTAATATTTCGTCGATGCGCGTGTTCCGCAAGGAAAAGCATTCCCAAGCGGTCATGCTAATCCATACGGATTCGGAAGTAAGCCGTGATGTATTGGATAGCATTAACGCGGTCAGCGGCATTGAATCGGTGATGTATTTCAAACCGCTATGATAGAGAGAGTTTGTACATTTCGTGAGAGGGTATACCTATGAAATATAATTACAACAGCATTGCCGATATTGCGGCATTCAGTGAACGGGACGGGATTCCGTTCTGGCAGGTAGTACTGCGTTCGGAGGTGGAGCTTACCGAAGCCGATGAAGCGGCGGTACTGGGGGAAGCGAAGAAACGCATTGCTATTTTTAATCAATCCGTGGAGGATGGCTTGGCAGATATTCGGACAACGCCCAGCGGTATGTCCGGCGGACAGGCAAAGGCACTGTTTGACGGGCAGCCTCGCTTTTTAAGTCCGTTAGCCTATAAAGCATTGACCTATGCAATTGCGGTTAATGAAGCGAATGCGAAAATGTTTCGCATTGTAGCCTGTCCAACGGCCGGCTCCTGTGGCGTGGTGCCCGGCGTGATGCGGGCGGTGGGCGATACGTATCATCTTGATGAAGAGGCGTATGTGCGCGGCTTTTTTGCCGCTGCCGGCGTAGGCAATGTTATCACCAATGCAGCCTGTGTGGCCGGTGCGGTCGGCGGCTGTCAAGCGGAAGTGGGTTCGGCGGCAGCGATGGCAGCGGCAGCAGCGGTGGCCATGATGGAAGGTACGACGGATGAAGTGGTCGCTGCGATGGCGTTGTGTTTAAAAAATGTATTGGGCTTGGTGTGTGATCCGGTAGCCGGTTTGGTGGAAGTACCTTGCGTTAAGCGCAACGGGATTTATGCGGTTCATGCGTTAACGGCGGCAGAAATGGCCATGGCCGGTTTACGCAGTCAGATTCCGGCGGATGAGGTTATCGGTGCAATGGATCGCATCGGTCGCGCATTGCCCAGTGCGTTGCGCGAAACCAGTGAAGGCGGTTTGGCCGTAACGGAAACGGGCAAACAAATTGCCGAACGGGTTCGCAATTTGTAAAATTATAAAACTGTAAGTCTATACACGTATAAGCCAATACATTGGCAGGGTCATACAGTGTGAATCTATAAATTGTAATTCTATATGTTGTGAGTCTGCGAACTGTAAGTCTATAAATAAGGGACATGGAGTCGCTGCCTGTACGATACGCGGTATCGTAGGGGTGGCGGCCCTTTTTTATTATGTGATTTTTTATCTGAGATGTTTCATCCGATTAAATAACATGCACCGAAAGTAATCGGAATAAACGAAGGCAACCAAAATTTAGCGGTAGCATAATCATAGGTATGTTGGTATAATTTAAGAGTTGACAATGGTAGTAAAAAATGTGTGATACATTGCGATGATGAGGAGGTGCCCTAATGGCTCGGGACCAGTATACAAAAGAGCAAACAGATGCCTTGCGCCGCGGGGCGATGCACATCATAGAAATTTTGCATACCGCAGGCTTTGAAGCGTATGTAGTCGGTGGGGCCGTGCGCGATATTCTCATGCACCGCGTGCCGCATGACTACGATATCGTTACGGCGGCCAAGCCGGATGAAGTGATAGCAATTGTAACGAAGCATGGCTATACGACGCCGGGCGTAGTAGGTAAAAGCTTTGGCGTTGTGGTGGTGACAACGCCGGAAGGCTATAGCTATGAAGTGGCTACCTTTCGCAGTGAACGGTATGGGGCGGACAGTCATCGACCGGAAGAGATAACCTACGCAGATACCTTGGAAGAAGATGTTATGCGTCGTGATTTTACGGTTAACGGTCTTGCCATGGATCGCTATGGCAACATCATCGACTATGTAGGCGGTCGTCGGGATATAAAGAAACAAACCTTGCGTACCATCGGCCGTGCGGAGGAACGCTTTCAAGAAGATGCACTGCGCATGTTCAGGGCCTGCCGCTTTGTGGGACAGCTGGATATGCTGCCGCATCGGGAGATCATCGACGGCATGGCACCAAATTTTGATCGCGTCAAAGGCTTGTCGTTGGAACGGGTACGGCAGGAGCTGGATCGGCTTATGCTTACACCGGCCGTAGCTAAGGGATTGGATGTATTGGTGCAATCCCGCTTGGCGGAATGCTCGTGCCGTGTTAATGATAACGGCCACGTGACGGAAGTAGACATTTTACCGGAATTATATCACTTGGTGGATCTGCCACAGCAGCCGGAGTTCCATGCCTTCGACGGTTGGTATCATACGTTGGCGGCGGTGGCGGCGACAAGACCGGATCCAATAATTCGCTGGGGTGCCTTGCTCCATGATGTGGGCAAAGGGATGCCCGGCGTGCGCGGCTTTCACAAGGGGCGCATTACGGATCGCGGTCATGACATGTTGGGGGCCAAGATGGCAAGGAAGCTGTTGCTGCGCCTCAGATATCCGGCGGATATGGCGGAACGCGTATCTTGGTTGGTGGCCAATCACATGCGCTTTCATTTCTTTGCGCAGCATGAAGAAGCGGATCCGTGGAAATGGATGCGCAAGGAAGCGGTAAGCGGCAAGTTCCGTCGTTCTGCGGATTTAAGGGAAGCCGTACTGCAGCAAACCGAAGTATGCTGTGCCGATGTCATCGCTTGCGGTCATCCGCATGCATCGACGGATGGCACAAAGGCGATGGGGGCATGCTTGGCGGATATTGCCGGTCGCTTGCCCATTCATACCCGGGATTTGGCGTACGGTCCGGAACTACCGAAGTTGTTGGGACCGCATACCGGTGAAGTATTGAAAACCTTGCTTATGCAGGTGAGAAACGGACAGACGGAAAATACGGCGTCGGCCCTATACCATGCGGCACAACGACGTCTTGAACGATTGCAGCAGATGTAGGAGGCATCTCGATGATAGAAGCAAAGGAGCGTAAACGCGTACAAAAGAATATGCGGCGGTTTCTGTTGCTGCTGTTGCTGGCGGCATTCATCGTGGTGTGTCGTCTGCTGTCGTTGCAGGTTATCGACCGCACCGAACTGGAAAGCCGAAATTTTAATCAGGTGAAAACGAACCGTACATTGCAATCGCCGCGAGGCACCATCTTTGATCGCAACGGTCATCCGCTGGCGATGAGTATGGTAACGCGGTCGCTGTATGCGGATCCGAAAATGATTAAAGAGGACCCGGCGACCATTGCCGATGCCATTGCGCCATACGTGCGCATTAAGAAGGAAGAGATTGTCGAACGCTTGCAGGAGGATACGGCGTTTGTATGGCTGGATCGCATGATGGATCCGGATAAATCGCGCGCCGTTGCAGATGTGCTGGATACCCAGAAAATCGAAGGACTGAATTTTGTCGAAGAGAATCGTCGCTTTTATCCAAACGGCAACCTGCTGGCGCAGGTGCTGGGCTTTGTCGGCACCGACGATAAAGGTCTGGACGGGCTTGAAATGGTATTGGACAAGGAAATCAAAGGAGCTCGCACCAAGGAATTGGTGGCTACGGACAGTCGCGGCAATCCGATTTTGGGATCTATCATGTCTAAGTACATTCCCGACAAGGAACGCAGTGTTACCTTGACCATTGATACGACGGTGCAGTTTATTGCGGAACGCGCCTTGGATAAGGCCATGAAGGAAACGAAAGCCAGCGGTGCCAGCATTATTATCATGGACCCTAAGACGGGTGAAATTATTGCTATGGCCAACCGCCCGACGTACGATCCGAACGAATATGAAAAGGGAACGGAAGAGGATTTTAAAAACCGTGCGGTTACCAATATTTACGAACCGGGCTCAACCTTTAAACCGATTATTGCTTCGGCGGCGTTAGCTTCCGGTAAATGGACGACGGAAACGGTCTTTCATGACACAGGACATATCATGGCGTCCGGTCATGTTATGCAAAACTGGAACGGTGAAGGCTACGGCGATGTGCGCTTGCTGGAAATTTTGAAGTTCTCCATCAACACCGGTATGGCGCGTATCGGCTTGACTACGGGACCGGCTATTTTGTTGGATTACATTAAGGCCTTTGGCTTTGGCAAGCAAACGGGCATCGATTTACCCGGTGAAGGCGAAGGACTTCTCTTTACTTTGGAAAGTATGAGTGATATCGATACGGCAGCCATGTCCATCGGTCAAGGGATTGCGGTTACGCCGCTGCAGATGGTACAGGCCTTCGGTGCATTGGCTAACGGCGGACACATGGTGCAGCCGCATATCATTAAATCCATCGATAATCCGGATGGCACCGTATATGAAAAGAAGGAAACCGTTGAGGTCGGTCAGCCTATACCGGAAGGTGTGGCGAAACAGATTGTAGCCATCTTGGAAAAAGAAGTATCTGAAGGGGGCGGCCATAAGGCGTACGTGGAAGGCTATCACTTCGGCGGTAAAACAGGGACGGCAGAAAAACTGGATCCGGAAAACGGCGGCTATTTGAAAGGGCGCTATATTGCCTCCTTCATCGGCTTTGGCCCTGTTGAAGATCCTCGGTTTGTGGCTCTTATCGTTATCGATGATCCGGGCGGTACATTCTACGGCGGTCAGATCGCAGCGCCGGTATTTAAAGATATTATGAGTCAGCTTGTGCGGTACTACCAGATTTCTCCATCCGTATCGAAGGAGAAAAAAGGCAAGGCCCCGGCAAAGGCAGAACGACCGACAGTACAAACTAACGGTGACGGGCAAATTGTGTTGCCGGACTTTACCGGATGGAGTACCGGTGAGGTGCGAGATTGGCTTCATGAAGCGGGACTCTCCTTTGTGCCGGAAGGCACAGGCTATGCGATTTCACAGGAACAGGTAAGCGGTGAAGCGGTAGACCCGGGGTCGGCGGTGCGCGTATACTTTAAACGGTAATACATACAAGGTTGTAAGTTAGAGATAACGGAGGTACGAGCTATGAAAGAATTGCGCGGTAAAGCCGTAGCTGATGCGCACAAGGCGGCGTTGGCAAAAAAGCTGGAAGACTTGGCGGCTAAGCAGGTAGTCATTACATTGGGCATTTTATTGGTTGGTGATGATAAAGCGGCTCACATGTATGCGCATTTTATGGAAAAGACGGCCCGTACTATGGGCTTTGCCGTCGATCGCCGCGATTTACCGGCAACGGCGACGCAGGCGGAAGTGGAAGCGGTGATTCGCGAATGGAATGCAGCGGACACCATATACGGTGTGTTACCGCTTATGCCTATGCCGGCGCATATCGACAGTGAATACATTGTTGATTTGTTATCGCCGGATAAGGACTTGGACGGACTTACGACGCAGAGCATCGGTCGCGTCATCCGCGGTAAGCGAGGCTTTTGGCCATGCACGCCGCGCGCTTGTATGGCCATTCTCGATCACTACGATATTCCGGTAGCTGGTAAGGAGGTTGTCGTTGTAGGGCGAAGCCAGGTGGTAGGCAAGCCGGTGGCGTTGATGCTTCTCGATCGCAATGCGACGGTAACCATTTGTCACTCCCGCACGGCGGATTTGGCAGCGAAACTGAAACAGGCGGATATTGTCATTGCCGCCGTAGGTAAGGCGCATGTCATCGACGGGACGATGATTAAACCGGGAGCAGTTGTTATTGATGTGGGCATTAACGAATTGGATGGTCACACCGTAGGCGATGTGAACTATGCATCGCTGGATGGTATTGCTTCGGCGGCTACGCCGGTACCGGGCGGTGTGGGTTCCGTGACGACAACTATTTTATTGGAAGGTTTATGCGAGGCGTATTATGCACGAAATGTCGATTGCTGAAGGCATTGTCGATATTGCCTTGGATACGATGAAGAAAAATGACGGTACGGTGGTGCACGCCGTCCGTCTGCGCTTGGGCGCCATGTCCGGTGTAGAGCCGGATGCGCTTCTCTTTTGTTTTGAAGCGGTAACGAAGGGAACGGCCGCAGAAGGAGCCGAGCTTGTTATCGAGCATGTTCCGTTAAAGGCAAAGTGCCTTGATTGCTTGACGGAGTTTGTCGTAGAAGGTTATCGATTTATATGTCCGGCGTGTCAAAGTACGACGGTCACTACCGTGACGGGCCGGGAATTGCAGGTGTTATCCATCGATATGGATTGATGGATAACACTTTTTTCTATA
The DNA here is from genome assembly GCF_959600285.1 of Veillonella magna. Lineage (NCBI taxonomy): Bacteria > Bacillati > Bacillota > Negativicutes > Veillonellales > Veillonellaceae > Veillonella > Veillonella magna. Next base: position 39,359 of record NZ_CAUGKU010000010.1, on the reverse strand, counting down.
TGGAAAAGTGGTGGCAATGAAATTGCTCCGTGCCTTTTATAATTTGTTCATGTGTTTACCACGCAGTGATGGTATACTATAATAAAAGACGTAGGATATAAACGCGAATGCGTGCTATACAGGTGAGGAGGGCTAACATGGAAGTGCAAGTGGTAACGGATGTACTCGCAAAGAATGATGCCATTGCGGATACATTGCAACGCACCTTTGCAGAAAAAGGCATTTTTGTATTCAATTTGCTCGGATCGCCGGGGGCCGGGAAGACATCGCTGTTGGAAGCGACGCTGACCGAATTGTCGAAAACGTATCGATTGGCAGTTATCGAAGGCGATTTATATACAGATAAGGATGCGGATCGCATAGAACGCCTCGGTGTGCCGGTGCTGCAAATCAATACGGTCGGCGGTTGTCACTTAGATGCAGCAATGATTGAAAAGGCAGTAGCGGCTATGGATTTGGATGCGCTGGATATGATTATTATCGAGAACGTAGGCAACCTTGTATGTCCGGCGGAATTTGCCATCGGTGAAGCCATGAAGGTAACTGTGCTGTCCGTTACGGAAGGCGAAGATAAGCCACTTAAATATCCGTTGATATTCAAAGAGTCTGCAGCCGTGCTATTGAATAAGGTGGACTTGTTGCCGTACATTCCTTTTGACAAGGAAAAGGCGATTGCGGATATTCATATGTTGCATCCGCAGGCGGCGGTGTTCGAAGTAAGCTGCACGGCTAAGACGGGACTTGATGCATGGATTGCTTGGCTTAGCGAGCGCATTGAAGCTCAGCGGAAAGGAGCGGCATGCAAAGAATAGTAAAACGATGGTTGGCGTTGGCCTGTGTATTGGCCGTAACCGGTAGCATGTCTATGGTTGGTGCTGCCGATGAAAGCAAAGGCGACGACAGCAAAGCTGACAGTAAAGCGTTGTTGGAACGGATGGTACAGGCGTTGGTCAAGGAAGCGGCCGGAGAACCGTTGCCAAAGGTAACATCGCCGACATCGACGGCGGCAGCAACGGCTAAGGCAGCCAAGCAAGCGGAACCGGCGGACAAGGATAACGGTGATACCATTGATTTAAATGCCGTAGGCACAACGTATACGGCCAATCGATTACCACCGCTACAGGCAGAGGAGTTTACCATTGCCGGCTTGCAAGTAGGCAAGACGGCAGGACCGCGGCAAATTCTCTTCCCCTATCAAGCGGTGGAACGAAAGGGACCCTTTGTTACCTACAAAGGGGAGAACGGTGGCGATCCGAAGAAGCCCACCATTGATTTAAGCAGCTATGCGGCGCTTAATAAAAAAGCAGCCGATGAGGTAGCGTCGAAGGCGGATAAAACAAGTGCACGCAAGATCGAAGAGAAAACGTCTGATGTAAAAACGTCTGATGTAAAACAATCTGATATAAAGCCAGCTGACACAAAGCAGGCCGATGCCAAACCAATCGATGTAAAACAGACTGAGGCAAAACAGGTTAATGAAAAGCAGCGCGATATTAAACCGACCGATACGGAAAAGGCGGCTGCTAAAAAGACCGGTGCAGATAAGCTTGGCGCGGATACGGCTGATAATGCTCACGCAGTGAAAACTGAAAAGGTAACAAAGCCGACGATACCGCTTACGACGAATACGGTGACGGTATATGATGGTCTTGCCGGCGGGGCGGATGCCAATGTATTGCGCACGTCCGGGCTTACATATAACTACGCGGATGCGACGGTGACGAGTATCCACATAGAAGATTCTTTATTCCAGACGCCGCGCCATATCGGGGTGGGCAGCACTCGCAGCGAAGTACTCTTTGCTTACGGCAGTCCGCAAGCCATGTGGCAACGCAGTGAAGACGGGGCCGTCCTCTTGGTGTACGCCGAAGATATGGCCCGCTTCCGTAATAATCGGCCGCATTGGCAGACGGCACATAACCGTGTTAAAGAAAAAAAGGAAATGGCTAAGAAGGAATTTAGCCCATCCGCGGAGAATGTAGCTAATAGTCGAGTGATTACCGATCTGGCTCCGACGTATCGGTATTTGGTGTTTACCGTGGCGAAGGGCAAAGTCGTAGCGGTGGATGCCGTGGACGGTCAAGTGTGGCCGCACATGATGGGCGCCACGAAGCTACGGTATTTTGTACCGAATCAACTCACCGCGGATGACTTCGTATTAGGCGGCTATACACTTAACGAACCGTTCTTGGGCGCGCAGGATGATCGATGGGAAAAGAAAGGTCGCTTGTATGGCGATGACTTTGTGAGCTATAAGAATTGGCTCGTCAGCTATGATGCACGCCACATGATTTCGCGGGTGCTCATCAGCAGCAGCGGCGGTGCCACAAGGCGAGGGATTTCCATCGGGGACACTAAATATCTCTTGCTGTATTTGTACGGTATGCCCACCAGCATGACGCCGGGCGAAGGCAAGGAACAGGCGGGGACGACGGTATATACATATAAAAATCCGATGTCGGAACACAGCTATCTGTTGTTTGTTGTAGGCAATGAAGGAGGATTTATCAAGGAAATCATCCTTTCCGATAGGCCTAATCATACATTGCGAAGAAACGTATAGATTTCACACAAGGAGGGCAACACAATGATTACTGCACAGGACATTAAAGCACGTTGGGAAGAATTGCAGGAACAGGGCGAACGTATTTTGTTCGTAGTCGGCGGTCCGGGGTCGGGCAAGAGCCGTTTGATTCGCGAGTTGGCCGAACAGGACGGCTGGAAGTACATGGAAGCCAAGGATTTATTGGAAGAAGAATTTTTGGAAGTTGCCCATGAACTACGACCGCAACGGGCGTACGACGAACTCAGTACGTCGCTGAAAGCATACGATGCTAAGGTGGCGCTCATTGACGGCGTGAATGTGTTGTTTGCTCCGATTCTGAATTTAACACCGGTGGAGTTGTTGAAAGAAATCAGCAAGGAATATCCGATTATCGTAGGGTGGCGCGGTCGCTTTGACGGCACGAAGCTTCACTTGGAACATAATAACAATCCGGAGTATTTCTCTTTTGAAGTAGAAAATCCGCAGCGCATTATTGTTGTAGAATAAAGCATTATACAGCAGCACTCGTATGCTATCGGACGATTCTATCTGTTAAGGTAGTTGTGATGATTACGGATAGCACCGATACTTACGCAACACATATACTTTTATACATAGCCGCTCCTTTGGAACCGAAGGTCTATCGTTTGGACGGATGGTTTCGAAGGAGCGGTATTTTTGTAAAGATTTTGTAAAGCGCATAAGAAAAGATTGAGAATTGACAGACAACAAGCTATAATGTAGCTATTGTACAGTTGTCGTTATTTTGAGGTGGAGCTATGGATCAAAATATAATAGCGTTTATACTGGGGATCGTTGAAGGGGCTACGGAATTTTTACCGGTGTCCAGTACGGGCCATATGATTATCGTAGGTGATTTCTTAGGATTCTCCGATGAGAAAGCCGGTGTTTTTGAAGTGTTCATTCAGCTGGGGGCCATCCTCTCGGTGTTCCTGCTGTATCGCGAAAAATTTATGACCATGCTGAAGCGGGAAAATTGGACGCGGCGCAACGGTTTGTCATTGGTACATATTTTCTTCGGTATGCTGCCGGCTATGGTCATCGGCTTCTTCGGACATTCCTTTATTAAAAATGTATTGTTCTCGCCGTTTACGGTTATCATTGGTTTGTTGGCGGGCAGTGTGTTCATGCTGTGCGCGGAACGGTTTCATCCGGACATACGAGTGAATCGCGTAGATCGCCTTTCGATTTGGCAGTGTTTGCAAATCGGTTTCTTCCAGGTGTTATCCTTGTGGCCGGGCTTTTCACGATCCGGCTCGACTATTGCCGGCGGTCTTTGGCTCGGTGTCAGTCGTAAAGCGGCTGCCGATTTTTCCTTTATTATGGCTGTGCCGATTATGCTCATTGCTTGTACGTACGACTTTTTAAAAATTGCCGGTCAATTGGCATGGTCGGATTTTCTGATGTTCGTCATCGGCTTTGTTACGGCCTTCGTCGTAGCCTATGCTTCCATTGTATGGTTCTTGAAATTCCTTAATAAATCATCGTTAGCTTCCTTTGCGTACTATCGCATCGTCATTGCGTTGATTGCGCTGTGGTATTTTTACTTGTAAGTAGTAATTGGGCCGGCGTTATTGTGCTAGTGTCATTGTGCTAGTGTAGTTTGTAAGCAGTAGCCGGGCCGGTGCAAGCTATATGTGCAAGATGGCAGATTTCAAAAAAATTGTAAAACCTCTTGCGTAATATAAGAAGTTATGGTATTATTACAAAGTGTTCACGATATAGTAATACAACAAGAAAATAATAAAAATTTTCTTGACACGATAAAATAGATTGTGTATAATAAATTACGTTGTGACGCGCTGGCGTAGCTCAATTGGCAGAGCAGCTGACTTGTAATCAGCAGGTTGTGGGTTCAATTCCTATCGCCAGCTCCATGATGTGGAGGGATTCCCGAGCGGCCAAAGGGAGCAGACTGTAAATCTGCCGTCTTCGACTTCGAAGGTTCGAATCCTTCTCCCTCCACCATTTTCATCGCGGGGTGGAGCAGTTGGTAGCTCGTCGGGCTCATAACCCGAAGGTCGCAGGTTCAAGTCCTGTCCCCGCAACCATTTTTTTATGCTTGAACTATCAAGGCTATATGCTGGTGTAGCTCAGTCGGCAGAGCGTATCCTTGGTAAGGATAAGGTCACCGGTTCAATCCCGGTCACTAGCTCCAGACATGGCGGCATAGCTCAGTTGGCTAGAGCAATCGGTTCATACCCGATGTGTCCGCGGTTCAAATCCGTGTGCCGCCACCAATTTTATTATAGATGTGAGACCGTAAGGTCTTTTTTTTATGCCTGAACGGAGTTGTTATGACAGTGATCATGCAGCTCCGTTTTTGCTTTGGACTACATCTTTGGATGTTATGCCGATTCTTTTTATTTTCCGGAACTTCAGCTTCCTTATATAGAAACGGTGCATATACTATATGCAAAGTATGCAAGGAGGATTGGCACCTAACAGTTGCGTTGCCGCCGAATATTAGGCATAATAGGACATGTTAGGTATTTACAAGTGTCTATTTGTAATAGACTGAGAGAGGAGAACAGTATGTCTGAACAAAAAGAATTGGCCAGAGGCTTAAAAAATCGCCATGTCCAATTATTGGCCATTGGCGGAGCCATCGGTACCGGTTTGTTTTTGGGATCCGGCCGTTCCATCCACTTGGCAGGGCCGTCTATTTTATTGGCCTACATTATTACCGGCATTGTTTGCTTTTTTATGATGCGCGCCCTCGGTGAATTGCTGCTATCAAATCCGGACAACCATTCCTTTGTAGATGTGGTGTATGAATATATGGGACCGGGTATGGCTTTCGTCACGGGGTGGACCTATTGGTTTTGTTGGATTTCGTTGGCGATGGCCGATGTTACCGCTGCGGGGCTATACATACAATATTGGATTCCCGGCGTAGAGCGATGGGTGCCTAGTTTAATTATACTAGCCTGTTTGTTTCTTATGAATCTCATGGCAGTGAAGGTATTCGGGGAAATGGAATTTTGGTTCGCCCTTATTAAAGTTCTGGCTATACTGGGACTTATCGTCGGCGGCGGTTTCTTGATTTTTACTAATTTTGAAACGAATGCCGGTGTGGCGTCCATCAGTAATTTATGGTCGTACGGCGGATGGTTTCCGAAAGGCTGGGAAGGGTTTGTACTTTCTTTCCAAATGGTAGTATTCGCTTTCACCGGCATTGAACTCGTCGGACTTACGGCGGGAGAAACGGAGAACCCGGAGAAGGTTATTCCTCAAGCCATCAACAATATCCCACTGCGGATTATTATTTTTTATGTCGGTGCGTTGGCAGTTATTATGAGCATATATCCATGGACTACGGTAAGCCCCGACAAGAGTCCCTTTGTGCAGGTATTCGGAGCAGCCGGGATCCTTGCAGCCGCTTCGTTGGTAAACTTTATTGTTCTTACATCGGCGGCCTCGGCGTGTAACAGTGGCATCTTCAGTACCAGTCGCATGGTGTACGCGTTGGCAAAGGAAGGCAATGCGCCGCGCATTATGTTTCGCTTGCGCTCCAATAAGGTGCCGATGAACGCGGTTGTCTTTTCGGCGCTGGTTATTTTTTTAGCCGTCATCTTACAGTATGTGACACCGGAAGGTGTGTTCGTGTTAATCACCAGCATCTCCACCTTTTGCTTCATCTTTATTTGGGTGGTCATCGTGCTGTGTCATTTGCGTTATCGCAAAAGTGAGGCCTATCGTGAAGGTGCACATCGCTTTCCCATGCCTTTGTATCCGTTGATGAACTATGCTATTATTGGGTTCTTTAGCTTTGTGGTGATTACCTTAGCCTTTAACGCAGAAACGAGGGTAGCCCTTTTCTTCACCCCTGCATGGTTCGGATTGCTGTGGTGCTTTTATAAATTGCGTATTAGTGCATAATACACCTTCTTTTCTTAGGCAATTTGTATTATAATCAAGGTATGAGAGTTTTTATTTGATGAAGGAGGCTGTTTACTTCAATGGCAAAAGCAAAATTTGAACGTACTAAACCGCATGTTAACATCGGTACCATTGGTCACGTTGACCATGGTAAAACAACTCTTACCGCAGCTATTACTAAGGTACTTGCTGAAAAAGGCCAGGCTCAGTTCCAGGACTACAGCATGATCGATAAAGCGCCGGAAGAACGTGAACGCGGTATCACGATTAATACGGCACACGTAGAATACGAAACGGACAAACGTCACTATGCACACGTTGACTGCCCGGGCCATGCCGACTATGTTAAGAACATGATCACCGGCGCTGCTCAGATGGACGGTGCTATCCTCGTTGTATCCGCAGCCGACGGCCCGATGCCGCAGACTCGCGAACACATCCTCTTGGCTCGTCAGGTTGGCGTACCGGCTATCGTTGTATTCCTCAACAAAGCCGACATGGTTGACGACGAAGAATTGTTGGAACTCGTAGAAATGGAAGTTCGCGAACTTCTTTCTTCCTATGACTTCCCTGGCGATGATGTGCCGATTATCGTAGGCTCCGCTTTGAAAGCCCTCGAAGGCGATCAGAAATATGTTGATAAGATCATCGATCTTATGAACGCTGTTGACGAATACATTCCGACTCCGGAACGTGACACCGATAAGACCTTCTTGATGCCGGTTGAAGACGTGTTCACTATTACCGGTCGTGGTACGGTTGCTACCGGCCGTGTTGAACGTGGCGAAATCAAAGTGGGCGACACTGTTGAAATCGTTGGTTTGCAGGAAAAACCGTCCCAGTCCGTTGTAACCGGTTTGGAAATGTTCCGCAAAACTTTGGATTCCGCAGTAGCCGGCGATAACGTTGGTGCTCTTCTTCGCGGTGTTGACCGTAAAGACATCGAACGTGGCCAGGTTCTTGCTAAACCGGGTACCATTCATCCGCACACTAAGTTCAAAGCTGAAGTGTACGTATTGACGAAAGAAGAAGGCGGTCGTCATACTCCGTTCTTCTCCAACTATCGTCCGCAGTTCTACTTCCGTACAACGGACGTAACCGGTGTTATCAACTTGCCGGAAGGCACTGAAATGTGCATGCCTGGCGATAACATTACTATGGATATCGAATTGATCACTCCGATCGCTATCGAAGAAGGTCTTCGTTTCGCTATCCGTGAAGGCGGCCACACTGTAGGCGCCGGCGTTGTAACTGCTATCGAAGCGTAAGCTGTCGATTGTAGTTATGATGCATATTACGGCAGTATTGCTGTAATAACGTAGTGCTATAGGATCTGCATGAGATCCATATATAATAATTCCTTTCCAAGAGAACTCCCGTTGGAGCAACTAAGCTCCGGCGGGAGTTTTTGTATCGGTGTTTTTCATTGACAAAGAACTTTGTAGTTTGATACAATGACAAGGTATGGAGAGGTGTCCGAGTGGTTTAAGGAGCTGGTCTTGAAAACCAGTGATGCGGCAACGCACCGTGGGTTCGAATCCCACTCTCTCCGCCATGCAATCTAAGCTTTCGGTGTAGGCCGAAAGCTTTTTTTATTTTATTAGCATACGTATGGCTTTACATGATATGTACAATTTTAAAGTATGCCTATGGTTTTACAGGATGCGTGCGACTTTACATGATGTACATAATTTTATAGGATGCGTATGATTTTGCATAATGTATAGCGTTATATGGTGTACGTAACTTCATAGGATATCTGTAATTAACAGGGCCTTCGAGATTTTCTCGGAGGCTTTTTGTTTTATAAAAATTCATTTTATTTTGAATAAATATAAAATAACGCTTGCATTATTCGTTGCATAGTGCTAGAATTACGCTAACGTTTGGAATAAAAATACAAAACAGATTATAAAAATAAATAGCCGTGAATGGCTGATCATAAGAAAGAAGGCGTAACGTAAATGACAGCGTATGAAGGAACACATGAAGAAATAGATTCGAATAAATGCAATCATAAAGATAGCCATGATGGCAAACAGGCAAGTCATTATGATGGCAGTCATGGAAGTAACCATGAAGACATACAGGCACTAATCAAAGAAGGAGTTGCTTTTATAGAGCCTAAGGTAGTAGAGTGGCGACGCTATTTACACGCACATCCGGAGCTATCCGGCGAAGAAGAGAACACATCGCTATACATAAAGCAAACGTTGGATACATTAGGAATTCCGTACAATGATCAGGTATTCGGTCACGCCGTAGTGGCTTGTATCGACAGCGGCAAGCCAGGAAAGACGGTGGCATTGCGAGCCGATATGGATGCATTGCCGGTGAAGGAACAGACAGGTGCGGAGTTTGCATCGCACCATGATGGCGTGATGCATGCTTGCGGTCATGACAGTCATATGGCCATTGCCTTGGGAGCTGCCGCTGTACTGAACAAAGTAAAGAATTTTTTGCAGGGTCGTGTGTATATTGTATTCCAGCCGGCAGAAGAGGAAGCGCTTATTAACGGAGCCAAGAACATTATGGCCTCTGGTGTGCTGGATGAAGTGGATGAAATCTTTGGACTTCATGTGTGGCCGGGATTGCCGGTAGGCACGGTAGGTGTGCGTGACGGAGCGATGATGGCAGCGTCGGATCATTTTTATGTAACTATCACCGGCAAGAGCACGCATGGTGCGGAACCGCACAATGGTATTGATGCGATTGTGGCAGCGGCGAATTGGATTACGGGCATCGAATCCATTGTGGCCCGTGAAACAGATCCGATGGAAAGCATCGTGGTTACGGTAGGCACGATTAACGGCGGCGATCGATATAACGTAGGCTGCGGTGAGGTTACGCTGGAAGGGACATGCCGTACCTTTGCACCGGCGAAGCGCGATTATATTGAAACGCGCCTGACTGAATCACTGCAAGCACTGGATATGCTTTTCCATACTACATCCGAGCTAACCTATAAACGCGGTCACGGCGCAACGGTGAACCATGCCGCTTCCGCACAGCGACTGCGCAAGGTAGCAGCATCATATGGAATTACGGCAGTTACTCCGGAACATCCGTCGATGTGCGCGGAAGACTTTTCTTCATACATTGCCGAAAAACCGGGTGCTTTTTTCTGGCTCGGTACCGGCTACGAAGGCTGCCCGGCGTTACACAATGCTAGCTTCATCATTGATGAAACAATTTTAAAAACCGGCGTCACCCTTATGTGCGGAGCCGCGGCGGATGTTCTTTTAGAAACAAAATCGGCAGACTGAGAACAGGTACACCTTAGGTTAGATAACAGAGAGGACAGGGATTACGATGACATTACATATAGAAGGCTTACAAGGGAAACAACAAGCATATGCACTGATGCATAAGGCGTGGCAGAATATAGGCGTAACCGATGCGGACGGCTCGCTTATAAGCATGGCGAATACCATGAAGGGGCGCAACTTTTTAACATTGCTGGACTTGTCACCGGAAGAAATTACCTATCTCTTAGCTTTGGCGGCAAAGCTCAAAGCAGATAAAAAAGCCGGCTGCGAAGTACCGCTTATGACAGGGAAGAACATCGCTCTTGTGTTTGAAAAAGATTCCACACGGACGCGATGCGCTTTCGAAGTAGGAGCTGCCGATCAAGGAGCGCACACTACCTATTTGGGACCGACGGGGAGCCAGATGAACAAAAAGGAATCCATGAAGGATACGGCGCGTGTCTTGGGCGCTATGTTTGACGGCATTGAATTCCGCGGCTTTGCCCAGGAATCGGTAGAGCTCTTGGCCGATTACAGCAGCGTGCCGGTATGGAATGGCTTAACCGATGCAGATCATCCGACACAGACATTGGCTAACTTCCTCACCTTGGCGGAACAATTGGACAAACCCTTATCGGAGGTAACCTTTGTGTATGTAGGCAGCGGTCAATGCAATATGTGCAATGCGCTGATGGCCGGTGCAGTAAAGCTGGGGATGAACTTTAGATTGGTAGGTCCGGCGGCATATTTCCCGGAAGGACCTTTCGTAGAAGCATGCAAAGCGGTGGCGAAGGAAACGGGCGCCACGGTTACTTGGACAGATGATGTGGCTGCCGGTGTGAAGGATGCGGATGTCATCTACACCGGAGTGTGGGTAACCATGGGTGATCCTTACGAACTGTGGGGTGAACGTATTGCACAATTTACGCCGTACCGCATTACATCGGACATGATGGCGATGACCGGTAAGGCACAAACAAAATTCTGCCATTGCTTACCGGCCTTTCATGATACGCATACGCAGGTGGGCAAGGATATTTTTGAACGCTTCGGTCTTGATGGCATTGAAGTTACCGACGATGTGTTTGAAAGCGAACAGTCGTTGGCATTTGAAGAAGCAGAGAACAGATTACATACGATTAAAGCGGTGATGGTTGCTACCTACGGCGACTATCCGTTGAAATAGAAAGCGAGGAATGACGGTAATGACGGGGGCACAGGAAAAGGCAATGACAAGTGCGACAGAAACAGCAACATATAAAGTATTTATCGTAGGACAGGCAGGAACGACGGGACTGCGTATTTACGAACGATTGGCGGCGCGACCGGATATAGAAGTGCTTACCATCGATGAAGAAAAGCGCAAAGATACAAAGGCGATTGCGGCGTTGGCTGCAGAAGCGGACGTTGTCTTTTTATGTTTGCCGGATGCGGCGGCTAACGACGTAGTCGATGCCATCGGGGAGTTGCCTTGCCGCATTATCGATGCCTCTACGGCTCATCGAACGACGCCGGGCTGGGCCTATGGCTTTGCCGAATTGAGCGACGACTATCGCAAAGGCATTGCTACGACGAAACACATTGCCGTACCCGGTTGCCATGCCAGCGGAATGGTAGCCATTCTTCATCCCCTGGTGAAGGCGGGCATCGTACCGGCCACCTATCCGGTGACGGTAACCTCCTTAACCGGGTACAGCGGTGGCGGCAAGTCGATGATTGCCGACTATGAAAGCGCCGATAAGTCACAAGACTTATATGCACCGCGTCATTACGGCATGGGGCAGATGCATAAACATCTGAAGGAAGTTGTTCATCATACGGGCCTCGGTATGCCGCCGATTTTTATGCCCATTGTCGATGATTACTACAGCGGTATGATCGTCAGCATCGGATTTCAGACGGCGGCCTTACACGGTACGGCGGCGGATGTAGAAACTACCTTGAAAGCTGCCTATAAAGAGGCGAAGCTGATAACGGTGGAGTCACTCAGCAATGAGGGTAATGCGGGCTGTATGGCAGCAAATACCAACAGCGGTAAGGATAGTATGATTATTAAAGTCACGGGCAACGAGGACCGCGTGGTTATCCATGCCATCTTCGATAATCTTGGCAAAGGCGCATCCGGTGCGGCGGTGCAGTGTATGAACATTGCGTTGGGCTTGCCGGAAACAACGGGCTTGGCATTGTAGTGCGTGAGGGAAAAGCAAGTACGCAGTGAGCCTTGGCGCTTTGTGGCGTATTGCTTATCACAGAAAAGAACCATGAATGGACGAACAGTTGATACAGTGCTTAGGTATATGGAAAAGACAGAGGGAAGAACTATGACAATGAATGAAATATCAAATGCAATGCGGGCCAAGTTGTTGACCGCAGCGGTACCGTACATTAAAGAATATACGAACACCTATGTGGTAGTAAAATACGGCGGCAATGCCATGATTGACGAAGAAATCAAACAATCCGTCATGCAGGATTTGTTGCTCCTTTCATTAGTGGGAGTTAAAGTCGTACTCGTTCACGGCGGTGGACCGGACATTAACGATACCCTCGGCAAGATGGGGATTGCCTCACAATTTAAAAACGGCCTGCGCGTTACCGATGAAGCCACGATGGATGTGGTGCAAATGGTATTGGCCGGGCGCGTGAATAAAAGCTTGGTTGCACACATTGCAAGCCTTGGCGGCAAAGCTACCGGCATTTGCGGTGTCGACGGTGCCATGATTAAGGTGCATCAAAAAAGTGAAGACCTGGGCTTAGTAGGCACGATCGACAGCATTGACACGGGACTGATTAAAGCATTGGTGGATAATGGCTATATCCCCGTAGTCGCTTCCGTTGGTGTCGATGATAACGGCACGATTTATAACATTAACGCCGATACGGTGGCCGCTTACATTGCCGGTGCTTTACAAGCAGAATGCATGGTAGCCATGACAAATATTGACGGCGTTATGCTCGATAAGGACGATCCCACATCACTGGTGCCGAAGCTGACCGAAGCGGATACGACCAAGCTGGTAGCAGACGGCGTTATTGCAGGAGGAATGATTCCCAAAGTGGAATGCTGCATCGAAGCCATTCAAAAAGGGGTAAAGAAAGTATTTATTATCAATGGTGAAATCCCGCATGCCATACTGATTGAATTGCTTACCAACGAAGGTTTGGGAACCATGTTTGTAAAAGAATAAAGAGAGGCGAGTTACATGGGATATATGGAAATAAACGAACCGATAATGGTTACAATGACGGATACTACGCTATACGGTGCCGGAGAACATACGACATCAACAGATACGGAACCCTCGTTTGCGTATGATATGGGCGGAGCGGACGAAGCGCCTTCCCCTATGAGTGTACCATCCTATAAAGAACTGGATACAACCTACATTGCTCACACGTACGGACGCTTTGATGTGTGCTTTGAAAAAGGTGACGGCGTGCTCCTATACGATACGACGGGAAAGGAATACATCGATTTGGGATCCGGCATCGGCGTGACTGCGTTCGGCAGTGGTGATGCCCTATGGCAACAAGCCGTCATTCATCAGGTGAAGAGGCTGAATCACGTATCGAATTTGTATCATACATTGCCACAGGCAACCTTGGCAGAAAAGCTGTGTCAAAAGACGGGCATGAAGAAAGTGTTCTTCTCCAACTCCGGTGCGGAAGCTAACGAATGCGCCATTAAGGCAGCGCGAAAATATTCTGCCGATAGATACGGCGACGAACGGACGACGGTAGTTACCTTGGTGAACAGCTTCCACGGACGAACCATTACCACCTTGGCAGCTACGGGACAGGACGTGTTCCATCAGCACTTCCATCCCTTCACCAAAGGATTTGCACATGTACCGGCCAATGACTTCGATGCCTTTAAACAATTGGTGGATTCGGATTCATCTATATGCGCTATTATGATGGAAATGATTCAAGGCGAAGGCGGCGTTATGCCTTTGGACGCCGGGTATGTGAAACAGGTGGCAGACTATGCGGCGGCACATGACATCTTGGTGGTGGTAGATGAAGTGCAAACCGGGAACGGACGGACAGGCACTCTTTACAGCTACATGCAATTTGGCATTGCACCGGCCATCGTGTCAACCGCGAAGGGCCTTGCCGGCGGACTTCCCATGGGCGCCACCATGTTTAACGACAAGACCGAAGGCGTGCTTGATGCGGGCAGTCACGGCTCTACCTTTGGGGGCAACCCGATTTGTGCAGCCGGAGCCATTTCGGTTATCGACCGTATCGATGATGCCTTATTAAGCGAAGTGAAAGCAAAGGGCCAGTACATTCGCGAAGCATTAACCGGAGCATCCGGTGTGCTCAGCATTTCTGGTATGGGTTTGATGGTGGGGATTGAAACCACAGCCGATGCAAAAGCAATAGCAAAAGAATGTCTGAACCGTGGTGTAGTGGTGCTGACAGCCAAAAATAAAGTGCGGTTACTGCCGGCGCTGAATATTCCCCGGGATACACTAAAAAAAGCCGTGGGGATTTTGAAAGAAGTCATCGGCGAGATGGCTTAGTCATCAACTGCGATAGGTGACATAAGGGTCGAGCAGTTAGGGACATTGATTGTCGTTTATGCCGTGATAGAAGAGATAGTCATTAATCGTAATAGAAGATACGGTTGTATGAGTTAGTTATATGAATTTTAAAATAAAGCCTTCTTGCTAGTGTGATGCAAGAAGGCTTTATTGACGTTGCCAATAGACAGCAGCTATTTGTTTGTCCGTAATTGTTTTAGGAATAAGATCCCAATAGACAATGGAGATGTCTCTAATTTTGACGGGCACTTGAGTGAGCTCTATATCATCTAAAGAAATAAAAATAATTCCCTCACTATCAGAAGTGGAAATGCGTTGTAATAATTTTTGTTCGAGCGGTTGTAATGTGTTCATAGTAGAATCCTTTTTGAAAAATTAAATAAGTAAGTATAGTTCATTGTAGATCAAAGGCAAGGGGATAGCAAGAGGGGGGAGACATAAGATCTTGTATGAAATTTAAATTTATGATCTAATAAAAGTATAATAGATGTCTTTAGGGATCGACGGAGGAGTTTCAAAATGAGTATAGTAAATGTTGCTAAGAAAGAGATGGAAGATTTTCTTAATAAAACTTATTATATTCCCAACTATCAAAGAGAATATTCTTGGGAAGATGACGAGTTAACTGATTTTCTTTCAGATATGGAAAGCATATTAGACAGCAATCAGAAACATTTTTTTGGACAGATAGTAGTGCATGATGATCAAGGAGCGAATAAAAAATATATTATTGATGGGCAACAACGTACCATTACGTCTGTCATTTTTTTAAGAGCCTTGTCTATACTTTACAAAAAAGAATTTTCAAATAATTCTGAAGCCCTTTCATATAGGGAAAAAGGAATTAAAAAGTCATATAAAATAGAAGGTATTATTGGAGCATATGGTGACGATTCTGATGAAGAAGAACCCATACGGTTGATATTAGGTGAGGGTGACAATAAGTTTTTTGTTGAAGAAATATTTAAAAAGGACAGTCCGGGGAGTGAGAAAGCAAAAAAGAGATCCCAAGCAAGAATGAGAAAAGCATTTAGTAAATTCTTGGCATATCTTAAATTAAAAGTTGATGGGAAGTCGAGCATAGAGGAAAAGTTTAAATGTCTCAATAACTATTTTGAAGCGTTTACAAAAAGATTTGAAATCATGTATATGGAAGCAACAGAATTAGATGAAGCATTTGTTATTTTTGAAACTCTTAATGCTCGGGGGAAAGAGTTGGAGACATCGGATCTGTTGAAAAATTATATATTTAGTAAGGCAGACAAAGACTCTATAGTAAGCTATCAAGAACTCTGGAATACTATGACAAATGATTTGGATAAGATTGATTTAACTACCTATATTCGACATTTTTGGAACTCCAGCAATGAATTAACGCGTATGAATACCTTATACCGAAAAATAGTGAGCAATACAAAAACGGTAGAAGAAGCCAAGGAATTATTAAAGAATCTCGCTGGTTATGCAGCGATTTATCATGATTTAATATTTCCGACATCTGCATCTGTTATAGAGGATGATACATTGATTCAACATTTGGAGAACTTATCTATTCTAAATGCTAAAACATTTACGCCTCTTATATTAGCTATGTATCAGACAAATAAAAAAGAAGATGGATTGAAGTACACAGAAAAAGATATAAGTAAAGTAGCGAACACCATAGAAAACTATGTATTTCGTAATGCAACTATATGTAAAAGAACGGCTAATAACACAGAAAGATTTATGGGAGAAACGGCGCTGAGAATTTATAGAGGTGAGATTACTACAGTAGAGGAAGTATGTAAGGCTATAGAAAAGGAAATAGTAACTGATGAAGAGTTTAAAACAGCCTTTAAGGAATGGTGTAGTCAGAATAGAACAATTAACCGGTATATTCTAAGAAAACTTAATTATGAAATGAATGAAACGGGTGAGATGGAAGTCACAAAAGATAATAATAAGGTACATCTTGAACATATCATGCCGGATAATAATAGTAAGTGGAAGATAGATGATGAAATTCATTCGGAGTATCTTTGGCGCTTAGGAAACCTAACCTTGCTCAGCGGTAAAATTAATAAAGAGGCGTCTAACAATCTTTTTAAAGAAAAAGTAGAGTTATATAAAACTTCCAAAATTGATTTAAATGAGACTATATGGAAAGACAGCCGTGGGAAAGAACGAAAACAGTGGACGGAACGGGATATTCAAGATAGGCAAAACTTATTTGCTGAACTGGCCATTAAAGCCTGGCCTAGAAAATAGAAAAATTTGCATCGTAATTAAATAGTTGTGATAAGGGAGCAGTAATGAAAATTTTCATCACTGCTCTCTTTCTTTTCTCTATTTTTGTTATCGCGATGCATAACCCTCCCATCAATATAATTTTTATCTACCCAGATATATAAGAAGAAACTTACTATAATATAAGAAACTACAGATATAGATACATAGTGTCATTGCTGATAATTTTTATTGAGGTTGAACTACTCGATATCTAATGATACACTAAAGGCATAATTAAATATACTATTTGGTATAGAATCTTGTTTTATGTAAGGGGAGGATGTTATGAAACGACTCATGCTATTGTGTGTATTTGTTATGGCGCTGCTGGTAGCCGGTTGTGCGCAGGTGACATCGGAGATTAAGGTGGATTCCGATTTTGGTGGCAGTTGGCAAGCTACCATTCAAGCACCGGCACCGATCAGTAAAGACGATATTTTAAGTGCAGTGGCGGATAAAAAGGAAGGCACACAATCCATTGATGTGACAAAAATTAAGCTGGTGCCGGTAGATGCAACGGGTAAAGAAATCAGCGGGGATACACCGGGAATGCGTTCACAAAGTTGGAAGTTGGAAACGAAGTTTGCCAACAAAGACGAATTGGCCTCGATTAGTAAGATTGCTTTCGGACGCAGCAATGGAGACAAAGCGATTAATGTAATTTATCCGTATGGCGACGATCCGGATGTGTACATGTTTAATTTGGGACAAGCATCGGGAACGACGACGATTACCGTACCGGGTACCATCATTAAAGAAAGCGTAGGCAAGGGCATGGTGAAGAGCGATGATACTATTGTGTTCGCACAAGGTACGCCGATTAAATTCCAATTTAAGAAATCCGGTTCGTGGGGGATGATCATCGGCGGTGTTTTGGCTATCGTTGTAGTAGCCGGTGGTTTTGTATGGTACCGTCGCAGACAAGCGGCTGCATAAGGGGGAGTTATAGATGAGAAAATACATAAGTGTAGTCATTGCTATGGTGCTCATGCTGTGTGCGTTGGTACTCGGTGGTTGTGGCTCCTTGTCGTCCACTAACTTTGAAGGTACATGGGCGTATGTGATGCAACCGAATGAGAAGAATATCGACTATAAGTATGATTCGGATATGTTGTATGTCATTACTATGACAAAGAAAAGTGAGCATACCTATGAATCTACGTTCAGACAATATAAATATGTGAAGAAAGATATTAAATTGTTGAACGAAGAAGAATATGCCAAAGGTGATCGCTTTTTCTATTGGTTGTCTATGATTCCGGAGAAGCCTAACGCGGCAGGTGTAATGCCAAAGGTAGAAATAGATTTTGAATTTAAACATCTTCCTACGGATATGGAAGCGGTCAAGATGACGGAACGGGATGGCAAGCTATATACGGACGAAGGTACTGAATTTACGTTAGACAGTAAGACAGGTAATCTAATTTCTGGTAATCAGACAATGGCTCCCGTAGAAAACGGAGACTTGACGAAGTTCAAGGAAGAAATGCAGCAGCACATTAAGGATTACTTCCAAAAGAAATATGTGGATACGAAGAAATGGGATATTACGGACTACGTATTTACCGATGCCGGTGATTTAGTTGTGCAAGGCGATTATAAAAAATAAGTAGGATGATTATAACGGTGTGCTTTCTAGGTGTTTATGATGTAAGTTAAGGTTCAATATTCTCTAGCAATTAATTAAACAAGGGAACATTGTATAGATCATAGCAGATAGCTCCTAGGGAGAGAGGGGGACATAAAGTGAGATTTAAATGGATGGTTTCGTTATTTGGTGTTATGGGATTGGTCGGATTTATTGGAGCGACAACAGTTGCTGATGCTGCGTTACCGAGTGGTCCTAAGTATACACTCACTCATGCCGATTATGGGAAATCGTTCGGTACAGCGCCGAGTGCGGCGGATATGAATGTTATTGGTGTCAATATTGGCACCCCGGTATCTGCGGTGATAAAAAGTCTGGGGAAGCCGACCAGTTGGGAAAATCAAAAGCATGGCCTGTCTGCAATAATCAGGTATGGTGGGATTGCTTTTGGTCTAATTGGTCGAGGGAATAACGCAACAGTTGCCAACATAGTGCTAACCAATAGGGATGCTACAACTGCCAGGGGTATTGCCGTAGGTGATTCTCTCGAAAAAGTGTATGAGGTATACGGAACGCCGGATTTCATTATTAAAGAAAAACAAGCCTGGATATACGGTTCTCTAGATCATCCTTCAGGTAATCGCACAGGTATTACCTTTGGTTACAACGACAATAACCGGATAACTGAGATTAGCATAGATAATACAGATGTAACCGGTGATTTATGGTAAGTAAATAACTGACCAAACTAACTAAAAACTAACCAAACAACTGACTAAACTAACTAAAAACTGACCAAACTACTGACCAAACACAGACTAAAACTAACCAAATACTGACCAAAAATTAATCCCTGTGCATAGTTGTTCAGGATAGAAAACAGATTCGTTTTAGTTATTTGTTAATATCTCGGAATAAAAATATAAAACCGCTATAACACTAGAGTTATCTAATGTTATAGCGGTTTTTCAGTAAGGCAAAAGTAGTATATACATATCGAAACCCTTACCTCATCCCCCGTATCGTTCAATGAGGTAATCCATGGCTTCGATGTAACCATCCAAGCCGTGACCGCGGATGGTTTTTTCCGCATAGTAGCCTACATAGGATATGTGTCGGAAGTCTTCGCGTTCCAACGGGTTGGTGATATGCACCTCCACGGTGGGGATGCCGACAGCTTTTAGTGCATCCAGCAAGGCTACCGATGTATGCGTATAGGCGGCGGGATTGATGACGATGCCATCGTATACGCCATAGGCGGCTTGGATATAATCGACTAAATCCCCTTCATGATTGCTTTGCTGACAAGTAACGGTTACGCCGCAATGATTCGCATGGGCTTTGATGCGCTCCAAGAGGGCCGGGTAGGAGGTGCTGCCGTACAGCTGTGGTTCGCGAAGTCCTAACAGATTGATATTAGGCCCGTTGATGATTAAAATGTTCATAAAACTCCTCCTTGATGAAGCGCACGGTGGCCATGGCGTCGGTGCAGTCGCATTGGGCTTGCGAAAAGGCTTCGTATAAAGGATAGCGCACGCGAGCCAGTTCACGAAGTCGGCCGATACCGCCGGTGGAGAGAATACGATCCGCCGTGTCCAGTGATTCCAATGGTCGCTGAATCCAATAGATGCGTCCGTTTTGGCGAAGCAACGCATAGTTTTCGGGACGGGTGATAACGCCGCCGCCGGTGGCGATGATAGCGCCGGTTTCTTTGCACACATCATTTAGAATTTCTGTTTCCTTCTTGCGAAAGGCGGGCTCGCCGTGATTCTTGATGTATTGTGACGGATGTTCGTAGCGTTCTTCAAAGATGGCGTCGCAGTCGAGTAAAGGACGACCGGTCTCTTTGGCTAAGGCTTCGCCGATAGTTGTCTTGCCCACGCCGGGCATGCCGATGAGAATAATATTTTCCTGTGCCGAGCGCATGGCGGTAATCATTTCGCGAATGCGTTCGATGGGAAACTGCGTATTCATAAATAATTCTGCGGCGTACACGCCTTGAGCAACGAGCATAGGCAATCCGTCGCTGTAGGGAATGCCCATCTCTTCGGCATCAATGAGAAGCTGCGTGCGATACGGATTATAAATGACATCGGCTACACCTTCCAAGTGTTTAAAGGGGCGAATGTCTACGAGACGGCGCGGTGATTTAGGATACATGCCTACCGGGGTGGCGTTGATGATGATTTGCGCAGTATCGTAAAAGTCGGCAATGTCCTCATAGAACGGGGCGTTATGGCGTGATACATGTGTGGTATGAGCGGCCCCTAAATCGGTTACTACTGTGTGGATTGTACCGGATGTTGCGCCGTCGCCGAGGATAAGAACATCCTTGCCGGCTACGTCAATGCCGGCGTTCTTTAATAAAAATACAAAGCCGTTATAGTCGGTGTTATGCCCGAACCAACCGTCAGGGCGGCGGACCATGGTGTTTACGCAGCCTATTTTTTTTGCCGTATCGGATAGACGGGTACAATAGGGCATGACATCTTGCTTGTAAGGAATGGTGATATTAATGCCGCGCAGCTCGGGATCGGCTAAGAAGCTTTCCAGCTGATGCGGTTCTTTTTCAAATAAGGTGTAAACGGGATTGCCCAGGGCCGCGTGAATCTCGGGAGAATAGCTATGCCCCAAGGTTCGTCCCAGCAGTCCGAAGGCCGGTGTATGACTCATTGGTTAACGCAGCTCCTTTTTTATTTCTACTAAAAAGTCTAACAGAACGAGGGCCACGACGGCTTCCACAACGGGAACAGCGCGCACGGCAATGCACGGATCGTGACGACCTTTAATTAAGAGGGATGTATTTTCCTGCTTTTCAAAGGAGAAGCTGGGCTGTGGTTTGGAAATGGAAGCAGTCGGTTTCATACCTACGCGCAAGACGATAGGCATGCCGTTGGTAATGCCGCCTTGGATACCACCGCAGTGATTGGTTATGGTCTTTACGATGCCGTTTTCCAATACGAAGGGATCGTTTTCTTCACTGCCCAGATGATCACAGGCATCAAAACCGGTGCCGAAAGCAACGCCTTTTACGCCGGGAACACCGAAGATGGCACGGCTCATACGATTTTCAATGCCGTCAAAGTTAGGATTGCCAAGACCGGAGGGAATGCCGGTGGCAAAGACTTCAATGATCCCGCCGGTGGAATCGGAGTCGTTCCGTAGGCGATCCAATAAATTGATCGCATTCAGGCGAGCCGTAGGGGATAGCATGGCAACGGTTTCAAAGCCGGCCTTGTGAAGAGCGTCCATATCGGGAGCGGTGTAGCTTACTTCGTCATCGTTAACGGTGCCCAGGCGACGCAGATGCGCACCTACGCGAATACCTTCCTTGGCGAGAAGCTGTAAGGCAATACCGCCGGCACAACATAGTGGTGCCGTAAGACGACCGGAGAAGTGACCGCCGCCGCGCATGTCTACACTATCGCCGTAACGCATGCGCGCCGTATAATCGGCATGCGATGGGCGCGGTACATCGCGCAAATTATTGTAATCCGCCGATCGCTGATTGGTATTGGCAATATAAAAGGCCAGCGGCGATCCGCTGAGCATACCGTCTACGATGCCGGATAGGAACACCGGCTCGTCTGCTTCCTTGCGCTGTGTGGTGACTAAGCTTTGACCGGGAGCACGGCGCTTCATAAAGCGGCGCAGTTCTTCCAGATCAATGGTGTGTCCGCAGGGAAGTCCGTCAACGACGGCACCGATAGCGGTACCGTGGGATGTACCGAAAGTGGATATGTGAATGTGAGTACCGAAATCAGAGCTCATAGCTGTTACCTCCTAACGCTTGCCAATCATCAAAGAATTGCGGATACGATTTAGTAATGGCTTCGCTGTCGCTGAGGGTGACGGGATTGTCACTGATGAGGGCCGCCAACGTGCCGGCCATGACGAGGCGATGGTCATTATAGCAATGGGCGCGGCCCCCCGTAAGTCGGCCGGTGCCGTTTACATACAGCGTATCGCCGTCGATGTGGGCACTGCCGCCGAGGGAAGTAATCATCTCCGCCATGGCTGCCAGACGATCGGATTCCTTGAGACGTAAACGGGCGCCATTGTAGAAGCGGCTTTGTCCTTCGATGCCGCAAGCTAAGATGGACAAGATGGGAAGCAAATCCGGACATTGCTCTAAATCTACGTTAAGCGGCAGGGTAGCTTTACCGGTGGCGGTAAGGCCTCCATCCGTATAGGTCAAAGTGGTGCCGGCTTTTTCGATAATGGTGGCACTGCGGCGATCGGCTTGTACGGAATCGGCAGTAAGGCCGGTTACCGTAATGGTTTGCCCGGTCAGTGCCGTAGCTACGAGCCAAATGGCTCCGTTCGACCAATCTCCTTCGATGGCATAGTCCTTTACACCATGGTAGTGACTGCCTTCGGGAATATGAAAGGTATCGCCGGTTACGTTGACGGTGACGCCGAAATCCTGAAGGACGCGAATGGTTAGGCGCACGTAATCGCGCGACTGCAAGGGACCTTCACTGATGACGGTAGTTTCCCCCAGCAGCGGAGCAGCGAGAAGCAAGCCGGAGAAGAATTGGCTGCTAATGTTGCCGGCCATGGAGAAGGTACCTCCCGAAAGGAGTCCGGCCATGGTGAAGGGAGGCGCATCGTTGGAAAAGGTAACGCCGTGTGCTTTCATCTGTCCCAGTAAGGGCTCTAACGGACGCTGCGGCAAACGACCTTTCGCGTCGACTTCGGTGGTGCGGCATAAAGCAGCGGCTACGGGAAGTAACAGACGTAAGGTGGTACCCGATTCATGGGGACGTACTTGCCCCGGTGAAGCCGGCGTTGTAATAGGATGCACACGAACACCGTCTTCGGTTCGTTCGATGGTAGCGCCTAAGCCGCACAGGGAATCAATGGTAGCATCGATGTCGCGAGACGAGCGATGAAATCGTATATGAGAAGCGGAGTCTGCCAGCGCGGCCGCCATAAGAGCGCGGTGCGCATGAGCCTTCGCAGGGATGGCCTTGATTGTGCCGCCGGGAATAGCAGCCGTAATGGTGCGCATAGTTCATCTCCTTTAGTAATGTATAATAACGTAATATATAGTAATCAATTATATACTATATACCTACATGCCAATTCAATTACATGTGTACCTACTAATTGAATAGTAA
This sequence comes from Veillonella magna, assembly GCF_959600285.1. Classification (NCBI taxonomy): domain Bacteria; kingdom Bacillati; phylum Bacillota; class Negativicutes; order Veillonellales; family Veillonellaceae; genus Veillonella; species Veillonella magna. Next base: position 16,131 of record NZ_CAUGKU010000010.1, on the reverse strand, counting down.
GGGTACGATGTATACATCAACGGCAGGCTGATCCGATTATAGATTCATCCAATGTTAAAAATACTATGTGTTGCTTAATGGTATAGTAATCAAACATCGGCTAAGGATGCCGTTAATTGTTCGGCCAAGGTTGCATGCGGTATGGTGATGCGTTCACTGTGACCGTGTGATGTAGGTACGATAATGGTCACATCAAGACCGTGACTTTTTTTGTCGTGACGGGCAGCTTCCAATACATAGTCCAGCGGTACCTCGGTTGTCACCGGTAGATGATGAGCGCGGAGCAATTCGATGAGCCGCCGATATTCTTCGGCAGGCAGACCGTAATGGGTGAATCCCAAATGAGCCATCAAGGCGATCCCGATGGCAACGGCGTAGCCGTGAGGCATCGTGTAATGACTGTATTTTTCTAAGCCGTGCGCCAAGGTGTGACCGAGATTTAATAATTGGCGCTGCCCTTGTTCCGTTTCGTCCGCCGCTACAATGCGTGCCTTGGCGGCAACGCATTGGGCGATGACATCGGTCAGATGTGAGCTTTGTGGTGTTAACGGTTCCTTAGTGAGCAAGCCCAGTAAGGCCGGATTATCCAGGAAGGTATATTTCACAACTTCACCGCAGCCACCGATGAATTCTTCTCTGGGTAAGGTGTGAAGCACATCGGGATCACAAAATACGGCACGAGGCTGTTTAAAGGCACCCCACAAATTTTTACCGGCCAGTAAATTAACCGCTGTTTTACCGCCTACGGAGGAATCGACCATAGCCAATAGCGACGTCGGAATCTGTACATACGCAATACCGCGCATGTAAGTGGCAGCGGCAAAGCCGGTAATGTCACCGACAACTCCACCGCCGAGGGCAATGAGAACATCGCGACGTGTTATGCAGTGATCGGCTAAAAAGTTGAGTATGTGTAGTAGCTGCTCCGGACTTTTAGATTCTTCCCCCGCCGGCAAGGTATATACCAAGGGCTCATAATCGGCGGCTTGTAAGCTGCTTACGAGGGTATCCGCATATAAAGGTCCCACGTGGGTGTCGGTAATGATGACGGGATGACCGGTTACGGACAACGCACGCATATGATGACCGACGGTGGCTAACAGACCGTGTTCAATGTGAACGGTATAGGTCGGCTCGGTGTGAACCACAATGCGCCGCGTGTCACTGTGAAGCGCCGGTGCTTCCGTGCCGATAGTGTGCGTCGCTGTGACCGATTCGTTCGTTGGGTGATGCAGTGAAGATTTCATGAGAGCCTCCTAGCGGCGAAGCGCATTGCGCAAAGCTGTTACATCGCGAGTGACTTCATCAAAGGCATCCGGTGTCAAGGCTTGCGGTCCGTCGCATAATGCTTTGGCCGGATTGTTGTGTACTTCAATGATCAAGCCGTCTGCACCGGCACCGGTAGCTGCCAAGGATAAGGGATGTACCATGCGGCTCATGCCGGCGGCATGACTGGGGTCGATGATTACCGGTAAATGCGTCAGCTCGTGCATCATAGGAATGGCGGTGACATCCAGGGTATTGCGTGTTTTCGTTTCGAAGGTACGAATGCCGCGTTCGCAAAGCACTACCTGATGGTTGCCTTCGCTCATAATGTATTCCGCTGCCATCAACCACTCTTCGTAGGTGGCACTGAGACCGCGTTTTAAGAGGACCGGTTTATCCAATTTGCCCACTTCTTTGAGCAAGGTGAAGTTTTGCATATTGCGCGCGCCGATTTGCAGCATATCTACGTCTTCGAATAGAGGCAACTGGGAAATGTCCATAATTTCCGATACGATGGGCAGTCCCGTTTCTTTTTTTGCTTCCAACAATAATTCAATGCCGTCGGCACCCATGCCCTGGAAGGAGTACGGGGAGGAACGAGGTTTGAACGCACCGCCGCGAAGGATGGTAGCACCGGATGCTTTTACTTGTTTGGCAATATCGATAATCTGTTCGCGGGATTCTACGGAGCACGGGCCGGCAATCATAGCGAAGTGACCACCGCCGATTTTAACACCGCTTACATCGACTACGGTATCTTCCGGATGAAGGCGACGCGTTGCATTTTTGTACGGTTCCTGAATGCGCGTAATTTTTTCTACTACCGGCATAGACTCGATGAGTCGGCCGTCGAGAGAGGAGGTATCACCGATTAAACCGATAAGGGTATATTTTTCCCCAATCCATGTACGCACCTGCAGGCCGAACGACTCCAGCCATAAAATTAAACTCTGAATCTCTTCTTCTCTTGCGTTTTGTTTTACTGTTACAATCATGGTTATGACCTCCAAAACAATGTACCATTCTACTATTCTACACAATATAGTTACACGCTACAGCAAAATAAAAAGGCTACCCGTAAGGATGTACGGGTAGCCTTTTGGCTTTATAAGCGCGTTGGATTACTTAACCGAAGTTTTAGCGCAGCCCAAACAATCCTTACCAATAGAGTTGGTAAAGAAGTAATACCAAAAAAAGTATGGGCTGCTCATTACTCGGTTATGCATCGTATTCACGCTCCTTTTGCTTAAGTGTTGGCAATATTGTAACGCCATACGCATATAAAAAGCAAGTGTATTTTTTAGAAAAACAAAAAATTTTTCAAACCAATGCTTATTCCAAGTCGTCAAAGTCGAAGGCGGCTGCTTTGGTATAATTGGTTACCTTCGCTTCAAAGAAGTCCGTCTTGGTGCTGTTCAGATTGGAGAAGCTTTCAATCCAAGCCATAGGATTTTCCTTGATGTCCGGGTAGAGCGGCTTGAGGCCGATCGCATCGAGACGCAGGTTAGCCAGGTATTTAATGTAGCGTTCGATAAGGACATTGTTGATGCCCAAAATCTTATCATCCGTAATGTACTGACCCCATGCGATTTCATGCTCCGTACCTTGGCGCAGCATGTCGACTAATTCGTCTTCCAGCTCCGGCGTAAATAATTCCGGCCGTTCTGTGCGCAGTTCCTTGATGATGTTCTGGAACAAAATGAGATGCGTTACTTCGTCGCGGTTAATGTATTTGAAAATCGTACTGGTAGCCGTCATCTTGCCTTGGCGGGCTAAGGTGTAGAAGAAGCTGAATCCAGAATAGAAGTAAATGCCTTCCAAAATATAATTGGCCATAATGGTGCGAATGAAATTATGTTCCGACGGATCATCGCTGAACCGCTGATAGATGTCGGCGATAAAGCGGTTTCGATTCAATAAGTGTTCATCCGTGCGCCATTCGTCGTAAATCTGATCGCGGGTGATCGGATTGGTTACGGTGTCGAGAATGTACGAATAGCTTTGGGCATGAATTTCTTCTTGGAACGCTTGGATGTTGAGCAGCGAAGCTACTTCGGCTGCCGTTACGTAGCGACTCAGGTTCGGCAGATTTTCGCTTTGAATGGAGTCGAGGAAGTTTAAGAAGGAAATAATTTTATCGAAGGCGCGGCGTTCACTGTCCGTCAAATAAGGAAACTGCTTAACGTCTTCGTTTAAAGAAATTTCTTCGGGAATCCAGAAGTTGTTGAGCATGGTGCGATACAATGTATTGGCCCAATCGTATTTGATGCGGTTCCATTCGCGCAGGTTAGTAGTATTGCCGCCGATCATGCTTTCCGTACCACGATCGCCGTGTTCGTTGAATATTAATTTTTTATCCATTAGGAAGAACCTCCTTCTAGGTAATGGGTATCAGATAAACAGACGGGCAGTGAAACACTGCCCGTACATACGGTTACTTTTATTATAATATAGCTTGGGCACCGCGCCTAGTGCTATCAAAAGGAGTAGTCACTGTGCTCGGCATCCTCCGGAGGACCGGTTACTGTGTGCAGTACTCGCAAGCGGATGCGTGAGGGCGACCGGTGTCATCAAGACGAGCAGCTGGTGCATTCATCCATTTCAAGGGACTGGTTGCGAATGTAGTAAATCGTCTTAACGCCTTGCTTATAGGCCTCTACATAGAGGTCGAGAATTTCTTTGGCCTTCATCTGCGGTGTAATATACAAATTGAAGGATTGCGCCTGATCAATGTGACGCTGGCGGGCGGCGCAGGCCTTGATGCTCCACTGCTGATCAATGGTGTGCGCTTCCTTGTAAAGCCAGAAGGTGCTGTTATCAAGATCCGGTGCGGTCTTCGGTGTGAAGCTGCCCTTCTTTTCTTCGATGAAGAATTTTTTGAAAATCGGATCGATACCGGCGGTGGTATTGGCAATATTAGACGTGCTACCTGTAGGGGCGATGGCCATGAGATAGCCGTTGCGCATACCGTACTTGGCGACATCCGCCTTTAGCTGTTGCCAACGGGGCGAGGTATAACCGCGGCGTTCAAAGTATTTACCGGTTTGCCATTCGGATCCTTCAAAGGCCGGGTAGGAACCCTTTTCCTTGGCCAGATCCATGGATGCCTTGATGGCGTAGTACGCAATATCTTCGAAGAGCTTGTCCGCTGCTTCGATATGGGCATCGCTTTCCCAAGTCAGGTTGTGACGCACCAAGTAGTGATGGTACCCGCTGGTGCCGAGACCGATGGCGCGATATTTTTCACTGGTAACGCGGGCTTCCGATACCGGGAACTGGTTGATGGAAATAACATTGTCCAACATGCGAATTTGGAGGCGAGTGTTTTCTTCCAACTCTTCATCGGTAATCTTGCCGAGATTGATGGAGTTCAAGTTACAGGTAACCATGTCGCCGGTAATTGTGGTGGTCGTAATGGAACCGTCCGGATGAATGGTTTCGCCGCCCTGCTTGGAGAAGCCTACGTTCTGTGCAATTTCGTGGCACAGGTTGGAGGCGTAAATCATGCCGGCATGCTTGTTCGGATTCATGCGGTTTACGGTATCGCGGAAGAAAATAAAAGGCGTTCCCGTTTCTACGGCACTGCGCATAATTTTCTTCATCATGTCCAAAGCGGCTACTTCAATGCCGTGCAGGTCCGGACTCTGTTCGCACATGAGATAGTGCTTGGTAAATTCTTTTTTGTCGTCAGAGTCGTAGAAGTCTTCCAAGGCAAATCCCATTACCCGTTCTACTTCATGCGGGTCGAACAGAGTGAAATGTTCGCGGGCGAGCAAGCGCTCCATGAAAATATCCGGAATGGAAATGGCCGGGAAAATATCGTGGGCTTTACGGCGATCGTCACCGTTATTGGTGCGAAGCTCAACAAATTCGTAAAAGTCTTTATGCCAAATATCAAGCGTTACCGTAGCGCCGCCTTTGCGTTTGCCCAACTGATCAACGGCAACGGCCGTATCGTTGTAAAGGCGAACCCAAGGAATAACGCCGCCGGAGGAATTTTTATAGCCGCGGATGTCGCTGTTCAGCGCACGCACCTTGCCCAGATAAATTCCAAGAGCACCGCCGTGTTTGGACACCTGCGAAAATTTGCAGTTTACATCGTAAATGGACCACAGGTTGTCATCAACGCCGGAAATGAAGCAGCTGCTCAGCTGATGGAACGGCGTACCTGCATTGGCCAAGGTCGGCGTAGCGGTGGTCATTTTTAACTGGCTCATGAGATCGTAGAATTTTTTGGCAAACTCGACCTTGCGATCGCCTTCAATCAGTGCTAAATGCATGGCGATGGCCATGAAGCGTTCCTGCGGCAATTCGTAAATTTCTTTGTCATAGCCTTTTACCAAATAGCGGTCGGCCAACAGCTTGATGCCTTCGTAGTTGAACAGATAGTCGCGCTTCGGCTTGATGTAATCGCCGAGCTCTTCCAATTCTTCCGGTGTGTACTCGGTAAGGAAGAAGTCTGCATAACGACCATTCTCTACCAAGGTTTGTACAAGCGCGGTAAAGTTGCCGTAACCGAAGGCTTTATATTTGCGATTAATAGCGGCTTCCTTGTATAGGTCAAACAGGAACAGACGAGCGGCGACGAACTGCCAATCCTGATTCATGCGATTGACCATGTTGCCGAAACCGTCGTCGGTTTTTTGGATGACCTTTTCGATAGCGGTTTGCACGAGGATTTTTTGAATTTCCTTCGTACTCATGCCGTCTACAAACTGCAGCTTACTATCCATTTCCAGCTCGATAGGGTCACAGGTTTCTTCCAACCCCAGGCAAGCGAAGGCAATCATCTTTTTAGTTTTTTCGACGGATAACGGCTCGTAATGTCCGTCACGTTTTTTAATCATTATTCCCATTGCCGGTAGATCCTCCTTACTTGTTAGACAACAAAATACCCCTGCCGAAGCGAGGGTACTACATGATGATATATACACAAATACATAACCTACGCATTGACCAAAGAAGCCCGTAACGGCGGTGCGTATCGCAATTATACGGCTAAATTTAAAATCAATATATAGTAGGTTGTTTTATATAAAGTTATATCCATCCACAATATAGTGAAAAAGACAACGTAAATTATACTATCAATATCGTGATTAGACAACCGCAAAATTGGCATAGCCTTATGCAAGTTCGGTGGCATTTCTATGAGAAATCTGTAAGGGCGTAGTGACTTGACAAGGAAATACAGTCGTATACCGGCATCGATGCGTATGACGGATAGATATAGAAAGTTGTCACCCCCATGATGTTGTATAGGATTTTGTATACTTTGTATAGCGTTGCCGGTAGAGATTATTTTGTCTTCAACAGTCTATCAAAACGAGGTATTAATTTAGTTAAAAGTGGGGTGGGTTTGTACAGGACGAACTTTTTATACTTGGTGGATTGCAATAGATGGCAGCATAGTCTTGTTGACAGAAAAAATATTTACTTTTATACTGAAAGCGAACTAAAAATCCGGGGAGCTGACAATGGAGTCGGCTGAGAGGAAGCTAGCGCTTCGACCCGTAACCTGATGTGGGTAATGCCAACGTAGGAAGCAAACGGACAGACATTTTTGGGAGGTCCCCTTCATCAGGGCCTCTCTTTTTTGTTGCATCACTTCCGGTGAAGTGGTGCGTAGTCGTTTGTTACAGGAGGAGACTCACTATGAAATTTACTACACAAATGGACGCAGCGCGCAGAGGCCTTATTACGCCGCAAATGAAAGTGGTTGCCGAAAAGGAACATATGGAACCGGAGACACTTCGTCGCCTTATAGCGGAGGGCAAGGTAATCATTCCTTGCAATGTGCATCACCGTGCGCTCAGTCCGGAAGGCATCGGCTCGATGCTGCGGACAAAGATCAATGTTAACCTTGGCACATCGCGGGATCTTACGGATCTTGATATGGAATACCAAAAGGTGCAGACGGCTGTAGATATGGGGGCAGAGGCGATTATGGATCTTAGCTCCTTCGGTGATACGAAGGTGTTCCGTCGCCATTTAACGGCGAAGTGTCCGGCTATGATCGGGACCGTGCCCATTTATGATGCGGTGGTATATTACCATAAGGCGCTGAAGGACATTACTGCCGAAGAGTGGCTGGATGTAGTGCGCATGCATGCGGAAGACGGCGTGGATTTTATGACTGTTCACTGCGGTATCAATCGAGCTACGGCGGAACGATTCAAGAAGAATAAGCGGCAAATGAATATTGTATCCCGCGGAGGATCGATTATGTTTGCGTGGATGGAGATGACCGGCCGAGAAAATCCGTTTTATGAATATTTTGATGAGCTGCTGGATATTTGCGCGGCCCATGATGTAACCTTGAGCCTCGGCGATGCTTGCCGTCCGGGATCCTTACAGGATGGTACGGATGCGGCGCAAATCGAAGAGCTGATTACGCTTGGCGAATTGACGAAGCGCGCATGGGATAAGAACGTACAGGTCATGATCGAAGGTCCCGGTCATTTACCGCTTAATCAGGTAGCGGCGAATATGGAAATTCAAAAGACATTATGTCACGGGGCGCCGTTCTATGTGTTGGGACCTATCGTAACGGATATTGCGCCCGGTTACGATCATATTACGTCCGCCATCGGCGGGGCATTGGCGGCGGCATCCGGCGCAGCGTTTCTGTGCTACGTAACGCCGGCGGAGCATTTGCGTTTGCCCAACCTGGAGGATGTAAAGGAAGGCGTTGTGGCTACGAAGATAGCAGCCCATGCGGCGGATATTGCCAAGGGAATTCCCGGCGCTATCGAATGGGACTACAAGATGGGGGAAGCACGGCGCGTCCTCGATTGGCCGGCACAGTTTGAGTTAGCCATCGATTCGGAGAAGGCGCATCGCTATCGGGAAAGCTCCAAGCCGGAAAAGGAAGATACTTGCAGTATGTGCGGTAACTTCTGCGCCGTGAAAAACATCAATCGTATTTTGGACGGTGAGGATATTACCGTGTTTGATGAGTAAGGGGTGAGAGGCGTATCTCGGTACGCAATTCGGCACGAAAAAGCAGAAGTTTCGGTTGCTAGGCTACCTTACCTATGTTACAATGGACCGACGCAGGAAGTGTTTATCTTGGCACCCACTTCCTAAAAATAAAAATCAAGAGGAGGTTTTTGTATGTGGAATACGAGAACAATGATTATGAATGCCTGTATGGCAGCGCTGTATGCGGCGTTGACATTGGGACTGGCACCGCTTAGTTATGGGCCGATTCAGGTGCGCATTTCGGAATTTTTAACATTGGCGGCGTTTTATAATCCGCGCTATATTCCGGGCTTGGTGATTGGCTGCTTTATCGCCAATATAGGAAGTCCCTTTGGTCTTACGGATATGATCATTGGCACGCTGGCCACCTGTATCGCTTTATATGCGATGCGCTATTGCCGTACTGTTTGGCAAGCTTCGCTGATGCCGGTGATTTCCAACGGAATTATTATCGGCTTGGAGTTGGCGTATTTGGGAGAAATTCCCTTTGACAGCGAATTACTGTTGACCATGCTGTATATCGGCATCGGTGAGCTGATTGCGGTGACGGTCATCGGCGTAGGCATTATGAAATTACTTATGAGTAATCATATTGTGCGTGACTATGTGATGGATAAACAATAAGATAAAGGCGAAGTAAAAATAAGAGAGTAAGAAATGTAGAAATGCATGCAAGCATGAAAAATCAGAAAACCTTCCCTGTGTATAGAGTGACATGGGGAAGGTTTTCTTTTTTGTTTATTACTTTGCGCTAGCATAGTAGCTAATCATGATGAGATGAGAAATAGCGGTTTGTAATTCATCGAGTGTATGAGCACGGCTTCGTGTACATACTTGGGCCTGTTCATGGCAGAGAAAGCACCGACGATAGCGAGGGCGTGATAGTTTTTCCCCAGAGGGCAAGAGGATATCTATATCAAAGAGGCGACCGAGAGGATGATGTTCTTCAATAGACATCATCCTTTTTTTTATTGATGATGGTTCGCCGTGGAAGGCACAAAGATATTCGTTACCGGTGGGAAGATGGATGGCTTCTTCATCAATTATAGCGGTGGAACTCAAATGAAGTAGCGTTTGCCGGATAAGTCGGTAGCCTTCTTGAAATGCCCAGTGTATCATGGAACTCGTTTTTATTGGACCAGGGATGTTGAGCGTAAAGCTAAGTAGTGCGCTTTTATAATGTTGCCGCCACGCTTCTTGTTGCCTAACTCGTGTTTCGCGACGATCGAGCATGGCAGCTAACGAGACGGGATATCCATCATCAAAGACAGACATGATAGATGGTACGGTAAGGTGTTTTTCTGGATTAGTAGTGTGTAACATCTTCGACTCCTTTTAGGGCAGATAGGATAGGTTGCGCCTGGGGACTTTGTAAAAAACGATACGTAGTAGGCGGTACCATGGAATGTACGGTTGACGAATTATCGGTAGATAGTGCTTGACGTACAGCGGAGGCACTGATGGGGTGACCCGATTCGTCCGTAAGACGAGGCACTGTGTGCAAGGTAATCCCTGAAGCTGTAAGTTGTTTTTCCATAATGGAATTGTATATTGCGGTTACCTGACTGAAAGGCTCATCACCTACATAACGATGTGTAATAGCTAGCGAGTGAGCAATACGGCTAAAAATAGCAGTATCCAACAGCGCTTGACTCGTGATAGTAGCATTTTCGCTTTTTTGAAAGTAGGACGGAAATACGGTGCTACTGATTAAATAAGGTCCGCAATCGTGGTAGACAATATTCTTTATATGACGAGTACCTTCGATGACCAATTGCTTTCGTACGAAGGTGGGGAAAAAGCTGGCATCTTCACTGACTATAAATAGATGAAGTACATCGGCATGGACCGCTGCGGTTTCTACTAGATGAAGATGGCCGTAGGTAAAGGGATTAGCGTTCATGACAATGGCAACGTGCAAGGGATTGGTAATGTTGGAAATAGGCCATTGGGAAAGGGCGGCCTCGGTATCTTGCAATAGTCCTTGCACATAGGAGGTAAAGGCATGGGGATGATTTTCTAACAGGCTAACGAGCGTACCGCCCTGAGCCACCTCATGAAAGCCGAGTGCCTTGAAATAGGGAGCACTTGATAATTTGGTATATACGAATACATGACTATAGCCGCGACGAAATTGCTCTTCTATTAAATGGCTAACCAAAGTATTAAGTAAGGCTTGACCTTGGTAGTTGGAGTTGATAGCAAAGCAGCGCAGGGTATTTCGAAAAAAACTTCCTGTAGCAATGAGTGTATCACCGTCGTATAGGCCGGCGGTGTAATCAAGGTGAGCATCTATTTGTAATCCTTCAGCGGCTAATAAGCGAGTTACTTGATTCATTGCCTGTGTATGAGAGGGATAGATTCGTGTCAAAGTGTAATCAGACATATAAGTCTCCTTTGTGATGAGTTAAAAATTGAACGAAGGCATGGAGCTGCGGAAGGGCAAGCATGTCCATCGTGTAAAGAAGGTATGTATTACGTATTAGCGGCTGACCATTAGTAAAGTTTAAGGGCATGACGGAGCCCTTAAAATGAGATAAACAAATTTCGGGAACAATAGCCCACCCTAACCCGGCTTCGACCATGGATACGACAGTTTGAATTCCATCGACGGTAATACCTGTATTTAGGGTATTGATGGATAAGTTGTTTTCGCGGAGCCATTGCAAGACGGAGTTTTCCATATGTAAATCTGTCTGACGACTGATATAGGGAGCACTGCGGAAATCAATATCCTTTTTTTCACTGTAAATGAGGCAAATTTTCTCAGAAAATAAATGCAGACGTTGTCCCGACCAGTCGGCAAATTCACCGCGCACGATGGCTGCATCAATCTGGTGATGCCATAAGGCATGATATATATAGCGACTTTGATTGGTTTTTATATGAGGGGTGATACGAGGATAGTGTATCTTTAGTGCTTGTAAGGTGCGGGCTAAAAAGAAATGGGCAAAATTGATAGAAACTCCTAATCGTAGTGTACCGTGTACGGTGCCATTGTCTAAGGCCAATTCTTGCTTTAAGGTTCGTATATGCTGAGTGATACTCTTGGCGTGGGTTATGAGTATTTCTCCGGCTGGAGTAAAGTGAACTCCTTGACGAGATCGCAGCATAATGGTTTGACCTAATTCTTTTTCCATTAGTTTAATGCGCTTGGATAAGGTGGACTGTGACATGTACAGGCGCTGGGCAGCGTGGGTAATATTTTTTGTTTCAGCCAACAGCATAATTATCTCGTAATCGCGATCATCCATAGAAACCTCCGTTGATACTATATGTCATAGTAGAATATAGCATTATTTTACATGTCTTTTGAGAATTATAGAAGATTAACTTTAATGAAGAAATGGAATGGTTTTCTAAGAAAACTGTGAATTTTACAAGGATGAGGTGGAATGGTTAAATGAAGAGGAAGATAGATTATGCATAATAGATATGCAAATATAGAAATGCTTTGCCTATGTATTGGTAGTTTGTCTGACTAATTGCTGAGTTATGTAGGATAAGGAGGAACGAGTATGGAAATCAAACATCCGGCTGTAGCTGGTACATTGGAGTCTAGTGATGTGCAGGTGCAGGTACTGCCACTTGAAGAAGGCCTTACGATTGATGTAGAAAGCAGTGTTATGAATCAATATGGTCGTCAGATAAAGAAGACGGTTGAAGAAACGTTGCAGCGCTTGGCTGTTACCAATGGCCATATTATCGTAGTTGATAAGGGCGCATTGGATTGGACCATTCAAGCTCGTGTAGAATGTGCCGTTTTTCGCAGCTGTGATATGTCAGAGAAAAATATTCCTTGGGGAGGGATGATACGATGATTCAAAGACCGACACCGAAAAAAGTACGATTGCGCCGTACGATGATGTTTATGAATGCGCAAAAACCTTCTTTGATTCGTGATGCATATATTTATGGATCGGATAGTATTATTTTGGATCTGGAGGATGCGGTAGCAGAAAATCAGAAAGACTCGGCTCGATTTTCTTTATACCATGCATTGAAAACGATTGATTATGGTAATACGGAAGTGATTGTCCGTATTAATGGTTTAGATACGGCGCATTGGCAAGAGGATATTCGAGTGGTTGTAGCCGGTGGCGCTGATGGTATCCGTATAGCTAAGTGTGAAAGTGCTGATGATGTAAAGCTGGTAGAAGAGCATGTATTGCGTGCGGAACGTGAGTTTGGTGTGACTGAAGGGCGAACATTATTGATGGCAGCCTTAGAAAGTCCGAAAGGTATTATGAACGCCTATGAAATTGTTACTGCATCGGATCGCATGTTTGGTTGTGCAATTTCGGGCGGTGACTTTAGAAAGTCTATGCATGTACAAATTAATCGTGGTGGTATTGAAATGTTAGCAGCCCGTAGTCAGATGCTATTAGCTGCTAGAGCAGCAGGTGTGCAATGCTTTGATACAATGTTTCCACATTTGGACGATAAGGAAGGCTTTGAATCAGAAGTGCGACAGAATCGCGAAATGGGTTTTGATGGTAAAAGTATTATTAGCCCCAAACAAATTCGCTTTGTCCACGAAACCTTTGCACCTACTGAGAAGGAGATTGCTTACGCAGAGAAATTAGTGCGCTCCTTTAATGAACAGGCCGATGCCGGTGTAGGCGTATATACGGTTGACGGGAAGATGGTAGACATTCCATTTTTTGAAGATGCACGACGGGTTATTGAATTAGCGAAAGCGTGCGGCGTGTATCATGGCGATTTATAGGAGGCAAAGAGATGAAGAACGCAGTAGGCAGAGATATACCGGAACAGGTATTAAAAGAAGGACGACGTATATATGAAGGTAAGTATACCCATGATGGAACCTATGTTCAGCGACTAGCGCCGCGTACACGAATCTGTGAAAAACCACGGGCTAGTAAATTGGTAGCTTCCCTAAAAGAGGCTTGTCTTCGTTGTGGTGCCCATGATGGAATGACGATTTCCTTCCATTCCGATTTTAGAAATGGTGACTATGTGGCTAACCTTGCGGTACGAACCTTGGTAGAGGAGTTGGGAATTAAGGATATTACGATTGCTGCCACTTCACTGGGAAGTGCACAAGATGCGATTGCAGATTATATTGAGCAGGGCATTGTGACGGGCGTGCAGACTTCCGGCGTTCGCGGGCGCATCGGCGAGGTTATTTCAGAGGGAAAATTAAAAACACCGGCTATTATTCGTAGCCATGGCGGTCGACCACGGGCGATTTCTGCCGGTGAAGTACATATCGACATTGCTTTTCTGGCGGCTTCCTCTTCCGATGATTATGGTAATGCATCGGGGATTGGCGGTAAAAATAATTGTGGGTCCATCGGTTTTGCTGTACCGGATGCTCGGTATGCAGATCATGTTGTTATTGTTACTGATACATTAGTAGAGTTTCCTAATATGCCTTCTACAATTTCATCTATTGATGTAGATTGTGTAGTTGTAGTTGATGAGGTGGGAAACCCGGCTAAGATTGCCACAGCGGAGGCGCGCATGACTGAAAATCCGCGAGAACTGATGATGGCTGAACGTGTGGCGGATATTATTGCAGCTACCCCTTATTTTAAGGATGGATTTTCATTTCAAACTGGAGTAGGCGGTCCGTCCTTAGCTGTTAATCGATTCTTGGAAGCACATATGCGTCGAGAAAATATTCAGATGGGTTTTGCCCTCGGCGGTATTAGCAGTGCTATGTGTCAGTTGCAGGATAAGGGCTTAGTGCGAAAAATCTTAGATACCCAGGATTTTGATAAAGGAGCGATTGCTCATTTGGCGGCTCATCCCGATGTGCACATAGAAATTTCCACAGATGAATACGCCAATCCTTCTAATAAAGGGGCATATGTTAATAAACTTGATTATGTTGTCTTGTCAGCCTTAGAAATCGATACAGATTTTAACGTGAATGTAATTACTGGATCCGATGGTGTATTACGCGGCGCGCCCGGGGGACATCCTGATACGGCGGCAGGTAGCAAGTGTTGTATTATCGTCACACCTTTAATGCGTGGGCGTATGGCCACCGTTTGTGAAAAGGTCGTTACCGTTACGACGCCGGGGGACTGTGTGGATGTATTAGTTACTGATTACGGTGTTGCGGTAAATCCGTTGCGTCCTGATATTATAGAGTGTCTTGATACAGCCGGTATACCGCATGTATCAATTGAAGCATTGAAAGAAAAAGCCTATAGCATGGTAGGGCGGCCGGATGCATTAGAATGGGAGGATCAAGTTATCGCTATTGTTGAAGCAAGAGATGGTAGCGTACTGGATGTAGTTAAAAAGATTAAACCGGTACGTCTATGAGAAATGACGATTGCGTGCGATATATTGGAAGTAAAGCGGTAGAGGCCATGTTGATGGAAGCGGTGTGTGCGCCGGCACCAGGTCTTGTAGATCGTTATAATAGCGGGGCCCATACTGATATGGATATATTCACCTTTATGCGGAGTACTGCAGCCTTGGGCCCGGCTATGTACTCATGTGCGGCTTGTGGTTATATGCATGAGGATAGTCCCTCTACTTTATTGAGGCGCATACGTCCTATTGGCCGTCAAGCAGAAACAGATATGTTTGTTGCAACTGATGGTGTCAATACACAAAAAGGACTACTGTTTGTTATGGGGATTTTATGTGCTGCTACAGGTGCGGTCTATCATCAAGTGCATGGTTATGAGGAAGCTATTACAGCAAAAAAGATTCTCGCATATGTAAAAGAGATGTGCAGAAATTTGGTAGCAGAAGAATTAGAAGCCATGCAGATTGATGAGGGAGCGATGACCGCCGGGCAACGATTGTTTAAGCAATACGGCATCCGTGGCATTCGCGGTGAAGTAGAGGATGGCTTACCGGCTGTTCTCTATACGGGTTTACCGGCGTATAAAGCAGCAAAGAAGGCAGCCGTTAATGATGATGTGGTGCTCCTACATACATTGCTGGCACTCATGACGGTTACGGAGGATACTACGATTGTACATCGTCATAATCCCCAACAATTGCGAGACGTGCAAGCGGATGCTCGGCACATCATGGCCTTAGGTGGTGCGTTGACGGATGAAGGACTTCAGGCTATTGCTGATTTGGATGCAAAGTATAGCCGTCGGCGTATCAGCCCAGGAGGATCGGCGGATTTATTGGCAGTTACCCATTTTTTGTACGAAGTAACGGCAGGATAAAGGGGAATCTTTTATGGCAAGCGTATCATTATTTATACTAATCGGCTCTATAGTACTGGGAATATGGCGTAGAATTAATGTGGGCGTAATCGCTGTGGGTATGTCATTGGTGTTGGCAGAGATAGCTGGTATTCCTAGTAAGCAAGTATATGGGGGCTTTCCGACTAAATTATTTGTTACTTTGTTAGGATCGATGTTATTTTTTAGCTTGCTTCAGAAAAATAAAACGTTGGAAGTAATTTCTGATTTCACGGTTCAGTCTATAGGCAAGCATTTATTTCTATTACCTTTTGTTGTGTACCTGTTAGCTTTTATTCTTAGTGCTGTCGGTCCTGGAGCAATCCCGGTTCTTCCCATAGCTATTATTATCGGTGTCACATTGGCCAAGCAATTAGATATATCACCGGTCTTAATGGGCGGCTTAGCTACTCTAGGTGCTGTAGGTGGTACTTTATCTCCCTTAGCGTTAACAGGTATCATTGTACAGGAAATTTTAACCGAACAAGGGATAGCGGGGATGGAAGCAGATTTATTTATAAAAGGGACTATAATTAATCTAGTTGGCGTTATTTCATTATATATTTTCTACAAAGGATATACATTGAAGGCGTTAGTACAGGAAAAACGGAGAATTACATTTAACAAAAACCAAAAAATTAGGGCTCTTCTGGCATCCCTGTGGGTAAGAAATGCCGCTTTCCCTTGTAATCAA